>NZ_JBHSOF010000030.1:0-102028 GCF_042656005.1 Kitasatospora misakiensis | reverse complement strand
CCGGCCTCGTCCTCCCGCTCCGCAGAATCCTCGCCGCCGACCACATCGACGCCCAACTCCTCCCCGAAGGCCTCACCCTCATCCACTGGGGCGGCCGCCTCACCTCCGCCCAAGAGAGCACCGTCGCCCGCCACCGCCCCCCGCACACCGTCACCGCCGTCCACTGGCTCCACCGCACCCAACTCCCCGACGCCATGGCCCCCGACCAGTACCGCCGCACCACCCACGCCCTCGACGCCCTCACCCGCGGCGCCCACCTCCCCCTCCTCCTCCGCGGCACCCCCGCCGAATAGCCCCCGGCGAACCGTGCCTCCAGGCCAACAGGCCCTGGAGGCACGCCCGTCACTCGCTCCCCAACCGCCTTGCGGCCCTGCTGGACGATTGCGCAAGCGAGCAGGTCAGGCCGCCGCCCAGCGGCCGAGCTTCTCGGGGTTGCGGACGGCCCAGATGCGGGTGATCCGGCCGTCCACGACGTCGAGGGCCGCCACCGTCGCGGTGGCGCCGTCCCGTTGGGCGACCAGGCCGGGGCGGCCGTTGACGGCGCGCTCCAGCAGGACCAGGCCCGGGGCCTTCTCCGCCATGAACGCCAGGTACTGGGCGATCCGCTCGCCGCCCTCCACCGGGCGCGCCACCGCGCTGACCAGGCCGCCGCCGTCCGCGACCAGCACGGCCGACGGGTCGAGCAGGCCGACCAGGGCGCCGATGTCCTTGGCCTCCCAGGCCTGCCGGAACTCCCGCACCACGGCGGCGTTCCCGGCCGTCGGGACGCGCGCGGCGCCGACCCGCCGGCGTCCCGAGGAGGCCAGTTGGCGGCAGGCCACGGCCGTCCGTCCGACGATCGCGGCGATCTCGGGGAACGGGTACCGGAAGACGTCGTGCAGCACGAACACCACCCGCTCGGCCGGGGTCATCGACTCCAGCACCACCAGGAACGCCATGCTCACCGACTCGTCCAGGGTGATCCGGTCGGCGGGATCGGCGGGATCGGCGGCCGTCCCGACCGCCCACTCCGCGCCGTCCGGCAGCGGCTCGGGCAGCCACTCGCCGACGTAGCGCTCGCGCCGGACCCGCGCCGAGCCGAGCACGTCCAGGCAGATCCGGCTGACCACCGTGGTCAGCCAGCCGCCGGGCGAGGCGACGCCTCCCCGCCGGTCCGGCGTCATCGCGTACCAGCGGGCGTACGCCTCCTGCACGGCGTCCTCCGCCTCGGCGGGTGAACCGAGCAGCCGGTAGGCGAGGTTGATCAGGTGCCGCCGCTCGCCGACGACCGCGTCCGCCTGCCGTTCGAATCTCTCGCCCTCGGTGCCCATGCAGCCCGCCCCCTGTGTCGCTCCCACCCGCCTCACACTTCGCGGGCCCGTTTCGTCGAACGATCGGGACACTACCGATCCACCGCCGCGAGGCAGGAAGAGGGGACCGCACCATGGCCACCACGACGACGACCCCGGCCGCGCGCCGCGGCTTCACGCTCCTCCAACTCACCGTCGCCCTGCAGACCCTGGCGATCTTCTTCCAGGCGACCACCGCCGGCCTGCTGCTCTCCACCTCGTACGGCGAGACACTGCACAGCGTCGGCGCGCGGGTGATGTACGGAGCGTCGATGCTCTACCTGCTGGCCGCGATCCTCGCCTGGCGCCCGGGCGGCGGCCCGGCCCGGCCGATCCTGTACGCCACCGGCTTCCTGGCGCTCGCCTCGGTCCAGGTGGTCCTGGGCGTCACCCACAAGCCCGCGCTGCACGTGCCGCTGGGCGTGCTGATGTTCGGCCTGAGCCTCCTCGACCTGGGCCGCGGCCTCGCCACCACCGCGCGTCGCGCCTAGCGTGTGCTTCGGCACGGTGGGCGCCGTGGTCGACGCGGGCCGGGGTGGGCGGGCTTCGCGTCGGTGCGGCCCGCCCACCCCTGTGGTCACGCGTTGTTCAGGATCTCGCTCATGATCCACGACCCGAGTTCCTCGGTCATGGTGGTGTGGCCTTCGTTGCGGCCGGCGCACGCGAAGGCGTCGAGGGCGCTGTCCTCCGACGAGATCGGCTTGTAGAGGGCCTTCTGGTCGTCGATCTCCCCGGCGGCGACGGCGCTGACGCTGGGGATGAAACAGGACGTGAGGATGACCTCCGGGTCCACGGCGTTGCCGAGGAAGCCCATGAGGAGGGCGGCCAGGCCGAAGCTGCCGGGGTCGCCCTGGGGGGACGGCATGGTGAACAGGCCACCGGGAGCACCGTCGATCTCGGGCAGCCCGTTGGTGCGGACCAGCAGCGCGTCGCTACCGGTCTTCTGCAGCCGGGCGACGATCTGCTCGCCCTGGGCCTGGGTCTTGAGCCAGGTGTCCTTCAGCGTCTCACCGTCGCATCGCACGGCGGTCACGTCGGGCTTGACGCCGTTGCCGCTGCCGGTGGCCACGCCGTTGGCGACACCGATCCTGCGGGGGGTGCGCGGCCAGCCGCCGACCTCGTCGAGCGCACGGAGGAAGTCCACCCGCTCCTGCGGCAGCTCCGGGGTCGCGTCCGCCGTCGCGATGTGCCAGCGCGACATCTCCTTCGCGGCCTGGCTGTTGAGCAGCCCGGAGAACTGGCGCAGGACGGGCCCCAGCGTGGGATCGTCCCCCCAGCTGTCGGTCGCGAGGTGGGTGAACGCCTGGATGGAGACGGGGAGCCACGCGCCCTGGTGCGGGGTGTCGTAGGAGAGGTAGACGGCCGTCTCGTGGTCGGGAAGCTCGGGGTCCTGCTCCATCTTGGCCAGTGCGTAGCGGGTGATCAGCCCGCCCATGCTGAAGCCGCCCACGACCAGCTTCGCCCTGCCAGCCCGCTCGTTGAGGGCCCGGCGGATGCACTCGATGGCGGTGTCGGCGTTGGCCGTGATCGACGCCGTCCGGTCCTCGTAGCCGAGGATGATCACGTCATGGCCGGTCGCGTGGAGTTCGGAGATGAAGCGGTACTCGCCGTTCTCCTCCAGACCGTTCCAGAGCTGGTCGAGCTTGCTCCCCCCGGCGGAGAAGCCGTCGGAGAGGATGACGGGCCTGACGAGCTGACGGCGGTTCAGCGGGCTGTGGTAGACCCATGCCGTTCCGCCGGTGAGGTGCCACTCGGCACCCGGGGTCGGGGCGGAGGGAACTTCGGAGTGGGCTCCGGGAGTGACCGGGCCCCAGACGTCAACGACGGGAGCAGACATGATCAGTTGACTCCTTGCGCAGTGTACGGGCCCGCCGAGCAGCGGACCCCCTGCGGCACCTTATGGAGCGGGCCGCCGCCCCCAAGGGTGGTACGCATGCGCTTCACCCGAAGGTGGCGACGTTCACCCGAAATGGTGTGCGCCCCCGCGAGCGCGGGCATGCTGCCTCGGCCGCGGGCCTGATCACGCCAACTCGGGCGGGCGGACGGCGGGCGGGCCTCAGCGCTCGGGGCGGATGCCGGGGGGCGGGGTGATGCCGAACTCCGTCTCCAGCAGCTCCCGGACCCCCTCCGCCCCGTCGACCTGTTCCACCGTCACCGTGCCGTCGTGCGCGGTGCGGGTGAGCGTGGTGCCGTCCAGGACGAGGTGACCGGCGCGGTGCGTCCGCTGGACGAAGAGGCGGCGGAACGGCGAGCGCGGGTGGGTGGCCACGTGCCAGTTGGCGACGTCGATGTCCGTCGGCGGCGCGGTGTCGCGGGTGAAGGACACCAGCTCGATCCAGGCGTCCCCGGACCGGGCCTGGAGCACCCAGACCGGCGCGGGGCCGTCCGCCTCCTCCAGCACCAGCCGGTGCCGGCGGCCCCGGCCCTCCCGCACCACCCCGGGGATCATCGGCAGCGGCTCCAGCATCGCGTCCGTCGACCCGAAGCCGACGTCGACGAGGTGCGGCGCCGCGTCCGACCCGGGCACCTCGACGGCCAGCACCAGGTGGGTGCGCGGCCGGACCTCCCCGGGCCGGGCGCCGACCCGCACCCGCCCGGTGTAGCGGGTGACGCCGTAGCCGAGCTGCTCCAGCACGGCGGCGAAGAGGGTGTTGTGCTCGAAGCAGTAGCCGCCGCGCGAGCCGGCCACGAGCTTGGCCTCCAGGTCGGCGAGGTCCAGCGACGGCACGGTGCCGACCACCACGTCGATGTTCTCGAACGGGATGGCCAGTACGTGTGCGTGTTGCAGTGAACGGAGCGTGGCCAGGGTGGGTGCCCGTTCGCCGTCCCACCCGATGCGTGCGAAGTACTTTCCGAGGTCGACGCTCATACCGACACCGTACGGATCAAGCGGTGGCCGGGCCTCCGGCTGCGGTTCGGGTCGTCCTCGATCCTCCGACCTAGGTCCACGCCGCGACCCGGTCAGGACGGGTCACGGCTGGTCACAGCTGGTCGGAAGCGGTCGGACCTGATCGGATTCCCCCGGGCCCGGGCGGGCTCAGCCGCCGATCCGCACCACGTACTTGCCGGTCGCCCGCCGCTCCGCCATCGCGTCGTGCGCGGCCGGGACGGCGGCCAGGTCGGGCAGTTCGGTGACGGGCAGCTCCAGGCGGCCGTCCGCGAGCAGGTCGACCACCCGGCGGACGGCCCGGGCGAGCCGCTCGGGGGCCGTGGCGGCGAGGCCGCGGTGGCTGAAGCCGGTGACGGTCAGGTTGCCCGCCAGCAGGCGGGCCAGCGGGGGCAGGTCGGCGACGGCGCCGCCGCCCGCGTTGCCGAACAGCACGATCCGGGCGCCGGGGGCCGCCACGGCGAGGTCGAGGTCCAGGGCCTCGGTGCCCAGCGGGTCGAGCACGAGGTCGACGCCCCGGCCGCCGGTGGCGGCCCGGACCGCCTCCGCGAGCGCCTCGTCGCGGGCGAAGGCGTGCTGGTAGCCGGTGGCGAGCACGGTGGCGGTCTTCTCCGGGCGGCCGACGGTGCCGATCAGCCGGCCGCCGCCGAACAGCGGGACGAGCTGGGCGAGGGCGTGGCCGATCCCGCCGCCGGCCGAGTGCACCAGGACGGTGTCCCCGGCGGTGAAGCGGCCGGCGTCGGTCAGCAGCAGCAGTGCGGTGGCCAGGCCCAGCGGGACGGCGGCGGCCTCGCGCAGCCCGACCCCGTCCGGGAGCGGCACGGTGAGCACCGCCTCGGCGGTCGCCACCTCGGCGAGCCCGGCGCCGACGGGTGCGGCGACCACCCGGTCGCCGACGGCCAGTCCGGTGACGCCCGCGCCGAGCGCCCGGACGGTGCCGGCCACCTCCTTGCCGGGCCGGTACGGCCACTCGGGCGCGTACGCGGAGTCGCCCCGGCGGGTCATCACGTCGACGAAGTTGAGCCCGGCGTAGGCGACGTCGACCGTCACCTGCCCGGGGCCGGGTTCGGGTACCCCGATCTCCTGGACCTGCGAGTTCTCGGCCCCGCCGGGTGCGGTCATCACCAGTGCGCGCATGGGTGTCGGTCCCCTCGACTACGATGTTCGACGAACTACGAAATTGAACCCGAGGCAGTGGTACCACACAGTTTCGATGGATGTCGAACATCGCAGATCAGGGAGGGCGACCATGCCCCGCAGCACCCGCCGCCGACCGGCACTCACCCACCCCGCAACCGAGGACATCGACCTCTTCGACGTCCTGCACGCGCTCGCCGACCCCACCCGGATGACCATCGTCCGGGTGCTGCGCGCCGAGGCGGAGCGCGCGTGCGGCACCTTCCCGGTGGACGTCGCGCCCTCCACCCTCAGCCACCACTTCAAGGTGTTGCGCGAGTCCGGGCTGATCACCCAGCGCGAGGAGGCCAACCGCCGCTTCTCCGCCCTCCGCGCGGTCGACCTGGAGCACCGCTTCCCCGGCCTCCTCGACTCCGTCCTCGCCGCCCACACCCGCTCCGCCCCGGCGGCTTCCCCGGCCTCCGACGCGTCTTACGACCTTGGGAGCGATTGAGTTCGGGGCGTGCCGGACCGGCGGGTTGGCTGGTGGGTGATCAGCAGGCGGCCTGCCGGGCGAGCACCAGTTCTGTGCTCGCCTTGCGGCGGGTCGCCCGCCGGGCGGAGCGGTCAGAGACGAGGGCGGCGATCGCGAGGTGGGTCTCGGCGTAGGTCTCGCGGCGGCCGGTGAACCGCTGCAGGGGCCGCCACTGCTTGTACTCGGCGTTGGTGTGCTCCACGCAGATCCGCGCGGAGGACTGACGGCGTCGCGCCTCGCGCCAGGCGTGGTGCTCACCCAGCGGCGCGTCGTCCTTCGGCTTCTTCGGCGGGGCGCTGACTTGGCTGGGGAACTCGTTGGCCAGGCCCCGGTAGCCCTCGTCAACCTCGGCCTTGACCTTGGGGTGCAGGTGGAACTGCTCGGCGATGCCCTTGGTGCGCACGGCGGTCTGGTCGTGCATGCGGCCTGGACGGATCACGCCGCTGAACAGGGTGCGACCCTGCGGGTCACTGAAGGTGGTGGTCTTGATGGTGTTCTGTTTCTTCTTGCCGGAGACGAACGCCTTGCGGCCGGGGCGGTGGGCGCGCGGGCGGCGGACCTGCACTTCGGTGCCGTCGATGCGCAGGTCAACGCCCTCCGCGCCAGCGTAGGCGAACAGGTCCTCCAGCGTCCGCAGCCGCACCCCCGGCCGGTCCGGGATGGCAAAACCGCGGGCCGCCAGCAGCGGGCGGACCTCACGGATCGCTCCGGAGACAGTGGAACGGTCCACTGCGTACAACTCGGCCAGCGCAGCGTGCGGGATCCCAAGTCGCAGGTGGACCAGCGTGACCAGGAGCCGGTCGACGAAGACCAGGCGCTGCTTGGGCCCGGCGCCGGCCGCCCGCCTCCGGTCCCCGCCACGCCGCTCGTGTAGCGCCGACTCCCGCGCGGCCTGCCACCGGGGCGCGAGTTCTTCGAGCAACTCGCCGAAGTGTGTGCGCGAGATGCCGGACAGGGCGGGTTGGGAACAGGCCGCACGGGCCCAGGTAAGCCTCACAACTCATCCAACCCGTACGGCCGTTCTCATGTCACGGGGCGGAGGCACAGCACTCTTGATCGTCCTATAAGCGGCGCCTAGGCTCTCATGCATGGAGATGGGGGAACCGGACCGCGGGGGGCGGGCGTGGCACGACGGGCTGCTCAGACGTCGTGTAGTCGCAGGTCTGCTGGCCGGGGCGGGGCTGGTCATTCTGGGTACGGTGTTCGTCGTACTGCCGGGGGTGGTGGTCGACCACGATCTCGCCGGGGCGAGCGTCGCCGCGCAGGATCAGTTGAAGGCGGTGAACGATGTCCGTACGACGCTTCTACAGGTAGTCGGCGGCCTGGTCGTGCTCTTCGGCGCATACGCCACCTGGCGGCAACTGCGAGTGAGTCAGGACGGTTTGCGCGCCACCCAGGAGGGCTATGTCACCGACCGATTCAGCCGGGCTGTCGACCAGCTCGGCAGCGACAAGCTGGATGTGCGCATCGGCGGCTTGCACGCGCTGTGGCGGATCGCGGAGCAGTCCGCCCGCGACCGGGAGGCCATCATCTCCATCCAGGCCGCGTATCTGCGTACACACCTGCCCTGGCCACCCGCCGGGCCGGAATCACCGGCGGCAGACGTGCCCATCAACGACATCGCCCCCCTGGAGACTCGCGCCGCCGACGCCCAGGTGGCACTGACCGCGCTCGGTGTACTGTGCCAGCACAGGGAGCAGTCCTGGGTCAATCTCAGCATCACCGACTTGCGCCGGGCCGACTGCGACGGACTGTGGTTCCCCGAGGTCAACTTCGACCGCGCTTGCATGGAGGCGGCGGGCCTGTACCACGCCAATCTGACCCAGGCGTCCCTGGTCTCGGTCAACCTGCGGCACGCCGACCTCACGACTGCGATTCTCCGCCGAGCTCGCTGCATTCTGGCCGACCTACGGGCCGCGAAGCTAGTCGAAACCGACTTGCGTGACGCCGACTTCACCGAGACCGACCTGCGCGAGGCAAACCTGCGCAAGGCCGACGCCCATGGCGCGGTCTTCCACCGCGCCGACCTCCGCATGGCCGACCTGCGCGGCACCGACTTGAGCACCGCCAACCTTGTCGAAGCACGCCTGACCGGCGCCCTGGCCAGCGAGCACACCCGCTGGCCCGCCGACTTCGACCACGCAGCCGCCGGAGTCGTCGACAGCGATGACCCCGGCCCCGAGCCCCCGCCTCTACTCCAGCCGCCGGGGATGACGCGGCGGGCACGGCCGCTGCGGTCCACTCCCTGACCATGACGCGCCGGTCAAGATTGCATCAACCGCGATCCGCCTGACCGGCGTCACTCCTCCTCAGCGGCGTCCTGATCGCGCAGGGCCCAGGCCGCCACGCAGATCCGGGAGCTGATATTGCTCCCAAGGTCGTTAGGGTCAGAGCTCCCAGGACCGCGGCCGGGTGAGCGCCTCCCACTCGGGCCGGAGCAGCGACAGCACCGCGACGTCGTACCGGCTGCCCCGGTGCAGGCACGCCGAGCGGCGCACGCCCTCCTGGACGAAGCCCGCGCCGGCCAGCACGGCGAGCGCGGCGGCGTTGCCGGTGTGGGTGACGGCCTGGAGCCGGTGCAGGGGCAGTTCGCCGAAGGCGAGGTCGACCAGCGCGTCGACGGCGTCCGAGCCGTGGCCCGCCCCCCGGTGCCCCGCGTCCATCAGCAGCGAGATCTCCGCCGTGCCGTCGGCGAGGTCCTGGTCGAAGAGGGCGATGTGGCCGATCGGCGTGCCGTCGGGGAGCAGCACGAGGAAGTCGTCCCGGTCGTTGTCGTCCCGCTGGTGCTCCAGCCGCTCGCGCAGGGCGGAGAGGGCGCGGGGCCAGTAGCCGATCTGATGGACGGCCACGGGGTCGGAGCGCCAGCGCTGCAGCACCTCGGCGTCGTCGACGTCGACGGTCGCGAACGCGACCTTCCGGCCCCGCCAGCACACCTCGCGCGCGTTCGCGTTCTCGTACTCGCCGTCGTTCTCGTTCTCGCTGTCGTTCTCGGTCACGCGTGGATGTTACGGGCGCCGCAGGGGCGTCGACCAGCGGATTTCCGGCCGGGAACGACCGGCCGGGCAGCCGCCTGACGGATCGCCGGACGGTTGTTACGCAGCCGATGAGTCGTCGTGACACGACCGGCCGGGGACCGCGACACGGGTTTCCTACCGTCACTCATGACGCACCGGCCGCAGGGTGCCGGAGCCCGCGTCACCAACGATGAAGGAGAGTTCGGATGGCCATGCGTACGACCACCAACCGCGGCTGGCGGGCGACCACGGTCTCCCGGCTGTCGGCCGTCTGCGCCCTGACCGGCGCCGCCCTGCTGACCGCCGTCACCGGCGGGCAGGCCTGGGCCGACGGTGGCGCGTCCGCCACCCCGGTCCCGAAGGCGCCCGCTGCGGCGGCCGACACCGGCAGCGGTGCCGCCGTCAAGGACCAGGCGCCGTCCCCGGTGCCGCTGACCGCCACGCCGGCCCCGGCACAGCCCTCGGCCGCGCCGAAGGAGTCGAAGCGGCCCGCCGACCACCCGTCGGCGGTCCCGTCCGCCGGCCGGGACGCCGGCTCCGGCGCTGGCGCGACCCCGGTTCCGGCCGCTCCGGCGAAGCCCGAGGCGGCGAAGCCCGACGCGCCCACCGGCACCACGCCGCAGGTCCGTGACGTGCCCAAGGGCGCCGCCCAGGCCGGCGACGGCTCCGGCGCGGACGACTCCTCCGGCCTCAAGCTCGCCGGCGGCGGCGCGGTGGCCGCCATCGGCGCCGGGGCGCTGGGCTTCGCCGTGCTGCGCCGCCGCTCCGGTGCGCGAGGCTGACGACCGTCCCGGGCGCGCCCCGTACCCCGTCGCCGCCGATCCGGACGGCGGCGACGGGGTCCGGGCGGCGCGGCGCCACCGCGACCGGGACGACTCGCAGCACGGACGCCACGGGCGGCGCGCCCGAAGCGGCGGGGCGGGCGGGCTGAACCGGAGCGTCTTCGGTGCGGCCGGGCTGCTCTGCCTGGCGATCGGCGCGACCGTCGCGGTCTCCGGCCACGGCGAGCCGCCGGTGGTCCGGGTGGAGACCTCGGCCCGTCAGGGCGCCCCCGCCGCCTCGGTGTCCACCGGCGCCACTGCCAACCCGGCGCCCGGGACTGCCGGCGGCAGCACCTCCGGGACCGCCGCCGACAAACCCGCCGCCGCGCCCCGTCCGTTCGCGGCCTCGCGGCCGACCCGCCTGCTGGTGCCGACGGCCGGGGTCGACGCCCCGGTGACCGGCCTCGGACTGAACCCCGACGGCACGGTCGAGGTCCCGGCCGCCGACCGGGCCGGCGAGGTCGGCTGGTACCGCAACGGGCCGACCCCCGGCGAGACCGGACCGGCCGTCCTGATCGGGCACTACGACACCGCGCACGGCCCGGCCGTCTTCCACGGCGTGCCGAAGCTGCAGCCCGGCGACCTGATCCAGGTGCGGCGGGAGGACGGCAGCACGGTGGACTTCCGGATCCGCAAGCTGATCCAGGCCGCCAAGGACCAATTCCCCACCGAGGCGGTGTACGGCAACACGGCGGCGCCCGAACTGCGCCTGATCACCTGCGGCGGCCGGATCGGGACCGACGGCCACTGGACGGACAACATCATCGTGCTGGCCGATCTGGCGTCACCCGTAGGCTGACGTGGCCGGAGACGGCCCGGACGGCGCCCGGCGGGGGAACCGCCGGGCGCCGTCCGGACGTCCTGCCGGGGCGGGTCACCGAGCAACGCGCACCGAGACCAGACAGAGCACGCAGCACCAGAAAGGGCCCCGGAGGATGAGCACCGCCCACCGCCGTACCGCCGGCCGGCGCCGTCCGCGCGTCCTCCTCCCCGTCCTCCTCGCCGCGGCGGCCCTCGCCCTGCCGGTCGGCTGCGCGGCCCCCGGCGAACTGCGCGACCACGGCGGCGCCGCGCCCGTCACCCGCCCGCCGGCCAAGGTGCCGCTCTGGCCGGGCCTGGCCACCGCCCCCTCGCGGACGCCGCTGGACTCCGCGGCCGGCCGCACCCCGGAGCCGTCGCCGCAACCGGTCCCGGACGTGGCCGTCCCCGGGCAGGACATCACCGCCGTGGACGTCCGCGCGCTGCTGGCGAAGGACCCCGGCGTGACCCAGGACGAACGGCGGGTCCTCCAACCGTGCGCGGGCTGCGAACTGCGCAGCCCCGAGTACCGCGACCTCACCGGCGACGGCCGCCCCGAACTGCTGGTCGCCGTCAGCCTGGCCGAGGCTGCCGTGCTGCACGTCTACACCGCCTCCGGCGACCGGCTCCTGCCTGTCCTCCGGGTCCCCCTGATGAAGCTGTTCGGCGCCGAGACGGTCGGCACCGAGCTGTGGCTGTACGAGCCGACCACCGCCTCCACCCGGACCAGCCGCCTCTACCACTGGGACGGCGTGCGGCTGGCCCTGGCCGACCAGAAGGTCGAGGGCATCGGGCCCACCCAGGAGCCCGCGCCGACGCCGCAGACGCCCGAGAAGCCGTCCGCCGCCCGCCCGAGCGGGTCCGACAAGGGGTCCGACAAGGTGCCCGCCCAGCCGGTGCCCACGATCCGCCGCTCCGACGCCCCCAACGCGACGCCCGCGCCCAGCCGCGGGGGCGAGGGCTCGGGCGCGGGAGCGGTCGGCCCGAAGGAGGCGCAGTCCGCCCAGCCCCGCCCGATCACGCCCAGCGCCGCGCCGCCCGTCCCGGAGAGCAAGCCATGAACCCCACGGCACCCAGCCACCCCCACATCCTCATCGTCGAGGACGACGAGGTGATCCGGGAGGCGACCCGGCTGGCCCTGGAGCGCTACGGCTTCCCGGTCTCCACGGCCGCCGACGGCCTGGAGGGGCTGGAGACCTTCCACGCCGTGCGGCCCGACCTGGTCCTGCTGGACGTGATGCTGCCGCTGCTCGACGGGGTGGGGCTGTGCCGGCGGATCCGGGAGGAGAGCCAGCTGCCGATCCTGATGATGTCGGCGCGCACCGATCCGGTGGACGTGGTGTCCGGGCTGGAGGCGGGCGCGGACGACTACGTGGTCAAGCCGTTCGAGAGCGCGGTGCTGGTCGCCCGGATCCGTACGGTGCTGCGCCGCATCCGCGTCGTCCCGGCCGCCCCCGAGCCCGCCGCGCCCGCCCTGGAAACCCCGGAACCCCTGGAACCCCCGACACCCTCTGTGCCCCCGACACCCCCGGCGCCGGAACCCCGCACACCCGTCCGCAGCTTCGACGGCCTGGAGGTGGACACCGACTCCATGGAGGTCCGGGTGCACGGCCGCCTCGTCCCGCTGACCCCGACCGAACTGCGGCTCCTCCTGGAGTTCACCGCCGCGCCCGGCATCGTGCTGGAGCGCGCCGTCCTGCTGGAACGGGTCTGGGACTACGAGTGGGGCGCCGACACCCGGGTGGTCGACGTCCACGTGCAGCGGCTGCGCGCCAAGATCGGCGGCGGGCGGATCGAGACCGTCCGCGGCTTCGGCTACAAGCTGCGGCGCCCCGAATGAAGGCACGTCCTGTGAAACCCCGCCCCGTGAAGCGCCGCCGGATCACCCTCCGGCGGATGACGCTCCGTCGGCAGATCGCCACCGCCGTCGCCACCATCTCCGTCCTGGTCGCGGTGGCGGTCGGGCTGCTCGTCCACCAGGCGATGGTCCGCCAGCACGTCGACCAGGCGCGCGGCTCCGCGCTCACCGCGCTGGACGCGACACTCGGGGCGTACCAGCGCGGCGAGGAGTTCGCGGGCGGCGCCCGGCACGCCACGCTCGACGACCCGGCGCTGCCGGCCAAGCTGCGCACCCTCGCGGCGGCCGGGCGGCGCGGCTCGCTGCTGGCCTGGGGGCCCGAGGGCGAGGCGATGTGGGCGGCGACCGCGGTCCGCGACGGCGGCGAAGTGCTGTCCGTCCGGGTCGACTTCTCCCAGGACCGGCAGGCCATCGCCGATCTGGACCGGATCATCCTGATCACCGTCGTCGCCTCCGTCTTCATCACCGTGCTCGCGGGGGTGCTGGTCGCGGACCGGATCAGCCGGCGGCTGCGGACGGCGGCGACCGCGGCCCGCGGGATCGCCGCCGGCCGCACCGACACCCGGATCGGCGAACTCGTCGACGGGCGGGACGAGGTGGCCGACCTCGCGGCGGCCGTCGACCTCATGTCGCGGGAGCTGCACCGGCGTCTTGAGGACGAGCAGCGGTTCACCGCGGACGTCGCGCACGAGCTGCGCACCCCGCTGACCGGGCTGGTCACGGCGGCCGAACTGCTGCCCCCGGGGCGGCCCACCCAACTGGTGCAGAACCGGGTGCAGGCGCTGCGCGCCCTGGTCGAGGACCTCCTGGAGGTGTCCCGGCTGGACGCCGACGCCGAACTGCCGGACCTCTCGGCGGTGCCGCTGGAACGCGCGGTCCGCCGCACGGTGACGCTGACCGGGCTGGAGGTCGAGGTCGAGATGGCGGCGGACGCCTCGGTCCGCACCGACCTCCGCCGACTGGACCGGATCCTCGGCAACCTCCTCCTGAACGCCGACCGCCACGGCGCCGGCGCCATCCACCTGCACGTCGACGGCCACCGGATCACCGTCCGCGACCACGGCCCCGGCTTCCCCGACGAACTCCTCCGCGACGGCCCCCAGCGCTTCCGCACCAGCGTCCGCGAACGCGGCAAGGGCCACGGCCTCGGCCTCACCATCGCCCAGGGCCACACCCGCGTCATCGGCGCCACCCTCACCTTCACCAACCACCCCACCGGCGGCGCCATCGCCACCCTCCACCTCCCGTCCGCCCCCGCCGAGCACGACCCCGACACCGCCGACGCCGACGCCGGGTCGACGACCGGTTCCTGACGCGCCGACGACCTGACCCGACCGCCCGTCACGCCCGGCACGGCGGAGCCCCGCCGCGGCCGTCTTTCGGGGTCGGGGCGGGGCGTTGGCCTGATCGCCGCCGCTTGCCCGGTCCGGCCTTACTCTGCGTGCCGGGCGTGGCTCCGACGGAGCCACCGTCGGGGCCGCGCGGCACGGGGGGGCAGGGCGGCGATCGTCCTGGTGTGCTGTGGGGGCGCTCCGGGTGTCGGGGGTGGGTGCCTCATTCGACGGTGACGCTCACCTCCATGCGGTCGTCGCCGGGGGTGCCGGCCACCTCCAGGGTGACGCCGCTCCACTGGCCGTTCGGCTCGTTCAGCGGCGGGTTGGTGTGCTCGCCGAGGCGCTCGTTGCCGAGGGACGGGTAGAGGTCGTCCTCGTCACCGCGGTTGGGGAAGACGGCGTCCGCCAGGTCGCGCCGGCCGTCGGCCTGCATCAGCTCGATGGCGAGGTGGGTTTCGTCGTTGACGTTGTCGATGGACTCGTCCACCACGTAGACGGCGATGCCCTCGTCCGGCAGGAAGGCGTCCTGGCCGCTCTTGCGGCGGTACTCGACCACGATGTACTGCTTCGGGGTCATCCGCGGGCTGCGGACGAGCAGGGTGTCGCCGCCCTCGGCGACGGGGCGCAGGACGATGTCCTTGGTCGTGTTGGTGATCTTCTTCGGCCGGATCCAGTCGTGGAACATCCGGAGCATGCCGTTGGGGTACACCGGCCGGTCGCCGGCGTGCGCCTTGTCCGGCCCGCCCCAGGACCCGGAGGCCATCAGGCAGTAGTTGCCGAGGCCGCTGGAGACCGCCTCCGCGTTCGGGTCGCCGGTGTCGTAGAAGTCGGCCCAGCGGGCGGCCAGGTGGCCCCACTCGTGGGAGCAGACGCCGACCCGGCAGTCCTCGGGGACGGTGAGGAAGGTCTGCATCTCCAGGCCCGGACCGACCGGGAAGCCGGGCGTGAAGCTCCACTTGGCGCTCCACAGGGCACCCGGCCGCTCGATCTTCGGGACGGCCTCGGCGCCGCGTCCGGCGTGGACGATGAACAGCGCGGTGACGATGCCCTCGTCCAGGACGTCCAGCGTCTTGGGGAACGGCACGCCCTTGTCGCGGGCGATCTTCAAGGCGTCGGCGGCCATGCCGACCTCGTTCTGGGGGAAGCCGTCCGAGTCCTGGCCGGACAGGCCGTTGGCGTAGAAGGAGAGCGGGTGCGGCAGCCGGAACCAGCCGTGCACCTCGCCCTGGACGTCGATGCCCTTGCCGCCCGGAGCGGCGGGGTCGAAGCCGCTGACCTCGCGGTAGTAGTCGCGCATCGAGCCGGTCGGGAACGTTCCGGAGCTGAACAGCAACTCCTGGAAGTGCTCGACGGTGTGGGCCGGGTCGTGCGGCTGGTCGGGGAAGTCCACCAGCAGCACCAGGGTGGGGACGACGCCCTTGAGCTTCTCGGACGGGTGGTCGATGAGCTGGGCGCCGGTGCGGGGGCCGGGGCGGAGGGCGCCGTCGTCGAGGCCGACGACGTTCTCGCCGCGCCACTGGGTGCGCAGCACACGGTAGTACTCGCCGAAGGAGATGCTGTCAGGGAGCCGCTGGGCCGCGATCAGGTCGCGGTACTCGTCCTGGAGCTCGTCCAGCGCGGTCGGGGAGAGCGGGACGGGGCAGGCGTGCGGGAGGTGGTGGGGGGTGGGACGGTGATGCAGCGGGGTTAATGTGTAACGCATGGTGACGGCTCCTTCGAGCCTGTTCACCCCGCCGGGGCGTGTGCCGCGCCGCAGGGGCGTGTTCGGCGCCCCGTCGAGTAGGCGGTCGCCGGCAATCGGTCGGCTCGTTGAAAGGCGGTCGGGTCTGGCCGGTACCGGTTGCGAAAAGGGCGATATGCGGTTGTTTGTCACCATTCTGACGCTCCGGACGGCCAAAAAACCAGACCCGAAGGGCCGTCGGATCCGCGGCGGCCCCGCTCAGCCGGCCCGGTACGCCGCGGCGGCCGCCGCGAAGGAGGCGGCGAGCTGCGGGGATCCCGCCCAGTGCAGGTGCAGATACGAAGCGTGAACGTTCGCCGCGCCCGTCGCGCCGCCCGCGAACCCCTCGGTGCGCGGGCCGTCCGGCAACCGCCAGCCCCAGGCGGGCCGTTCGCCGGCGCCCGGTTCGCAGACCGTCCGGTGGAACTCGTGCCCGCGCACCCGGGTGCCGGTCGGCGCGACGGGGGAGTCGTGCAGCGCGACCGCCTCCCGGTATCCGAGCGTCAGCCGCTCGGTCATCCGGGCCGAGGTGTCCAGCACCCCGCACATCGGCAGGCCGTCCAGCTCCCGGCCGAGGTAGAGCAGTCCGGCGCACTCGGCCGAGACCGGGCCGCCCGAGGCGGCGAACGCGGCGATCGCGGTGCGCAGTTGACCGTTCGCGCTGAGTTCCCGGACGTACAGCTCGGGGAAGCCGCCGCCGATCACCAGGCCCGCGGTGCCCTCCGGCAGGGCCTCGGCGTGCAGCGGGTCGAACGGTACGACCTCGGCGCCGGCGGCGGTCAGCAGCTCGGAGTTCTCGGCGTACGAGAAGGAGAACGCCGCACCCCCGGCCACCGCGATCCGCGGCGGTGAGGCAGGCCGCGCCGTCGGGAGCGCGGAGGCGGCGCCCAGCGCGGCGATCTCGCCCGCCGGGTCCCACGGTTCGGCGTCCAGCGGCGGGGCCGTGCGCGCCAGCGCCAGCACCGCGTCCAGGTCCACCGAGGCGGCGACCAGCTCGCCCATGTCGGCCACCGCCCGCAGCGCCTGCTCCGAGCGCTCCACGGCCGGGATCAGCCCCAGGTGCCGGGACGGCGTCGCGACGGCCGCCGAGCGTCGCACGGAGCCCAGCACCGGCACCCCGGAGCCCTCCTCCAGCGCCTCGCGCAGCAGCCGCTCGTGCCGGTCGGAGGCGACCCGGTTGAGGATCACCCCGGCCAGCCGGACCTCCGGGTCCCAGGAGGCGAAGCCGTGCACCAGGGCCGCCACCGAGCGGGACTGCGAGGAGGCGTCCACCACCAGCACCACCGGCGCCCGCAGCAGCTTCGCCACATGCGCGGTGGACGCCAGCTCGCCGCGCCCGGACGCGCCGTCGAACAGCCCCATCACGCCCTCGACCACCGCCACGTCCGCCCCGGCCGCGCCGTGCAGGAAGAGCGGGGCGATCCGCTCCGGCCCGCACATGAAGGCGTCCAGGTTGCGGCCCGGCCGGCCGGCGGCCAGGCCGTGGTAGCCCGGGTCGATGTAGTCCGGGCCGACCTTGTGCGGGGAGACGGCCAGTCCGCGCGCGGCGAGCGCGGCGATCAGGCCGGTGGCGATGGTGGTCTTGCCGGCGCCCGAGGAGGGCGCCGCGACGACGAGACGGGGGATGTTCACGTGCTGCTGCTTCTCTCGCTGGTCCCGGGGTGTGGCGGGCCGTACGCGGTACGCCACCGCGTACGGCCCGCCAGGCGATGCCTACCGCCCGACGCCTACCGCCCGACGGCTACCACTCGATGCCGCGCTGGCCCTTGCGTCCGGCGTCCATCGGGTGCTTGACCTTGGTCATCTCGGTGACCAGGTCGGCGTAGTCGGTGAGCGCCTCGGCCGCGTACCGGCCGGTGATGACGACGTGCTGGCTGCCCGGACGGTCCTTCAGTACGGCCACCACCTCCGCCGGGTCGATCCAGCCCCAGTGCATCGGGTAGGTGAACTCGTCCAGCACGTAGAAGCGGTAGGTCTCGGCGGCGAGGTCGCGCTTGACCTGCTCCCAGCCCTCCTTGGCCGCCGCCTCGCTGTCCATCTCCATCTCGCCGGTGCGCTGGATCCAGGACCAGCCGGAGCCCATCTTGTGCCAGTCGACGGTGCCGCCCTCGCCGGAGGCGCCGAGCACGCGCAGCGCGTTCTCCTCGCCGACCTTCCACTTGGCGGACTTCACGAACTGGAACACCCCGACCGGCCAGCCCTGGTTCCAGGCGCGCAGCGCCATGCCGAAGGCGGCGGTGGACTTGCCCTTGCCGGGGCCGGTGTGCACGGCGGTGATCGGCTGGGTACGGCGCTGACGGGTCGTCAGACCGTCGTCGGGGACGCTCTCGGGGACACCCTTGGGCATGTCGGCTCAGGCCGCCTTTCGCGAAGCAGAAGCAGAAGCAGAAGCAGAAGCAGTGGAGGAGGTCGGACGGTTCTCGCGGACGAGCGCGGCGACGCCGTCGGCGCGCAGCTCGTCCAGGCTCACGGAGGTGGCACGCAGCCGGCCGGCCAGCGTACGGGCCAGGCCGAGCCGGACCGGGCCGGACTCGCAGTCCAGCACCACGCTCGCCACGCCCTGCCCGGCCAGCAGCCCGGCGGCCCGGAGCGACCGGGCGATGGCGTCCCGCCCGCCGGTGGCCCGGCCGTCGGTCACCACGACCAGCAGCGGGCGGCGGTCCGGGTCGCGCAGCCGCTCGACCCGCAGCACCTCGTGGGCCCGCAGCAGCCCCTCCGCCAGCGGGGTGCGCCCGCCGGTGGGCAGCGACTCCAGCCGGGCCGCCCCGACCTCCACCGAGGAGGTCGGCGGCAGCGCCAGCTCGGCCCCGGCGCCCCGGAAGGTGATCATGCCGATCTTGTCCCGGCGCTGGTAGGCGTCCATCAGCAGCGACAGCACCGCGCCCTTGACGGCGGTCATCCGCTGCCGGGCCGCCATCGAGCCGGAGGCGTCCACCACGAACAGCACCAGGTTGGACTCCCGGCCCTGGCGCACCTGCTCGCGGAAGTCGTCCTTGTGCAGCACCAGCGCCCGCGAGGACCGCCCGCGCGCCAGTTGGTGCGGGGCGGCGGCGCGCAGCGTGGCGCTCAGGTGCAGCCGGGCGAGCCGGCCGCGCGGGCGGCGGGCCCGGATGGTGTGGCCGCCGTCGGTCTCGGCGGGGGAGCGGCGGCCCTGGGCGCCGCGCCCGGTGCCGTCCACCGCGAACAGCCGGGTGCGGTACGGGTCGCCGGCCGCGACCGGCGCGGTCTCCCGGGCGGGGGAGGGGGGCTGCAGCGGGACGGGCTGCGGGGCGGGGGCGTCGTCCGGGGCCGGCGCGTCCGCGGCCCCCTCCGGCGGTCCGTCCGGGCCGGTCGGCTCCGGTGCGCCGCCACCGCCGCCGTCGGGGCCGCCGTCCTGCGGGCCGTCGCCGTCGGGCCCGTCCGGGCCGCCCTCGCCGTCCGGGTCGTCCTCGGGCTCCCGGGAGTCGGCCTCCTCGGCCTGCGCGGGCTCCGGCTCCGGCTCCTGCTGGGCCTGCTCCTCCAGCACCCGGTCCAGCTGCTCCTCGTCCAGCCCGGGGGCGTCGAAGGGGTTGCGCCGCCGCCGGTGCGGCAGGGCCAGCTGGGCGGCCTTGCGGACGTCCTCCGCCAGCACCTCGGTGCGGCCCGCCCAGGCGGCCAGGGCGACGGCGGTGCGGGCCATCACGATGTCCGCGCGCAGCCCGTCCACCTCGAACGCCGCGCAGACGGCGGTGATCTGACGCAGCGCGGTGTCGGTCAGCTCGACCGAGGGCAGCAGGGCGCGGGCGGCGGTGATCCGGGCCGCCAGCGCCCGCTCGTCCTCGGCGAAGCGGGCGGCGAAGGCGGCCGGGTCGGCGTCGTAGGAGAGTCGGCGGCGGACCACCTCGGCCCGCTCCACCGGCTCCCGGGTGGCGGCGATCTCCACCGTCAGGCCGAACCGGTCGAGCAGCTGCGGCCGCAGCTCGCCCTCCTCCGGGTTCATCGTGCCGACCAGCAGGAAGCGCGCCGCGTGCCGCACCGACACGCCCTCGCGCTCCACGTAGGAGCGGCCCATCGCGGCGGCGTCCAGCAGCAGGTCCACCACGTGGTCCTGGAGCAGGTTGACCTCGTCGATGTAGAGCACGCCGCGGTGCGCTCGGGCGAGCAGCCCCGGCTCGTACGCCTTGACGCCCTCGGACAGCGCGCGCTCCAGGTCCAGCGAGCCGACGATCCGGTCCTCGGAGACGCCGACCGGCAGCTCGACCAGCCGGGCCGGGCGTTCGGAGGCCGGGGCGCCGGCGTGCGCGCCGTCCGGGCACTGCGGGTCCGGGCTCGCCGGGTCGCAGGCGAAGCGGCAGCCGTCGACGGTCGCGATGGACGGCAGCAGCCCGGCCAGCGCGCGCACCATCGTCGACTTGGCGGTGCCCTTCTCACCGCGCACCAGTACCCCGCCGACCGCCGGGGAGACGGCGTTCAGCAGCAGGCCGAGCCGCAGGTCGGCCATGCCGACGATCGCGGTGAACGGGTATCGGACGTCACTCATGCGTGTTCTCCAGGGGCTCCGGGCGCCAGGGTCGGCAGCGATCCGGCCGCCGGCACCCCGCCCTCGATCAGCTTCCACAGCGCGTCGGTGTCGGCGTGCTCCTCGATCAGCTCGCCCAGCCGGTCCAGCCGGGCCTCCCGCGCGTCGGCGAACGAGGTGTCCGGCGCGGGGACGAACGCCCGGCCGGCCGCCGCCGCGACCTCGCGCAGCAGCTCGCGCCGGAAGCCGTCGTTCTCCAGCGCCCCGTGCCAGGTGGTGCCCCAGACGGAGCCCTCCCGGCAGCCGTCCAGGAACGGCTCCCCGGCCTCCACGGTGACCACGCCGTGGTGGATCTCGTAGCCCTCGACGCGCTGGCCGTAGGCCTCGCCGACGGGGCGGCCGAGCACCTTCTCCGCGCCGAACCGCACCTGCGTCGGCAGCAGCCCGAGGCCGTCCACCGCGCCCGCCTTCGACTCGACCTCGTCGACGATCGAGCGCGCCAGCATCTGGTAGCCGCCGCAGACGCCGAGCAGCGGCAGCCCGGCCGCCGCCCGCGCCTTCAGCACCGGCTCCAGGCCGCGCTCGCGCAGCCAGGCGAGATCGGCCACGGTGGCCCGGGTGCCGGGCAGGACGACGAGGTCGGCGTCGGCCAGCTCCTCCGGCCGGGTCGCCCAGCGGACCAGCACACCGGGCTCCTGGACGAGCGCGTCCAGGTCGGTGAAGTTGGACAGCCGGGGGAAGCGCAGCACGGCGACCCGCAGCACGTCGGCGCCGAGCGGGCCGCGCGCGGCGGTCCGGTCGACGACGGTGGACAGGTCCAGCGAGTCCTCGGCGTCCAGCCAGAGGTCCGGCAGCATCGGCAGGGTGCCGAGCACCGGACGGCCGGTCAGCTCGCGCAGCATCTCCAGCCCGGGGGCGAGCAGCCGCGCGTCGCCGCGGAACTTGTTGACGAACCAGCCGGCCACGTGCCGCTGGTCCTCGGCCGACAGCAGCGCCAGCGTCCCGTACATCGCCGCGAAGACGCCGCCCCGGTCGATGTCCCCGACCACGACGACCGGCAGCCCGGCGGCGGTGGCCAGGCCCATGTTGGCGATGTCCCGGTCGCGCAGGTTGATCTCGGTGGGCGAGCCCGCGCCCTCGCAGACCACCACGTCGAAGCGGCGGCGCAGGTCCGCCAGGCACTCCAGGGCGCGCTCCAGCAGCACCGGCTTGCGCTCGCGGTAGTCCAGCGCGCCGACCTCGGCGACCGGGCGGCCCAGCAGCACCACCTGGCTGCGGCCGTCCCCGCCGGGCTTGAGCAGCACCGGGTTCATCGCCGCCTCCGGCTCGACCCGGGCGGCCTGCGCCTGCATCGCCTGGGCGCGGCCGATCTCGGCGCCGTCCGCGGTGACGAAGGAGTTCAGCGACATGTTCTGCGCCTTGAACGGCGCGACCGCGACGCCCTGCCGGGCCAGCCAGCGGCAGATGCCCGCGGTGACCACGCTCTTGCCGGCGTCCGAGGTCGTCCCGGCGACCAGCAGTGCCTTGCTCATGCCCCGCCCCTTCTCCCGCTCGCTGCCTTCCGGGCCGGACTGCCCGGACCGCCCGGACTGCCCGGACCGCCCGACCTGCCCAGCCTGCCCGATCTGCCCAGTGCGGCCTGGAGCAGCAGGTGCCCGGCGACCGTCGTACCCAGGGCCAGCGCGCTCACCCGCCGGGAGAGCACGCACGCCCGCTCGATGTCGTCCACCCCGACCGGCCGCAGCCCCTCGCCCAGCACCGGCCGGTGCTCGGTGCGCTCGCCGTACCGGAGGGTCCCGCCGAGGCGGACGCCCACCGCGCCGGCGAACGCCGACTCGGCCTGGCCGGCGTTCGGGCTGGGGTGCGCGGAGCCGTCCCGCCGCCAGACCCGCCAGGCGGTGCGCGGTTCGGGGGCGGCGGCCACCGTCAGCAGCGCGGTCAGCCGGGCGCCCGGCCAGCCCGCCACGTCGTCCAGCCGCGCCGAGGCCCAGCCGAACCGGGCGTAGCGCGGCGAGCGGTGGCCGACCATCGCGTCCAGGGTGTTCACCGCGCGGAACGCCAGCAGCCCGGGGGTGCCGGCCAGCCCGCCCCAGACCAGGGCGTTGACCACGGCGTCGGCGGTGTTCTCGGCCACCGACTCGACGACCGCGCGGGCGATCTGCCGCTCGTCCAGCCCGCTCGGGTCGCGTCCGCACAGGTGCGGCAGCCGCTCCCGGGCCGCCGTCAGGTCACCGGCCGTCAGCGAACGGCCGACGGTGCGGGCCTCCCGGGTCAGCGAGGCGCCGCCGAGCACCGTCCAGGTCGCGGCGGCGGCCAGCGCGGCCCGGCCGAGCGGACGGCGGGCCAGCAGCCGGTCCGCGGCCAGCGCGCCGGCCGCGACGGTGCCCACGCAGAGGGCGGTGAAGACGGCGCCGGCGGCGCGGTGGTCGCGCCAGAGCCGCTGCTCCAGCCGGCCGGCCGCGGTGCCGAAGCCGGCCACCGGGTGGCCGCGGCGCGGATCGCCGAACCGGGCGTCGGCCAGGTATCCGGCGACGGCGCCCGCGCCGAACGCGGCGGCCCGGGTCAGCGGGCGCACGGCACGCTGCGCGGCGTCGTCGAGGGTGGGTTCGGGCCCGGCGGGGCAGCCTGCATCGCGTGCGTGTCCTCACTCAGGGTCCGCGCCCTGGATCGACGTACCGGGGGCGAGAGTCTCCTGGCTTCCGGGTCGGACGCGCTCCCGGGCCCTCCGGCGGCTTCTGACGGCTCGCTGCGGCTGGTTCCGGTCGTGCTCCCCGGTGACAGTGGCGGGACCGCGCCGGACTCGCACCGGCTTCCTCTGCATGCCTCCGTAATGGCTGAAGGATCCCATCACGGGCCCGATCCGGGAGTCAACCGAGGTCGCGGAGGGGTTGGTCACACGGCGGACCCCGCCCGGCGCCCGCCGTTTCCCGTCGCTGCCTCCGCGCCCGCCGACAGGCGCGGGCCGACGCGATCGGCCGGATCGTGCGGGTGGACCGGGCGGACCTCGCCGCCGTCCTGCGGTCCGATCCCGCCCGGTCCGATCCGGCCGTTCCGGCGTCTTCCGGCCGGGGCGGGCCCGCGGTGGTGACATTCCCGGTGTGACCTTCCTAGCGTGACAACCCGTACGGCCGTGTCCTGCTGGCCCCGCCCCGCCCCGCCGAGTGGACTGGGCTGTGGAGTGGGTCCAGACACCGATCAGCGGGGAGCGAGTATGCGTTGGGGAATCGCGGCCACCGTGGCGGCCGCCGCCGTCGGCACCGGGGCGGCCGTCCTGGTGATCGGCCGCCGGGCCTCGGAGCGGATGGTCCGCCCGGCCGCGGGCGTCCGGGAGCGGACCGGCCCGGTGGTCGTTCAGAGCCTGGGCGCGGGCCGGATCACCTTCACCCGGAGCCCGCTGAGCGAGCGCCCCGGCCGCTGGGCCGTGGAGTGGGGCCAGGACGGGCACGCCGTCGTCGAGGAGGTGCTGCACCGCGACGAGCAGGGGGTGACCCGCCGTCTGGTCCGCGCCGACCGCGGCACCCTCGCCCCCGGCACCGAGGTCCGCTTCACCCCGCGGGTCTACCTCGGCGACCCGGCCGCGGCGCTCGGCCTGACCTTCGGCGAGACCGCCGTCGAGGGCGAGCTGGGCGCGCTGCCCGCCTGGTGGCTCGACGGCAAGCGCGGCACCTGGGTGATCCTGGTGCACGGCCCGGACGCCGACCGCTCCCAGACCCTGCCGGTCCTCCCCGTCCTGCGGCGGCTCGGCCTGCCCGCGCTGGCCGTCAGCTACCGGGGCGACGCGGGCGCGCCGGCCTCCCCGGACGGCCTCGGCCACTTCGGCGAGACGGAGTGGCGGGACGTCGAGGCGGCGATCCGGCTGGCCCTGGACAGCGGCGCGGGCCGGGTGATCCTCTACGGCTGGTCGCTGGGCGCCACGATGGCCCTGCAGGCCGCCGCCCGGTCCGACTACGCCCCCTCGATCAGCAGCCTGGTCCTGGACTCCCCGGTCCTGGACTGGCCGGCCACCGCCCGCCGGGGCGCCGCCCGGGCCGGCTTCCGGGGCGCGGCCGCCGAACTCGGCGCGCTGGCCGCCCAGGGCCGCACCGGCGTGGATCTGGCCGACTTCGCGCGCCTCGCCGAGGGCGCCGACCTGCGCGTGCCCACCCTGGTGCTGCACGGCCCCGACGATCCGGTGGCGCCGTTCGGGGCCGCCGAGCGGCTGGCCGCGCGCCGTCCGGAGCTGGTGAACCTCCAGGCCTTCCCCGGCGGTGACCACGCCGCCCTGTGGAACGCCGCCCCGGACCGCTACGCCGAGACGCTGCGCCGCTGGCTCACGCCCTTCTGCTGACCCCGGGCCTGACCCCGGGCCCCGGCCCCGCGCCCGACCCAGGCCGCCGTGTCCCGTCGTCGCCCGCCGTGGCCCGCGGGGCACGGGAGCCGGGGGGAGCCGGGGGAGCGTGGACGGTCCGCGATCGGCGCGCGGGCCGCAAGGGACCTCGTACGGACCACCCGTCCGCCCCTACTCTCTGACCTGGCATGCACCCGTCACAAAGATCAAGCCAGTCGGTTTGGGCTCTGTTGCCCGATCTTGTCGAGGCCCCGCGCCCTCCGCCCGCCCCGCGCGGAGAACCGGATGTGACAGATGGCCGGTACAAGGGGAAGACTGCTCGACGTGACGTCTCGGAATCCGCGCGACCGTGATGCCCCGCTCCCGCCGACGATCGGTACCGGTGCGACGGTGACCCGTCTCCCCGGAACGGCCCACCGCCCCGCCGGCGCGAGGCCGGGGGGCCAGGGCGTACCCCGCCGACGAGGCCCCGCCCCCGCACCCGGCCGCGGCCGGGTCCCCGTGCCGGAGGGCTTCCCCGCACCCGCCGAACTCGCCCCGCTGGCCCGCCGCATGCTGGTCGACGCCGTCCGGATCGCCCGCTGGGCCGGCGACCTCGACGAGGTCGACAAGCGCGGCGAGCTGCTCCCGGACGACGCCCGCGCCGCCGGCCGCGCCCTCGCCATGACGGTGGGCGCCGCGGCCAAGGCCTGGGGCCAGGCCCTGCTGGTCGGCCTGGTCGAGCCCCGGGACGGCGGCGCCGTCCCCGGCTGGCGCCTGCACGCCTGGGAGCACGACGACGAGGCCGTGGTCCGCGGCTGGTCGGCGCTGTTCGACGCCTGGACGCTGCTCGCCCCGGTGCCGCCCGCCGCCCTGCGCGGCGTGTTCGCGCTGCTCGCCGGGCAGGCCGTCGACCAGGCCCCGCAGCTGCTCTCCTTCCTGCACCTGGTGGACGGCCCGGTCGCCGACGTCGAGCTGCTGGAGCTGCTCCGGCGCGGCCTGGACGAGCGCCGGGTGGGCGGCGGCGAGGGCGCCTTCGGCGTCTCGCCCGTCCCGCACGCGGCCACCGCCGTCTCGGCCGTCCGCGGCACCTGCCGCGAGCCGCAGATCGACACCCCGGCCTCGCCCGCCGACGTCGCCGCCGTCCTGGACTGGATGCTGGACGGCCTGGCCGCCGTCGGCGCCCTGGTCCGCCGGGACAACGCGGCCGAGCTCTCCCCGCTCGGCCACTGGGCGGTGCGGGCCAAGCTGGAGGAGATCTGCACCGTCGCGCAGACCGCCGCCGGCCACATCGAGCAGAGCGCGCTGGAGCTGCTGAGCGCCTGCGCCGACTACTCGCCCGGCCCGGCCCGCGCCGAGTACCGGGCCTGGCTGGCCGCCCGCCCGGCCGACCGGGCGGTGGCCGAGCTGCTGGAGGCCGCCCAGGGCGAGGACGCGCTGCTGCGCGGTCTGGCCTTCGAGGCGCTGCGGGTGGCCGGATCCACCGCCGAGCAGGCCGTCCGGGCCGCCGTCGACGAGCCGGTGCTGCGCCCGTACGCGCTGCTCTGGCTGGCCGAGCGCTCGGACGAGGAGGTCTCCCCGGCCGACGTGCTGGGCGCGGAGGACGCCGCCTGGCTCTGGGTGGACACCGCCGCGGCCGTGCTCGACCACGGCGAAACGGAACTCCTGGTGGGCCACGTCGAGGGCGCCTCGGCCGGTGACCCGGTCCGGCTGTTCGCCCGGGCCCGGCAGTCCGGGCACCCCCGGGCGGCCTCGGTGCTGACCGCCGTCTCCGGCGTCCACCCGGACCCGGCCGTGGCCCGCGCGGCCCGCCGCTCGGCCTTCAGCGTCCACCGCGGCGGCGCCTGAGCGGCCGCACCAGGACATAGCAGCAGGACATGGCACCAGGACATGCGAAAGGGCCCGGCTCCCCGAGGGGAACCGGGCCCTTCCACATGTCCGGTCGGCGGGTCCGCGGCGGCGGCTCAGCCGATCCGCGACTCCGCACGGCGGGCCCGCACGTCGCCGACCTTCTGCCCCACCTTGCGGCGGATCACCAGCAGCGGCGCCATCGCGGCGAGCGCGATCTGCGCGAACGCGCCGATGTGCATCAGGTTGTCGCCGCCCGGCAGACCGGTCGCCCAGGCCGCCAGGCAGCCGATCGAGACGACGATCCAGCAGAGCGTGGCGGTGGCCAGCAGCCCCTGCGGCTTGGGGTACTCGATCCGGCTGACCATCAGGTACGCGGCGCCGAAGATGGCGAGCAGACCGGGCAGGAACGGCGGGTCGAGCAGCACGATGGCGATCACCGTCATCGCGCCCATCGGGCAGGGCATGCCCTGGAACACCCCGGGCCGCATCTTCACGGCGGAGAAGCGGGCCAGCCGCAGGACCACCGCGAGCAGCACGGTCAGCGCGATCAGCGCCGAGAGCCGGCTGTTGGAGCCCGGCGAGACCATGCCCCAGACCGCGACGAAGTAGGCCGGCGCGATGCCGAAGCTGATCAGGTCGGCCAGGTTGTCGAGCTCGGCGCCGAGCGCGGAGGAGCGCAGCTTGCGCGCCACCAGCCCGTCGAACAGGTCGCACATCGAGCCGATCAGCAGCAGCGTCACCGCGGTGGCGGCGCTGTGCTTGTCCGGCGCGGCGTCCGGGTTGGTGATGTGCGGGACGAGCACCCCGGTGGTGATCGAGTAGATCGCCAGGAAGCCGCAGACGGCGTTCCCCAGGGTCAGGAAGTCGGCGGTGGAGAGGTGCTGCGGTGAGCGCGGCGCGCGCAGCTCGCGGTCGCGGGCCCAGCGACGCCGGCGCAGGGCCGTCTCCTCGTCGTCCAGGCCGACGATCGTCTCAGGATCAGTCACGGTCAAGGCGCGTCACCCCGGCGGTGGTCTTCTGGCCGACCTCGACGCCGACCTCGACGCCGGCCGGCAGGTAGGTGTCGACCCGGGACCCGAACCGGATCAGACCGATCCGCTCGCCCTGCTCGACCTTGGTACCGGCGTCGACGTACGGCACGATGCGACGCGCCACGGCGCCCGCGATCTGGACCATCTCGATGTCGCCGAGCTCGGTGTCGAAGTGCCAGACGACCCGCTCGTTCTGGTCGCTGTCCTTGTTGAACGCGGGCACGAAGCCACCGGGCACGTGCTCGACGGAGGTCACCTCGCCGGGCAGGGGCGCCCGGTTGACGTGGACGTTGAGCGGGCTCATGAAGATCGCCACGCGGGTCCGGCCGTCCGGCCACGCGTCGATGCTCTGGACCACGCCGTCGGCGGGGGAGATCACTCTGCCCGTGCCGATCTCACGCTCGGGGTCGCGGAAGAACCACAGCATGCCGGCGCCGAGCGCACAGGCGGGTACCGCGGCCAGGGCCCACTTGCCACTGCGCCGGGTGAGGGCGGTGGTCACGGCGGCCGTGGCGAGGGTGGGGACGAACCAGGGGGTGGCTCCGCGCGCGATGGTCACGCGGGGTCGCCGACCGGCCGTCGTGGCGGCGCGGGCGTCGCGGTCCGTGACGGAGGTGTGAGGGGACGGGCTGATGGGCATCGAAGACCTTTGTCGCGGGGGATCATGGCCGCTGGACGGGGGCCACCGCGGGATCGGGTAATAGAGGGACGTCTTGCTGTCCCGGTGGATGCTATCGGGAGCACACGGTGGGTGGGCAACCCGCCTGCTCGTTCATGTGACCTGCGAGAGGCGCCGGTGCGCCCCCTTGTATACGACCGTAGCTCGCCCCGCCCCGGTTCCCAAGGGACCGGGCGAAGCTGGTGACTCTTGTCTCAGGACCGCCCGGTCGGTCGCCCCGTCACTGCCCGTAGAGGGCCCGTCGAGGGCGTGTCGAGGGAGCGGTGACGGCGTGGCGCGGGCCCGTCGAGGGCGTGCTGAGGGGAGGCCGAAGCGGCCGCAGGGCGCGTGACAGCAGCTGTACGCCCTGCGGCCGCTTCGGAGCGGCCGTGCCGGCCCCCGGGGCGGACCAGGCGGCGGGGGCGGGGCACGGCGCGGAGCCGGGACGGGCCCGCACGCCCGTCGACCGGCGGTCTCACGGACCGGCCGCGAGTTCCGCTCAGCGGAGTCCTCACTCCGCGATGCGGTACTCCTCCAGCAGCCGGCGCCCGACGATCATCTTCTGGATCTCCGCAGTACCTTCACCGATCAGCAGCATCGGGGCCTCCCGGTAGAGCCGCTCGATCTCGTACTCCTTGGAGAAGCCGTAGCCGCCGTGGATCCGGAAGGCGTCCTCGACGACCTCCTTGCAGTACTCGGAGGCGAGGTACTTGGCCATGCCCGCCTCCAGGTCGTTGCGCTCGCCGCCGTCCTTCTTGCGGGCGGCCATGACCATCATCTGGTGGGCGGCCTCGACCTTGGTGGCCATCTCGGCGAGCTTGAACTGGATCGCCTGGTGCTCGGCGATCTTCTTGCCGAAGGTGGTGCGCTGCTGGGCGTAGGAGATGCCCAGCTCGAAGGCGCGGCGGGCGACGCCGCAGCCGCGCGCGGCCACGTTGACGCGGCCGACCTCGACGCCGTCCATCATCTGGTAGAAGCCGCGGCCGGGCGCCCCGCCGAGGATCCGGTCGGCCGGGATCCGGACGTCCTGGAGCACCAGCTCGGTGGTGTCGACGCCCTTGTAGCCCATCTTCTCGATCTTCCCGGGCACGGTGAGGCCGGGGACGGTCGGGTTCGGTCCGAAGCCCGGCGTCTTCTCGATCAGGAAGGTGGTCATGTTCTTGTACGGGGTGGAGCCGCCCTCGTCGGTCCTGCAGAGGACCGCGACCAGCGTGGAGGTGCCGCCGTTGGTCAGCCACATCTTCTGGCCGTTGAGGACGTAGAACTCGCCGTCCCTGACGCCCTTGGTGCTGATCGCGGCGACGTCGGAGCCCAGCCCGGGCTCGGACATCGAGAAGGCGCCGCGGATCTCGCCGGCCGCCATCTTCGGCAGGAAGTAGTCCTTCTGCTCCTGGGTGCCGTGCGCGTTGATCATGTGCGCGACGATGAAGTGGGTGTTGACGATGCCGGAGACGGACATCCAGCCGCGGGCGATCTCCTCGACCACCAGCGCGTAGGTGAGCAGCGACTCGCCGAGGCCGCCGTACTCCTCGGGGATGGTCAGGCCGAACAGCCCCAGCTGCTTCATGCCCTCGACGATCGCCGTCGGGTACTCGTCCTTGTGCTCCAGCTCGGTCGCGACCGGGATGATCTCCTTGTCGACGAACTCGCGCACGGTGGCGAGGATGTCCCGCTGGATCTCGGTGAGGCCGTCGGTCTGCGCGAGGCGTCCCATCGTGCGGCTCCTGTCATGCCTGGAAAGCGGAGTGGGGGGAGTGGACGGGGGCTCCGCGGGCGTGGCTCCGCGGAGCCCCCGTGAACCGGGTGGGGGCACGGCCGATGACGGCGGCCGGCCCGTCCGGGGTCCTGAGGGGTTTCGAGACCTGCGGGAGGGCTCAGGCGAGCGGGGTCGGGCGGGCGGGCTGCTCGCCGCCGCGCGCCTCGATGTACGTCGCGGTCGGCACCATCACCTTGCGGCGGAAGACGCAGACGACCGTGCCGTCCTGCTTGTAGCCCTTGGTCTCGACGTACACGATGCCGCGGTCGTCCTTGGACTTGGACGGCCACTTGTCGAGCACGGTGGTCTCGCCGTAGATCGTGTCGCCGTGGAAGGTCGGCGCGATGTGCCGCAGCGACTCGATCTCCAGGTTGGCGATCGCCTTGCCGGAGACGTCCGGGACGGACATGCCGAGCAGCAGCGAGTAGATGTAGTTGCCCACCACGACGTTCTTGCCGAAGTCCGTCGTCCGCTCCGCGTAGTTGGTGTCCATGTGGAGGGGGTGGTGGTTCATGGTGAGCAGACAGAAGAGGTGGTCGTCGTACTCGGTGACCGTCTTGCCGGGCCAGTGCTTGTAGACCGCGCCGACCTCGAACTCCTCGTAGGTGCGTCCGAACTGCATCTCAGTGGTCCTTGGGGTCTCAGGCCTGCGGGGGCTCGAACTTGGAGGTGCGCTGCAGACCGGCGGCGCGGCCCTTGCCGGAGACGACCAGCGCCATCTTGCGGCTGGCCTCGTCGATCATCTCGTCGCCGAGCATCGCCGAGCCCTTGAAGCCGCCGGCCTCGGAGGTGCACCAGTGGTAGGCGTCGAGGATCAGCTCGGCGTGGTCGTAGTCCTCCTGGGAGGGCGAGAAGATCTCGTTGGCGGCGGCGACCTGGTCCGGGTGGAGCACCCACTTGCCGTCGAAGCCGAGCGCGGCGGCGCGGCCGGCGACCTCGCGGTAGCCCTCCTGGTTGCGGATCTGGAGGTAGGGGCCGTCGATCGCCTGGAGGTCGTGGGCGCGGGCGGCCATCAGGATGCGCATCAGGATGTAGTGGTAGGCGTCGGCCGGATAGCCGGGCGGCTGCTCGCCGACCACCAGGGACTTCATGTTGATCGAGGCCATGAAGTCGGCCGGGCCGAAGATGATGGTCTCCAGCCGGGGCGAGGCCTGGGCGATGGCGTCGACGTTGATGAGGCCCTTGGCGTTCTCGATCTGCGCCTCGATGCCGATCCGGCCGACCTCGAAGCCCATGGTCTTCTCGATCTGGGTGAGCAGCAGGTCGAGCGCCCGCACCTGCTCGGCGTCCTGGACCTTCGGCAGCATGATGCAGTCGAGGTTCGGGCCGGCGCCCTCGACCACGGTGATCACGTCGCGGTAGGTCCAGTGCGTGGTCCAGTCGTTGACGCGCACGACCCGGGTCTTGCCGCCCCAGTCGCCGTTGTTGAGGGCGTCGACGATGGTGTGCCGGGCGCTCTCCTTGACCAGCGGGGCGCAGGCGTCCTCCAGGTCGAGGAAGACCTGGTCGGCCGGCAGGCCCTGGGCCTTCTCCAGGAAGCGCGGGTTGCTGCCCGGCACGGCCAGGCAGGAGCGGCGCGGGCGGAGGCGGTTGAGAGTCATCTGGGTGGGGTCCTTCCGGGTCAGCCGGTGGTCGTGGCCGGGGCGGGCGTCCAGGGCTGGAGCCTGTTGGCCAGCCGGATCTCGTCCACGATCCGGCCGATGATGGTCGTGATGCCGAAGTCCTTCGGGGTGAACACGGCGGCGACGCCGGCGGCCCTGAGGGCCTCGCCGTCCGCTGCCGGGATGATGCCACCCACGATCACCGGGACATCCTCCACCCCGGCCCGGCGGAGCCGGTGCAGCACGTCCGGCACCAGCTCCGAGTGGGCGCCGGAGAGGATGGACAGGCCCACGCAGTGGACGTCCTCGGCGACGGCGGCCGAGACGATCTGCTCGGGGGTCAGCCTGATGCCCTGGTAGACCACCTCGAACCCGGCGTCGCGGGCCCGGACGGCGATCTGCTCGGCGCCGTTGGAGTGCCCGTCCAAGCCGGGCTTGCCGACCAGCAGGCGCAGCTTGCCGGCGCCCAGCTCGTCGGCGGTCGCCGCGACGGCCTCGCGGACGGCGGCCAGCTCGCCGCCGGGCTCGGCCGCGACCGCGACCGGGGCGCCGCCGACGCCGGTGGGCGCGCGGTACTCGCCGAACACCTCGCGCAGGGCGAAGGACCACTCGCCGGTGGTCACCCCGGCGCGGGCGCAGGCCAGGGTGGCCGCCATGAGGTTCTCGTCGGTGCCGGCCACGGCCTTGAGCTCCTCCAGGGCGCGCAGCGCGGCGGCCTCGTCGCGCTTCCCGCGCCAGGCCTCCAGTGCGGCCAGCACGGACTGCTCGGAGGCCGGGTCGACGACCATGATCGCGGTGTCGAGGTCGGCCGTCAGCGGGCTCTCCTCGGTGGTGTCGAAGCAGTTGACCCCGATGATCTTGTCCTCGCCGGACTCGATCCGGGCCCGCCGGGCCGCGTGCGAGGCGACCAGATTGGACTTCAGGTAGCCGGACTCGACGGCCGGGATCACCCCGCCCATCTCCAGCACCTTGGCGATCTCGGCCTCGGCGCCGGCCAGCAGCTCGGCGGTCTTGGCCTCGACGACCTCGGAGCCGTTGAAGATGTCCCCGTACTCCAGCAGGTCGGACTCGTAGGCGAGCACCTGCTGGATCCGCAGCGACCACTGCTGGTCCCACGGGCGGGGCAGGCCGAGCGCCTCGTTCCACGCGGGCAGCTGGACGGCGCGGGCGCGGGCGTCCTTGGAGAGCGTGACGGCGAGCATCTCCAGCACGATCCGCTGGACGTTGTTCTCCGGCTGCGCCTCGGTCAGGCCGAGCGAGTTGACCTGCACGCCGTAGCGGAACCGGCGCTGCTTGGGGTCCTCGATGCCGTACCGCTCCCGGGTGACCTTCTCCCAGAGCCGGCCGAAGGCCCGCATCTTGCACATCTCCTCGACGAAGCGCACACCGGCGTTGACGAAGAAGGAGATCCGGGCGACGACCTCGCCCATCCGCTCGGCCGGCACCTGGCCGGAGTCGCGGACGGCGTCCAGCACCTCGATCGCCGTGCACATCGCGTAGGCGATCTCCTGGACCGGGGTGGCCCCGGCCTCCTGGAGGTGGTAGCTGCAGATGTTGATCGGGTTCCACTTCGGGATGTTCCCGACCGTGTAGGCGATCATGTCGGTGATCAGGCGCACCGACGGCCCGGGCGGGAAGACGTGCGTCCCGCGCGACAGGTACTCCTTGACGATGTCGTTCTGGGTGGTGCCGGTGAGCTTGGCGATGTCCGCGCCCTGCTCCTCGGCGACCACCTGGTAGAGCGCCAGCAGCCACATCGCGGTGGCGTTGATCGTCATGGAGGTGTTGGTCTGTTCGAGCGGGATGCCGTCGAACAGGGTCCGCATGTCACCGACGTGGCCCACCGGCACACCGACCCGGCCGACCTCGCCGCGGGCGAGGATGTGGTCGGAGTCGTAGCCGGTCTGGGTCGGCAGGTCGAACGCCACCGAGAGGCCGGTCTGGCCCTTGGCGAGGTTCCGCCGGTACAGCGCGTTGGAGTCCTTGGCCGTCGAGTGCCCGGCGTAGGTGCGCATCAGCCAGGGCCGGTCGCGCTTCTGATCGGTCATCGGGTCGCCTTAGATGTCGCGGCTGGGCTGGATGCTTCGCTCGTCGAGCTCGCGGAAGAGGTTGATCGCCGGCAGGTGCCGCGCGCGCAGTTCGGCGTCGCGCACGCCCAGGCCCTCCTCGGGGGCCAGGCAGAGCACGCCGACCTTGCCCTGGTGCTTGTTCCGGTGGACGTCGAGCGAGGCCTGGCCGGTCTGCTCCAGCGGGTAGACCTTGGAGAGGGTCGGGTGGATCCTGCCCTTGGCCACCAGGCGGTTGGCCTCCCAGGCCTCGCGGTAGTTGGCGAAGTGCGAGCCGACGATCCGCTTGAGCGACATCCACAGGTAGCGGTTGTCGTACTGGTGCATGTAGCCGGAGGTGGAGGCGCAGGTGACGATGGTGCCGCCCTTGCGGGTGACGTAGACGCTGGCGCCGAAGGTCTCCCGGCCGGGGTGCTCGAAGACGATGTCGACGTCCTCGCCGCCGGTCAGCTCGCGGATCCGCCCGCCGAAGCGCTTCCACTCGCGCGGGTCCTGGTGCTGCTCGTCCTTCCAGAACCGGTAGCCCTCGGCGGAGCGGTCGATGATCGCCTCGGCGCCCATCGCGCGGCAGATCTCGGCCTTCTGCGGGCTGGAGACCACACAGATCGGGGTGGCGCCGCCGGCCAGCGCGTACTGGGTGGCGTACGAGCCGAGGCCGCCGCTGGCGCCCCAGATCAGCACGTTGTCGCCCTGCTTCATGCCCGCGCCGTTGCGCGAGACCAGCTGGCGGTAGGCGGTGGAGTTGACCAGGCCGGGGGAGGCGGCCTCCTCCCAGGTCAGGTGGGCGGGCTTGGGCATCAGCTGGTTGGTCTTCACCAGCGCCAGCTGGGCCAGGCCGCCGAAGTTGGTCTCGAAGCCCCAGATCCGCTGCTCCGGGTCCATCATCGTGTCGTTGTGGCCGTCGGAGGACTCCAGCTCGACGGACAGGCAGTGCGCGACCACCTCGTCGCCCGGCTTCCAGGCGTTCACCCCGGCGCCGGTGCGCAGCACCACGCCGGCCAGGTCCGAGCCGAGCACGTGGTACGGCAGGTCGTGGCGCTTGGTGAGCGGGGAGAGCCGGCCGTAGCGCTCCAGGAAGCCGAAGGTGGAGACCGGCTCGAAGATCGAGCTCCACACGGTGTTGTAGTTCACCGCGCTCGCCATGACGGCGACCAGGGCCTCACCGGGGCCGAGTTCGGGCAGCGGGACCTCGTCGAGGTGGAGGGACTTGCGGGGGTCCTTGTCGCGGCTGTCGAGGCCCGCGAACATCTGCTCCTCGTCCTTGTGGAGCGTCACCGCCCGGTAGGACTCCGGCAGCTTCACGTGGGCGAAGTCCGCCGAGGTGCTGTCGGAGCTGAGGATCGCGTCGAGGATTTCCTTCATGGCTGCCTCCGAAGGCGTACCTGTGTGAGGGCACAGGGCGTCTGGGGGAGCCGGGAGCGGACACCGGCTTCGCTGAACGGGGTGGTGGGTGGGTGGCTGGTGGGCCGGGCACTGCGCTGGGTCGCCCCCGGGGTGGGGGAGCGCCGGTACGACGGCGCGCCGAGGTGGGGAGCCGCGGCGCCGCGACTGGTGGGTAACAAGGTAATGGCACCCTGTGCCACTCGTAAAGACACGGGGTGCCATCAATTCCGTCGCCTCGCGGCCACCTCCGGAGGGCCCGCGACGGGCATGGAAAGGGCCCGTGCCGACACTTCGGCACGGGCCCGAAAACCCACTACGACCTGCGAAAACGCCTGCGGTCAGGCCAGCTTGGCGCCCTCCAGGGCGGCCCGCACGGCATCCACCACCACGTCCAGCGGAGCGTCCGTCCGGGCGACTGTGATGAGCACCTCACCTCCGCGGGTGGCACTCAGTGCGCCGGTCGCCGCGGCCTCCGCCTCCGCACCATTGGCACCGGGTGCCACCAGGGCACCGCGCCGCCGCGCACCCGGCTCGCTGGACGCCCAGAAGGTCCGCCGGATCACCTCGAAGGAGTGGTCCAGCTGCGCCTCCACGTCGCCCCGACCGCCCGCCCGCAGCCAGCGCCGCAGCACGTGGTTGTGGGCCGCGACCACGGCCGCCGCCGACACCTCGGCCAGCATCGAGTCGTCCTCGCCGCCGCGCTGCCAGCCCGAGGGGATCTCCCCGGCCGTGTCGAACCGGCCCAGCAGGTAGCGGGTGAACAGCCGCTCGTACCGGGCCACCACGGCGATCTCCCGCTCGCGCAGCGCCGGCACCTGACGGATCAGCTGGTACCGCGCCACCGAGACCCCGGGCGTGGAGGCGTACATCCGCAGCACCTCCTTGATGCCCCGGCAGACCACGTCCAGCGGGTGCTCCTCGGACTCGGCGCTGGCCAGCAGGTCGGCCACCCGGACCAGGGTGTCGTCGTGGTCCGGGAAGATCGCCTCCTCCTTGGACCGGAAGTACCGGAAGAAGGTCCGCCGGGCCACACCGGCGGCCGCGGCGATCTGGTCGACCGTGGTCTCCTCGTAGCCCTGCGAGGCGAACAGCTCCATCGCGGCGGTGGCCAGGTCCTGGCGCATCTGCTGACGCTGCGCCGCCGCCCGGCGACCGCTCTGGCTCCCGTCCGGGCCCGCCCCGGCCGACCGGCCGTCGCGCGCGGGGGCGGATTGCTGCGGGGAGACTGACTGAACCCGATCCATGCCCGGAACGCTACACGTCCCGGGCGCCGGAACAGCGGGCCTTCCCCGGCGTACCGGGGCGACCGGCCCGCCGACCGCCGGTCTGGGCCAGTGCGCGGACACCGCGCCCGCCCCCCAGCCGGGCCGCTCCGGGCGGAACGGCGGCCGGCCGGGCTGTCCCCCGTAGGACGGCGGGGTCGTCATCGGCGCGCGTGGTCGCGGAAGCCGCGGCCGGTCTTGCGGCCCAGGCAGCCGGCCGCCACCAGGTGCTCCAGCAGCGGCGCCGCGGCCAGGCCCGGCTCGCGGAACTCCTGGTGCAGCACCCGCTCGATGGTGAGCGAGACGTCCAGGCCGACCACGTCCAGCAGCTCGAACGGACCCATCGGGTAGCCGCAGCCGAGCTTCATCGCGGTGTCGATGTCGTCCACCGTCGCGTAGTGCTCCTGGAGCATCCGCACCGCGTCGTTCAGATAGGGGAAGAGCAGCGCGTTGACGATGAACCCGGCCCGGTCCCCGCACTCCACCGGGTGCTTGCGCACCTTGGCGCACAGCTCCAGCACGGTGGCCGTGACGTCCGGCGCGGTCAGCACCGTGGAGACCACCTCGACCAGCCGCATCGCCGGCGCCGGGTTGAAGAAGTGCATGCCGACCACGTCCTGCGGCCGCCGGGTGGCCGAGGCGCAGCTGACCACCGGCAGCGAGGAGGTGGTGGTGGCCAGCACCGCGCCCGGCCTGACGATCGCGTCCAGGGTGGCGAACAGCTCGCGCTTGACCGCGAGGTCCTCGGCGACCGCCTCGACCACCAGGTCCACCTCGGCCAGCTCGCCGTACTGCCCGACCGGCGTGACCAGGCCCAGCGCGGCGTCCCGCTGCCGCGCGGTCAGCCGCCCCTTGGCCACCGAGCGCTCCAGCGACTTCGCCAGCCGCTCCTTGGCCCGCTCCGCCTTCTCCAGGCTGCGGGCGGCCAGCAGCACCGGGTACCCGGCCTTGACGAACACCTCGACGATGCCGGTGGCCATGGTGCCCGAGCCGCAGACGCCGATGCTGCGCACCTCCCGGCCGGGCGCGGCGGACTTCGCCGCGCCGGCGGCGGCCTCGACCACCCGGGAGGAGCCGGGCGCCTCGTAGGTGTAGAAGCCGCGGCCGGTCTTGCGGCCCAGCAGCCCGGCCGCGACCAGCTGGCCGAGGATCGGCGCGGGCGCGTGCAGCCGGTCCCGGGACTGCTCGTACATCGCCTCCAGGACGGTCCTGGCGGTGTCCACGCCGATCAGGTCGAGCAGCGCCAGCGGGCCCATCGGCAGGCCGCAGCCGAGCCGCATCGCGGCGTCGATGTCCTCCCGGGTGGCGTACTTGGACTCGTACATCGCGGCGGCCTGGTTGAGGTACGCGAAGAGCAGGCCGTTGACCACGAAGCCCGCCCGGTCGCCGGCCGCCACCGGCTCCTTGCCGAGGTCCCGGGCGAACGCCGCGGCGTCCTCGGCGACCTGCGGGGCGGTGAGCACGGTGCGCACCACCTCGACCAGCTTCATGGTGTGCACCGGGTTGAAGAAGTGCAGGCCGAGCACCCGGTCCGGGCGGGCGGTGGCGGCGGCGATCCGGGTCACCGAGAGCGCGGTGGTGCCGGTGGCCAGCACCGTGGAGGCCGGGCAGATCCGGTCCAGCTCGGCGAAGACCCGCCGCTTCAGCTCCAGTTGCTCGGGGACCTCCTCGATCACCAGGTCGGCCTCGGCGGCCGCCTCCAGCGCGTGGCCGACGGTGAGCCGGGCCAGCAGCCCGGCCCGCTCCTCGGCGGTCAGCCGCTCCCGGGCGACCGCGTGCGCGGTCGCCTCCTCGATCCGGGCCAGCGCCCGGGCGGCCGAGCCCGCGTCGGCCTCGATGCCGATCACCCGGCGGCCGCTCCGGGCGACCGCGACGGCGACGCCGGCACCCATCGTGCCGAGTCCGACCACGGCGACCGTGGGGAAGGGACGCTCCATCTGTCCTGACTCCTTGTCATGGAAAGCCCGCGCGCGCTCCGGAGGGCGCGCCCCCGGAGGAGGGTTCGCGCGCGGGGCAGGGGGATGACGGTTGCGGCCACCGCGCAGCCGCCGGTCCGCTCCGGCGGTGCTGCGGGTGTGCCGTGGTACTCAGGCGCTCGATGTGAAGGAAGCGGCTCTGAACACAGAGGAGAGAAAGCCGGCCCCGGCCGCGATCCGCGGCACCGACCGGTGAACGAACGCACCGTCGCGCGTCGTCCGCTCCGCGCGGTTCCGGCGCGACGGACGACGCCCCCGCCGGTGCGGCTCCCGAAGCCCGGCGGTGGTGTGTGCCGACACTGTAGCGAAGTTACCCATCGGTAGGAAGGGGGTGGGAGGGCGGATTCCCGCTGCTCGCGCGCGGGGTGATCGCCCGAGGCCGGCCGCGCGCCGGTCCCGGGGCGTCCACGCGCCGTCCGTCCGTCGATTTCGAGGTGTGCACTCGTACGGGTGACAGGGTGGACGGACGTCCGTTCGGACCACTCGATAGGGGAGTTCCCCGCCCCCGCGGGGCGGGGAAGCATGGGGGCATGAGCACCGGAACCGTCGCCCCGGGTCGTCCCGAGCCCTCCGCCGAGCCCTCCGCCGCGGCGGCGTCCACAGCCGCGCCCGACCCCGCCCCCGGCGGCGTCGCGCTGCCGCCGCGCGCGGACCGGGCCGAGCGCGGCCAGCGCGCGCAGGCCGCCGTCGAGCGGCTGCGCGCCCACGACATCGAGGCGGTCGCCGTCACCTGGGTGGACAACGCCGGCATCGCCCGGGTCAAGGCCGTGCCGCTCGCCGGCCTGGTGCACGCGGCGCAGTGGGGCGTCGGCGCGGCCCCCTGCTTCGACGTCTTCCTCGCCGACGACACCATCGTCACCAGCCGGCTGATCGGCGGCCCCACCGGCGACCTCCGGCTCTACCCGGACGTCGAGCGGATCGTGCCGCTGGCCGCCCAGCCCGGTTGGGCCTGGGCCCCGGGGGACCGCTACACCCAGGGCGGCGCCCCGCACCCGGGGTGCCAGCGGCTCTTCGCCCGCCGGATGGTCGCGGCCGCCGCCGAGCGCGGGCTGGCCCTCAGGGCCGGCATCGAGATCGAGTGGGTGGTCGCGCTGGCCGGCCCGGCCCAGGAGGAGCCCCGGTACCCGACCGCCGGCCCGGCCTACGGCATGCAGCGGCTCACCGACCTCTCCGACTACCTGCGCGACGTGCTCCGCGCCCTCGGCGAGCAGGGCCTGACCGTGCTCCAGATCCACCCCGAGTACGCGGCCGGCCAGTTCGAGGTCTCGGTCGCCCCGGAGGGCCCGGTCGAGGCCGCCGACACCTCGGTGCTGGTCCGGCACACCGTCCGCGCCGTCTCCGCGCGGCACGGCCTGCGGGCCTCCTTCGCCCCGGTGGTCGAGGCCGGCTCGGTCGGCAATGGCGGCCACCTCCACCTCAGCCTCTGGCGCGAGGGGCACAACCTCGCACACGGCGGCCCCGGCCCGCACGGGCTGACCGCCGAGGCCGAGGGCTTCCTGGCCGGGGTGCTCGGCGCGCTGCCCGAGCTGCTGGTGCTCGGCTGCTCCAGCCCGGTCGGCTATCTGCGGCTGGTCCCCTCGCACTGGGCCGGCGCCTACCAGTGCTGGGGCCTGGAGAACCGGGAGGCCGCGCTCCGCCTGGTCACCGGCTCCACCGGCGAGCGGTCCTCGGCGGCCAACGCCGAGATCAAGTGCTTCGACGCCACCGCCAACCCCTATCTGGCGGTCGGCGCGGTGATCGCCGCCGGCCTCGCCGGGCGGGACCAGCGGCTCGCGCTGCCCCCGGAGTTCACCGGGGACCCGGCACAGGCCGAGCCCGGCACCGTCCCCCGGCTGCCGGCCGGCCCGGAAGAAGCGCTCGCCGCCTACCGGGGCTCCGCCGTGCTCCGCGAGGCGCTCGGCGAGCCGCTCTTCGAGGCGGTGCTGGCCGTCCGGCAGGCCGAGGCCGAGCAGTACGCCGACGCCACCCCCGAGCGGCTGGCCGCCGCCACCCGCTGGCGGTACTGACCGGTGCCGCCGCTGGACGTCCCCGCGCTGGTCGACCACCACTGCCACAGCGTGCTGACGGCCGACCTCCCCGACGACGCCCTGGCGGGGCTGCTCACCGAGTCCGACCGCCCGCCCGCGCCCGGCACCTCGCCGTTCGACAGCGCGCTCGGCCTCGCCGTCCGCCGCTGGTGCCCGCCCGCGCTGGGGCTGCCCGCGCACGCCTCCGCCGAGGATTACCTGGCCCGGCGGCGCAAGCTCGGCGCACGGGAGGCCGCCCGCCGGCTGCTGGCCGCCGCCGGGCTGGACACCTGCCTGGTGGACACCGGACTGGCCACCGCCGCCGGCCGTCCGCTGCTGCCGCTCGGCGAGTTCGCCGAGGCGTCCGGCGCCCGGGTGCGCGAGGTGGTCCGGCTGGAGCCGCTCGCCGAGGCCGTCACCGATCCGCCCGGGCAGTGGGCGCGGGCGGCGCGCGAGGCCCTGGCCGCCGCGGCCGCCGGCGCCGTCGCGGTCAAGTCGGTGGTGGCCTACCGGGCCGGCCTCGCGGTGCCCGCGGAGCGCCCGTCCCCGGCCGCGGTGACGGCCGCCGCCACCGCCTGGCAGCGCGCCGGGGGCGGCCGGCTGACCGACCCCGTCCTGCTGCACGAGCTGCTCCACGGCGCGCTGGAGGTCTGCGCCGAGCTGCGCCTGCCGCTCCAACTGCACACCGGCTTCGGCGATCCCGACGTCACCCTGCACCGGGCCGACCCGTCACTGCTGGCCGACTTCGTGCGCGCCGCCGAGCCGTACGCCGTCCCGCTGGTGCTGCTGCACGGTTACCCGTACCACCGGCAGGCCGCCTGGCTGGCCCAGGCCTTCCCGCTGGTCTACACCGACCTCGGGCTGACGACCTCCTACGTCGGCCCCCGGGCGGCGGCGGTGCTCGGCGAGATGCTGGAGCTGGCGCCGTTCGGCAAGGTGCTGTTCTCCACCGACGCCTACGGGCTGCCGGAGCTGTACCTGGTCGGCGCGGCGCAGTTCCGCCACGGCCTGGGCACCCTGCTGGACGGCTGGCGCGCCGACGGCGCCTGCACCGCGGCCGACGCCGAGCGGCTGGCCCGCGCGGTGGCGGCCGACAACGCCCGTCGACTGTACGCGCTCTGAGTACCCGGCGCGGCGGCTTGGCGGCCATCCGCCAGTGGCCGCTTTCGGCCGCGTGGATGCCTGTCCCCCCGTCGGCCGCGCTGACTAGGATCGCCCGCCAGGAGGGGTCTGTACTCGTCCGGTCGCCCATCCGGTCGTCCGCCGCCCGCCCTTGCCCAGCAGAACCGGAATCACACCTTCCGGCGGTGGACGACTTGTGACGATTGGATGACTACCTCTTGCGGATTGCAACACTTGTTCACTAGCGTCCCGATCATTCCAGGTGCACCTGCCAACCGCAGCTGCCCGCATGACGACTCGGGAGGGCCAACCCCTATGAGTGTTCCTCGGATCCGCCGGACCCGGATCGCGGCGGTGGGCGTTGTCCTCGCCACCGCCGGCGCCCTCGCGCTGCCGGCCGGCACCGCCTTCGCCGCCGGGGCGGAGACGACCACCGGTCCGCTGCTCAGCTACGTCGTCAACACCAAGGCCAACCACGGCCAGGTGCAGAAGGTCGAGACCGCGGTCAAGGCCCTCGGCGGCACCGTGGTCTACTCCTACGAGCAGATCGGCGTGGTGATCGCCCGCTCGACCGACACCCAGTTCGCCGCCAAGCTGCGCAAGGCCAAGGGTGTCGAGTCCGTCGGTGCGAGCCGCACCAAGGGCATCACCGCCTCCGAGGACAAGGTCGCCGAGGTCGCCGCCGCCCCGACCGCCGCCCCCGCCGCCGGCGAGGAGCCCTACTGGGCCAACCAGTGGGACATGCGTCAGATCGGCGTGGACAAGGCCCACAAGCTGTCCCTCGGCAGCAACAAGGTCACCGTCGGCGTGCTGGACTCCGGCATCGACGGCAAGCACGAGGACCTCGCCGCCAACATCGACGCCTCGCAGTCGGTCTCCTGCATCGACGGCGGCAAGCCGAACACCGCCTGGGACGCCTGGCAGCCGGGTGTCGACGGCGCCCACGGCACCCACGTGGCCGGCACCATCGCCGCCGCCAAGAACGGCAAGGGCATCGAGGGCATCGCCCCGAACGTCAAGCTCGCCGCGGTGAAGGTCGTCGACGACGGCGGCTTCATCTACCCGGAGTACGCCATCTGCGGCTTCGTCTGGGCCGGTGAGCACAAGTTCAAGGTCACGAACAACAGCTACTTCGTCGACCCGTGGATGTTCAACTGCCAGAACGACGCGGACCAGGCGGCGATCACCACCGCCGTCCGCCGCGCCGTCGAGTTCTCGCAGCGCAAGGGCGTCCTCAACGTCGCCGCGGCCGGCAACGAGAACATCGACCTGGCCCACAAGACCAAGGACGTCGCCAGCCCGGACGACACCACGCCGGTCGAGCGCCCGATCACCCAGGACTGCCTGAACCTGCCGACCGAGCTGGACGGCGTCGTCTCGGTCTCCTCCGTGGGTGTCAACGGCGACAAGTCGTACTACTCCAGCTACGGCAAGAACAAGGTCACCGTGGCCGCCCCCGGTGGCGACCGCCGCTACCAGATCCCGGACACCCCGGACAAGAACGGCCGTGTGCTGTCCACCATCCCGGGCGGCCAGTACGGCTACATGCAGGGCACCTCGATGGCCTCGCCGCACGCCGCCGGCGTGCTCGCCCTGCTCGCCAGCACCTTCCCGTGGGCCAGCCCCGAGGAGCTGACCGAGCTGCTGACCAACCAGGCCGAGTCGCACGCCTGCCCGGCGGGCCCGTACAACCCGGGCGGCACCGGCGAGTGGGCGGCCACCTGCGAGGGCGGCGTGGACGACAACGGCTTCTACGGCGCGGGCATCATCAACGCCGAGAAGGCGGTCCAGTGGTGGCGGTGAGCCACGGCTGACCGGTTGAACCCCTGAACCACCGACGGGGGCGGGACGCGAGTCCCGCCCCCGTTTCGCGTGTCCGGCGTCCTGTGCGGGGTGTCGGAGGATCAGTCGACGTGCTGCTCCCAGACCGTCTCGACCGACGGCTTGCCGCTCAGGTCCGGCACCTCCCGCAGCCAGGCCGGCCGCCCCGCCCTGGTCCGCTCGGCCCGCTGCCGCTCCGCCTCGTGCAGCTGCTCGGGGGTCGGGAACCCGTCCGGCAGCCACTCGGCGGAGCGCGCCGCCCGCGCGGCCAGGTGGTGCACATAGGCCCGGCGCAGCTCCTCGACCGAGTCGAACCCCGGCTCGTCGGCCAGCCAGGCGTCCGGCACCAGCGCCACCACCTGCTCCAGCAGCCCGACGGTGACCAGCGGCCCGAGCTCCTCGTCGGCCGCCCGGACGTCCGGGCCGTACCCGCCGAGGGCGTGCGCGCTGAGGTCGTACCGCTTGCCGACCGCCGCCCCGGCCGCGGACCAGCGGTGGTGGAAGATCAGCGCGGCGCCGTTGTCGATCAGCCAGAGCCCGCCGTGCCAGACCATCAGGTTGGGGTTGTGCACCGTCCGGTCGACGTTGCCGGTCAGCGCGTCCAGCCACACCACCCGGCCGGCCTCGACCGGCCCGACGTCGATCATGCCGGGCCGGAAGTCGCGGGCGCCCGGCAGCAGGTCCATACCGAGGTTGAGCCCGTGGCTGGCCCGCAGGATGTCCTGGACCTCGTGGTCCGGCTCGTGCGCGGCCACCGCCGGGTCGAAGTCCACCAGCCGCAGCTCCGGCACCGGCAGACCGAGCCGCCGGGCCAGCTCACCGACGATCACCTCGGCCACCAGCGCCTTCCGGCCCTGGGCGGCACCGGCGAACTTCACCACGTAGGTGCCCAGGTCGTCGGTCTCCACCACGCCGGGGACGGAACCGCCGGCCCGCAGCGGGTCGACGTAGCGCACTGCTGTCACCTGTTCGAGCACATCCGTCAGCCTAAGCCCTGCCCGCGCCGGAGCGGAGGGCGCCGCCGGGCGTGGGCGGGGTGCTGTGGTTGGCTTGTCGGTGAGTACCCCCGACTACCCCCGGACCGAACCGGTGCCGGACGACCGGACAAGGAGAGCACGACCATGGGACAGGTGCAGGCCACCACCGAGCGGGTCTACGACGCGGCCCCGGAGCGGGTGTACGAGGCCCTGGCCGACTACCAGGTGATCCGCCCCAAGCTGCTGCCGGAGCAGTACAGCGAGTACGAGGTCCGGGTCGGCGGCACCGGCGCGGGCACCCAGGTGCACTGGAAGCTCCAGGCCACCGAGAAGCGGATCCGCGACTGCCTCTTCACCGTCTCGGCGCCGCGGCCCGACCAGCTGGTGGAGAAGGACGCCAACTCCAGCATGGTGATCACCTGGACCGTCGCGGCGGCCGGCGAGGGCCGGACCAAGGTCACCGTCACGGCCGCCTGGCAGGGGGCGACCGGCATCGGCGGCTTCTTCGAGCGGACCTTCGCGCCCAAGGGCCTGAACCGGATCCACGACCAGGTGCTCGCCAACCTGGCCGCCGAGGTCCACTGACGCCTCCCGGGGCCGGCTCCGGCCGGCCCCGCGGGCGCGCTCCGGACCGCCCGTCGACTCGTCCAGGGATTCGAGGAGTTCGCCCACCCGTGCGAGCGGCGCGCCGTACGGGTGGACCCCCCGCCACCTCCGGGTGACGAGGGCCCCGCAGCACCGTGCGGCCACCCTAGGCTCGCCGCCGTGCATATGACGATCCTTCACATTTCCCAACCCGTCGACGGCGGAGTGGCCCGCGTCGTGGTCGACCTGGTCCGCGGTCAGCGCGAGGCCGGCCACCGGGTGCTGGTCGCCTGTCCGCGCGGCGGCCGGCTGGCCGAGGAGGCCGCCGCCGTCGGGGCGCTGGTCCAGGACTGGCCCGCTAGCCGCTCACCCGGCCCCGCCACCGCCGCCGAGGCCTGGCGGCTGCGCCGGATCGTCCGGGCCGCCGCGCCCGACATGCTCCACCTGCACAGCGCCAAGGCCGGACTGGCCGGCCGGCTCGCCGTCCGCGGCGCGGTGCCGACCGTCTTCCAGCCGCACGCCTGGTCCTTCGCCGCGGTGGACGGCGCGCTGCACGCCGCCACCCTGCGTTGGGAGCGGTACGCGACCCGCTGGGCGCACCGGCTGCTCTGCGTCTCGGTCCAGGAGCGGACCGACGGAGTCGCGGCCGGCCTGCACGCCGACTGGGCGGTGGTGCCCAACGGCGTGGACGTGCGCCACTTCGCGCCCGCCGACCGCCGGGCCGCCCGGATCGCGCTCGGCCTGGAGCTGGACGCCCCGCTCGCGGTCTGCGTGGGCCGGCTCTGCCGCCAGAAGGGGCAGGACGTGCTGCTCACCGCCTGGCCCGAGGTGCAGCGCCGGGTGCCGGCGGCCCGGCTGGCCCTGGTCGGCGGCGGCCCGGACGAGGCCCGGCTGGCGGCGGCGGTCCGGGAGTCCGCCGAGCCGTCCCGGATCCGGCTGGTCGGGGACGTCGCGGACCCGCGGCCGTGGCTGGCCGCGGCCGACCTGGTGGTGCTGCCCTCGCGCTGGGAGGGCATGGCGCTGGCCCCGCTGGAGGCGATGGCCTCGGGGCGTCCGGTGCTGCTGACCGACGTGCCGGGCGCGCGCGAATGCCTGCCGCCGGTCGAACGCGGGTCGGCCCTGGTGCCGTCCGAGGACGTGTCCGCGCTCATCACCCGAATGGCCGAGGCCCTGTCCGATCCGATCGAGTGCGAGCGACGGGGCACCCGCCTGCGCGAGCACGCCGCGGCTCGCCATGATGTTCGCTCGGTGGTCGAACAGGTGGACGCGCTCTACCGCGACCTGCTGGGGGCCGGTCCAGCGGCCGGGCGCCGCCGCGCCCGTGTCCCGCAGCGGATCTGATCGTTTCACATGCCGTGAATGGCCCGCCGATCCGGCGCCGTCCTATTCGCACCCTCAACCGGTTGTGGGCGAGGGGCCAAATCAGAAATACCTATTAATGGGCGGCTGGAATGAAATGGCAAGTCAACTTCCAGCATTCAAGCCAGCGTTCGGTAATGTCTGATTTTGCCTGCTTCGTTTCGATTTCACGCCGGAAATTCGTGAGGAAATCGAAAGCCGCCAGCGGCAGCAGGTGCTGTCAGGACCGCGCCCACCGGGCCGGGACGGCCGCCCCCGACCAACCGGTGCGGGGACGCCGTCACCCCGGGCACACAGCAGGGGAGTTCGTGCGCTGATGACCATTGACCACGACAGCGTGCCAAGGCCCGGGCGACCCCTGTCCGGCCCACACCGCCCCGCCACCGGGCTGCTCGACCGCCCGGCGCGCTCGGCGCAGGCCCGCAGCGCCGCACCGGCCCGCCGGCACCGCCGCCCGGTCCGCGCCCGGCTCGCGCTGCCCGTGGCCCTGGCCGCCGTCGATGCCGTCGCCCTCTGCACCGCCACCGGGGTCGCCAACCGCGCCCTCGACCCCGCCGTCCGGGTCGCGCCGCTGCTCGGCGTGGCCGCCCTGCTGCCCCTGCTGATCCTGCTCAACCTGGCCGGCGGCCTCTACCGCACCCGGCTCACCCTCTCCGTCCTCGACGAGCTGCCCGCCCTCACCGCGCGGGCGCTCGTCGCCGCCGCCTTCGCCGTCACCCTGGCCGGCTGCCTGGAGGGCCACTGGCCCGACTCCGGCCCCGCCACCCCGGCCCGGCTCACCGTCCTGCTCGGCACCCAGCTGCTGCTCGCCGTCTGCGGCCGCGCCCTGCTCTACCACCTGGTCCGCCGGCTCCGGCGCAGCCGGCCCAGCCCCGTCCTGGTGCTCGGCGCCGGCCGGCTCGGCCGCCGGGTCGCCGCCGCCCTCAACGAGCGCCGCGAGTACGGGATGCGCCCCATCGGCTTCCTCGACGCCGACCCGCCGCTGCTCGCCGGCGACACCGACCTGCCCGTGCTCGGCGGCCGCGAGGTCCTCGAACGCGAGGTCCGCCGCCACCGCGTCCACCACGTGGTCGCCACCGCCGGAGCCGCCGACGAGGCCGAGACCGCGGCCGCCCTGCGCGACGCCGCCCGGCTCGGCTGCCAGGTCTGGCTGGTGCCCGCCCTGCGGGAGTACGGCTCGCTCGGCGCCGGGCGGCTCGCCGGCGCCGACCACCTCTGGGGCTTCCCCTGCCTGCGGGTCGGCCGCGCCGCGGTGCGCCGCCCCGGCTGGGTCGCCAAGCGGACCCTCGACGTGACCGCCGCCGCGATCGGCCTGCTGCTGCTCGCCCCCGTGCTCGCCCTCTGCGCGCTCGCCGTCCGCTTCGACACCGGCCCCGGCGTGCTCTTCCGCCAGCAGCGCACCGGCCTCGACGGCCGGGTCTTCACCGTCCTCAAGTTCCGCACCCTGCGGCCGAGCAACGAGCACGAGTCCGCCACCCGCTGGAACATCTCCCAGGACCACCGGATGGGCGCCGTCGGCCGGCTGATGCGCCGCAGCTCCCTCGACGAGCTCCCCCAGCTGTGGAACGTGCTGCGCGGCGACATGAGCCTGGTCGGCCCGCGCCCCGAGCGCCCCTACTTCGTCATGCGGTTCAGCCAGGCCTACCCCGAGTACGCGGACCGCCACCGCGTCCCGGTCGGCCTCACCGGCCTCGCCCAGGTCAACGGCCTGCGCGGGGACACCTCGATCGAGGACCGGGCCCGCTTCGACAACCGCTACATCGAGAGCTGGAGCCTCTGGCAGGACGTCAAGATCCTGTGCCGCACCGCGGTCCTCATGCTCCACCCGGACGGGAGCTGATCGACGCCGTGGCCCTGACCCTCGCCGCACCCCCGCACCCCGCCCGGCTGTTACGGCGTGCGGGCGGCGTCCTCCAGGAGCGCCCCAGCCTGCTGGCCGCCGCCACCGTGCTGCTGGTCTGCGTCCCCACCGGGGAGAAGGACGTCGCCGCCGCGGTCCACGTCACCGCCGCCGACCTCGCCTCGCTCGCCCTGGTCGGGCTCACCGCCGTCAACCTGCTGCGCGGCCGCACGCCCGCGATCGGCCGGGCCGACGCCGTGCGGTTCGGCGCGATCGTGGCCGCCGCCGCCGTCGCCACCGTCGGCTCGATCGACCCGGCGACCAGCCTCACCGGCTTCGTCCGGCTCACCCAGGTCTTCGTACTCGTCCCGGCCGCCGTGCTGTGCGCCCTGCGGGACCGCACCGACCAGCGGCTCGTGCTCGGCTCCTTCGTGGCCGCCGCGCTCGTCCAGGGCGTGGTCGGCGTCCACCAGTTCCTCACCGGGACGGGCGCCTCCTACACCGGCCGCCCGATCCGGGCCGTCGGCACCTTCGGCGCGCTGGACATCATGGCGATGTCCACCGTCGTCGCCTACGGCCTGCTGGCCGCGCTCGCCCTGGCGCTCGGCGAGCGGGGCGCGCCGGGCAGCCCGCGGCTGCGCCGGGCCCTGTTCGCCGCCGCGGCCTTCCTCGCCTTCCCGCTCGCCGTCTCCTTCAGCCGCGGCAGCTGGATCGCCACCGCCGCGGCCGCCACCGTCCTGCTGCTGCGCGCCGACGCCCGGCTCGCCGTCCGCGGCGGCCTCCTCGGCGCGGCCGCCGCCGTCGTCCTGGTCGGCGGGCTCGGCCTCGGCGGCTCCGGCGTCACCGACCGGCTGAGCTCGATCGGCTCCGTCTCCGCCGCCCCCGACCAGTCGGTCTCCGACCGCTACGACCTGTGGGCCACCGCCGGGCGGATCTGGCAGGACCACCCGGTCTCCGGCGCCGGCCCCAAGGCCTTCCAGCAGCTGCGCGACAGCCACGCCCCGCTGCGGCTCTCCTCCGGCAGCGACGCCGCCGACGCCACCATCGGCTTCCAGCGCGAACCGCTGCTCTCCCCGCACAACATGTACTTCCTGGTGCTCAGCGAGCAGGGCCTGATCGGCATCGTCGCCTACGGCCTGCTCTTCCTCGGCCTGCTGCTCGGCTGCCTCCGGCACGCCCGCGGCCCCGCCCTGGCCGCCCTCGCCCTGCTCACCTGGGTGCTGATCGACTTCCTCTACGCCGACATCGGCGGCACCACCACGGTGCTGACCTCGATCGTCCTCGGCCTCGCCGCCCGCGCGGCCCGACCCCGCGAGGCCACCGCATGACGACGGATCAGCCGACGGTCCTGCCCACCGCCGTGCCCGAGCCCAGGCCCGCGCCGCCGGAGCCCGGGCCGGCCGCCGCCCGGCGCGGCGGCTTCCTCGCCAAGGCCTTCGGCGTCACCGCCGTGCTCAGCGCCGCCGGCTCCGCCCTCGGCCTGCTCCGCGACCTGCTGCTCGCCCGCTACTTCGGCGCCAACCAGGGCACCGACGCCTTCCTGGTCGCCTGGACCGTCCCCGAGACCGCCGCACCGCTGCTCATCGAGGACGCCATGTCCTTCCTCATGGTGCCCGCCTTCGCCCTCGCCCTGGTGCTCCGCGAGGAGCGCCCGGACGGTCCCGACCCGGTCCGCCAGGTGGTCCGGGCCACCCTGCCCTGGCTGCTGCTCGCCCTGACCACCCTCTCCCTGGGCGCCGCCCTCGGCGCGCCCCGGCTCGTCGACCTGCTCGCCCCCGGCCTCGCCGACCCCGGCCTCGCCGTCACCTGCACCCGGATCACCGCGCTCACCGTGCTGCCGTTCGGCGTGGCCGGCTACCTCGCCGCCGCGCTGCGCGCCCACCACCGGTTCACCGCCCCGGCCGGCATCTACGTCGCCTACAACCTCGGCATCCTGGTCGTCCTGCTCACCTGCCACGCGCTCTGGGGCGTGCGCTCCGCCGCGCTCGGCGTCGCCTTCGGCAGTCTGCTGATGGCCGGCCTGCTGATCGTCCCCTTCCTGCGCGCCCTCGGGGCCCGCCCCGCCCGCTCCGCCCGCGGCCGCCGCTCCCGCAACGCGCTGGTGCTGATCCCGCTGGCCCTGCTGCCGGTCGGCGCGTTCACCCTGACCCGCCAGGCCCAGGTCTTCATCGAGCGGTTCCTCGGCTCGGAGCTGCCGCCCGGTACCATCTCCCACCTCAACTACGCGGCCAAGGTCTCCCAGCTCGCCATGACGGCCGGGATCCTGATCTGCACCGTCACCTTCCCGCTGGTCGCCCGGGCGCTCGCCGCCGGGGACCTCAGGGCCGCCCGCGACCGGGTCGAGAAGGACCTCGGCCAGGCGGCGGCCGTCGTGCTGCTCGGCACCGCCTTCCTGATGGCCTGCGCCCCCTCGGTGGTCGCGCTGCTCTTCGAACGCGGCGCCTTCGGCCCCCGGGACACCGCCGCCACCGCCGCCGTCATCCGGGTCTACAGCGTCGGCCTGCTCGCCCAGGCGCTGATCGGCGTGATGATCCGCCCCTACTTCTCGCTGCGTCCGGTGGTCCGCCGGGTCGGCGACCCGAGCCCCGAGGACGGCGGGCGCCGGCTGCTCGACTGGTACCCGGCCGGCGCCATGGCGCTCGGACTGGTCGTCACCGTCGCCGTCGGCCTGCTCGCCACCCCCCGGTTCGGCGCCCTCGGCCTGGCCGCCGGCAACGCGGCCGGCATCACCGCCACCGCGGCGCTGCTGCTGCGCGGCCTGGTCCTGCGCGGCATCCCGCTGCGGCCGCGGCGGGTCCTCGGCGGCCAGGCCCGGCTGCTGGCCGCGGCGGCGGGCGCCGCCGCGCTCGGCACACCCGCGGCCGGCCTCACCGCCGACCCCCTGTTCTCCACCCTGCTCGGCGGCCTCACCGTCGCGCTGGCCTTCGCCGCCCTGGGCACCGGTCTCGGTGCCCGAGAGGTGCGCGGTCCGCTCCGCGCCGTCGTCCGGGCCCTGGGAACGGTCCCCGGCCCGTCACCTGTCGCCGATGAAGGGAAGCCTCCTCATGGACGCTGAACGGGGAACCGTCCGGTCGGTCCCGTCGGGCGTACGCCGCCCCGCCGCGCCCGCGGCCGGCGGCCGGCGCACCGACGCGCCGCAGAGCGACGGCCGCCGGACACCGGCCCGGCTGCCCAGGAGCCGGCGCCCGCTCGCCGACCTCCCGCTCGCCGAGACCACCTCGCCGTGGATCCTGATGTACCACTCGGTGGCCGTCGAGCAGGAGGACCCGTACCAGCTCACCGTCAGCCCCGAGCGGTTCGCCGAGCAGATCGCCTGGCTGCACCGCCGCGGGCGGCGCGGCGTCTCGGTGCGCGAGCTGATGCGGGCCCGGGCGGCCGGCCGGGCCGACCGGCTGGTCGGGCTCACCTTCGACGACGGCTACGCCGACTTCGCCCGGCACGCCGTACCGATTCTGCAGGCGTACGGCTTCACCGCCACCGCCTACGTGGTCGCCGACCTGCTCGGCCGCGCCAACGACTGGGACACCGAGGGCCCCCGGAAGACCCTGCTCACCGTGCAGGAGGTCACCGAACTCGCCGCCGCCGGCTGGGAGATCGGCTCGCACGGCCTCGGCCACCGGGCCCTGCCCGGCCTGCCCACCGAGGTGCTGGCCGACCAGACCAGGGAGAGCCGACGGGTCCTGGAGGAGGTGGTCGGCGGCCCGGTCACCGGCTTCTGCTACCCGTACGGCGCCGTCGACCTGGCCGCCACCCTGGCCGTCCGGGACGCCGGCTACGACTACGCCTGCGCCATCGCGCACTCCCCGCTCACCGGCCGGTACGCGCTGCCGCGCTGCTACGTCGGCGACCGCGACGGCGCCTGGCGACTGCGCGCCAAACGCGGCCGGCACCGCCTGCGCGACACCGTCACCGAACTCCGCCGCCACCGCCTCGCCGCCCGGGCCGGGCGCCTGCGGAGGGTCCCGTGAGGATCCTGCACATCGTCACCGGACTCGCCTCCGGCGGGGCCGAGCGGCAGCTCCAGCTGCTGCTCCGCCACCTGCCGGCCCACCAGCAGTGCGAGGTGCTCGCCCTCACCAACCCCGGTACGGTGGCCGCCGCGCTGCGCGCCGACGGCATCACCGTCCACCACCTCGGCATGCGCGGCAACCGGGACGTCGGCGCGCTGCCCCGGCTGGCCCGCCTGGTCCGGACCGGCCGGTACGACCTGGTGCACACCCACCTCTACCGGGCCGGCCTGTACGGGCGGCTGGCCGCCCGGCTGGCCGGGGTCCGGGCGGTGGTCGCCACCGAGCACTCGCTGCACGCCGGGGTGATCGAGGGCCGCCCGGTCACCCGCGGCGTCAAGGGCCTCTACCTGGCCGCCGAACGCCTCGGCACCACCACCGTCGCGGTCTCCCGGCAGGTCGCCCAGACCCTGCACACCTGGGGCGTGCCGCCGGGCCGGGTCGAGCTGATCCCGAACGGCATCGACGCCGCCCGCTACCACCGCCCACCCGCCGACCGGGCCGCGGTCCGGGCCCGGCTGCGCGCCGAACTCGGCCTGCCGCAGGGCGCCTGGGTGATCGGCGGGGTCGGCCGGCTGGTGCCAGGCAAGCGCTTCGCCGTCCTGCTGGAGGCGCTCGCCGAGCTGGACGGCGCGACCCGCCTGGTCCTCGTCGGGGAGGGCCCCGAACGGGCCGCCCTGGAGCGGCGGGCCGCCGAACTCGGCGTCCGCGACCGCCTGGTGCTCACCGGGGAACGCGACGACGTCCCCGAGCTGCTCACCGCCCTGGACGTGCTCGCCGCCCCCTCCACCGAGGAGACCTTCGGCCTCGGTGTGCTGGAGGGGCTGGCGGCCGGCCTGCCGGTGCGCCACAGCGCCTGCCCGGCCCTGGACGAACTGCCGCCCGACGCCGCCCCGCAGGCCCGCCGGATCCCCTCCGAGCCGGCCGCCTACACCGCCGCGCTGCGCGCGCTGCGCGACCTCCGAGACCTGCGCCGCCTCGACGGCCACGACACCGACCCGCTGCCCCGCCCTCCCGCGGTCGGCCACTACGACATCGCCCGGGTGGCCGCCGACCTGGGCGCGCTCTACGACCGGCTGGCCCGGGCTTGAGCCGGCGGCACCCCCGCAGACGCCGGGCCGCCGGCCGGGCGGCCCTCATATCCAAGGAGTCCCCATGACCGAATCGCGCCGAAGCGCCCGTCGGCTGGTCGGCCGGTGGTGGCCGATGGCCCTCGCGGTGCCGCTGGGAGCCGCCGCCGGCGCCGGGTACGCCGTCGCCGCCCACCCCTCGTACGCCGCCAACTCCTATGTGATCGTGGTGGCCGAGACCCAGGGCGAGGCCGCCACCGCGGTCAACTTCGCCCAGGCGTACGGGCGGCTGGCCGGCCAGCCGCAGGTGCTCGCGGCCGCCGCCGCCGAGACCGGGCACAGCCGGGGCGAGCTGGAGGCCCTGGTGCACGGCACCACCTCGCCGGACGCCCCGATGATCGAGATCACCGGCACCGGCGCCGAGCCCGCGGAGGCCGTCCGCGCGGCCGACGCGGTGGCCCGCTCGCTGGTGGCCTTCGCCAACGGCAGCACCAGGGAGACCGGCGTCCGGCTGGTCCCGCTGGCGGGTGCCGCCGAACCGGACCGGCCGACCACGCCCTCCGGCAAGCTGGACGTCGCGGTGGGCGGCGCGGCCGGGGTGCTGCTCGGCGCGCTGGTGATGATGACCCGCCGCCGGGGCGCCGGGGACGCCGCTGAGGAGGCGCCCGCCGTGCCCACCGCGCCCGCCGTGCCCACCGCGCCCGCCGTGCCCGCCGCCGCGACCACCCCGCGCCCGCGCGCCGCCGGTCCGGCCCCCGAGCCCGCCGGCCCGGCCGAGGCCCGGGAGGCCCCGGCCGAGTCCACCGAGGCGCCGACGAAGCCCGAGCCCGCCGCGGCGAAGACCGAGGCGAAGACGGAGGCGAAGACCGAGACGAAGACCGCGCCGAAGGCGGGCGGGAAGGCCGCGGCGGCGGCCGGGAGCGGCCGATGAGCACCGAGGCCGTCACCCCCACCACCGGTGTCCCCGCCCAGGCCCGCGCGGCCCGCTGGACCACCGAGCTGCGCCGGGAGGACGACGCCCTGGACACCCTCGCCGAGGAGTGGGACGACCTGGTCGGCCGCTGCGGCACGGCCACCTTCTTCCAGTCCGCGGTCTGGCAGCGCTCCTGGTGGCGCCAGTACGGACGCCCCGGCGCCCTGGTGGTGGTGCTGGTGCGCCGGGAGGGCCGGCTGGTCGGCGCGGGCGCGTTCCGGCGCCGCGGCGGCCCGCTCGGCGGACTGACCGGCCTCGGTGCCGGGCTGATCGACTTCACCGACGTCCTGCTCGACGACGACTGCGCCGACCGGGCCGCCGCCGAGTTCGCCGCGGTCCTCCCGCTCACCCGCCCGTGGCACAGCCTGGAGCTGCGCGAGGTCCGCCCGGAGGCGGCCGTCCAGCGGGTCTTCGAGCACTGGCGCGGCCGGCGCCGCCGGTTCGCCGACTCGCTCTGCCAGTACCTGCCGGCCGTCCCGATGGAGCAACTGCTCAAGCGGGTGCCGGGGAAGACCGCCCAGCGCAGCCGGGTCAAGCTGCGCAAGATCGCCGAGTCGGGCGTCGAGGTGCGGTCGACGACCCCGGAGGAGGTACCGGAGGCGCTGGAGGGGCTGCTGCGGCTGCACTTCCTCCAGTGGGAGGACCGGGGGGTGACCCCGGAGCACCGCACCGAGCGGTTCTCCCGGCACCTCGCCGAGTCCACCGCCGGGCTGATCGCCACCGGGCGCGCGGCCGTCCACCAGTTCTGGCTGGACGGCGAGCTGCTGGCGGTCAACCTGGTGCTGCTCTGCCCGTCCTTCAGCGGCCTCTACCTGTACGGCGCGCACCCGAAGCTGCGCGAGCGGATGGACATCGCGGGCCTGCTGTTCGGCGCCGCGCTGGACGAGACGCTCGGCGCCGGGATCCCGGTGATAAGCCTGCTGCGCGGCCAGGAGGCGTACAAGCAGCGCTGGCGTCCGGACCAGCTGCCTAACCAGCGGCTGCTGTTCGGCCCGCGCGGCCCGGCCCCGGCGGCCGCGGCCCGGGGCGGCGCGGTCCGCGCCCGGCGGGCGGCGGTGCACCTGGTGGCCACCCGGATGCCGCGGCTCAAGGAGTCGCTGGCCGCCCGCCGCCGCGGCTGACCGCCCGCCCCACTACCACCACGGCCACCAGTGCCACCCGGGCCGGGCGGTCGGGCTCGGCGACGGCACGGCGGAGGGCGACGGCCAGCTCGGCGCCGTCGCCGTCGCCGGGGCGGTCGGCGCCGCGGACGGCGACGGCTGCCCCGGGCTCGGCGGCGCCGTCGGGGTGGCGGTCGGGGAGGCCGGCGGCGTCGGCGTCGCGGGGGGCGTCGGCTGCGCCGGGACGCTCGGGGCCACCGGCACGGTCGGCGGCGTCGGCGTGGCCGGGGCCCCCTTGGAGCCGGTCATCAGCTGCCTGAACCGGGCACTGGCCCGGGGGTTCCGGTCGCACTGCCAGAACCCGTGCGGGCAGTAGTCGGTGACGGTCTGGTAGGCGGTGTCGTGGGTGCGGATCCACTCGACCATCCGCTGCACGAACTCGGCGTTGTCGCCGTTGCGGAACAGCCCCCACTCCGGGTACGAGACCGGCTTGCCGCGCTTGGCCGCGAACTCCACCTGGTCCTGGAGCCCGTACGGCTCGCGCACGTAGTCGTCGAAGGTGCCGCCGGCCGGCTGGTCGTAGCTGTCCATGCCGATGATGTCGACCACGTCGTCACCCGGGTAGCACTTGGTCCACGGGATCGCGTCCAGCCCCCGGTTGGGTGTGAAGTCGAAGCGGAAGCGCTGACCGGGCACCGAGCGCATCACCGTGACGATCCGCCGCCAGTAGGTCTTCCAGGCGGCCGGGTCGGGCTTGCAGCGGTGGGTGTAGGTGACGCCGTTCATCTCCCAGCCGAGGGTGAGCACGGTGTCCGCGCCGCCGAGGGCGACCAGCCGCCGGGCCAGCCGCAGGAAGTGCCGGTCGAAGTCGCCGCGCGCGCCCTGGGCGAGCAGCCGGGCCACCTCGCCGTCCGGCACGTTGGCCTCGTTGGGCACCAGCATCGGCACGCCGAGGATCAGCATCCGGGACGGGTCGGCCAGCCGCCACTGCGACCACATGCCGAGCACCATCGGCTCGCCCTCGACGTCCGCCCAGCCGTTGCCCGCCAGATAGGTGTGCCCGACCTGGAGGTTGGCGTTGCCCAGCCACTGCGCGTACCGGCCGATCTGCGGGATGTAGTTGTCCCAGGAGCCGACGAAGGCCCCGAACGGCGGCTCGTGCGGGGTCCGCTGCACCACCGGGCGGGGGGCGGCCCCGCGCGGCGTGATCGCGTCGGAGGAGAGCGAGTGCCGCTCGGTCTGGCTCAGCGGGGTCCCGGCCGGGACGCTGGCCGTGGTGAGCAGCAGCAGGGTGGCGGCGGCCAGCGCCAGGCGGCCGAATCGCATGGTCTCTCCTCGGGCGGTTCCCCGGACGGTGCCACGGGCCGGGCGGAGCGGGCTGGGCGGGGGTCGGGCATGACCACGCACAGTGGTCTCCCGAATGCCGACAGTAGGGCCGCCCGGCCGGGAAAAAGCCGAATGTCACTCTAAAGTGGGCGATATTCGAACGCCGTCCGGCCGTGTGCCGTATATCACCTCGGTAACGGTCCTCCGGCTCCCGGGGGCCCTACCGCGAGACCTCGTCCCGGCGCCCGCCGGAGCCGGACCGGGCCCGACGGCGCAGGTCGCCGGGTGCGCGCGGGAGGGGCGCGCGGAACCGGTGGGCGCGGTTCCGCCGTTCGGCCGTACGGAGAAGTCCGGCTGACTCGCGCGGGTGCCGAAAGGTACGCTCCGCCCGTGTCCTGGAAGTCGCGCGCCCTCAGCCCCCGGTCGATCCTCCCTGCCCTGGCGGTCCTGCTGGTCCTTGTGGCGGGCGCCGCCGCGCACGCCAACAAGCCGGTCCCGTTCGGCGACCGGGTGGCCGCGAAGGGTACCGCGGACGCGAGCATGGACGCCGCCGCGACCCTGGACGCGGCCGATCTGGACCTGCGGGTCGGCCCGGGCCTGGAGGCGTACCACCGGGCCACCGGCGAGCACGCCTGGTCCTACCAGCGGGAGGGCGCCACCGCGCTCTACCTGGCGATGGCCGGCGAGAACGCCGTGGTGGTCTGGGACGACGGCCTGGTCACCTCGGTCCGGCCCGGCGACCAGCAGGTGCGCTGGCACCGCGCGGTGCCCGGCCTGGCGGAGTGGCTGCGCGGCTCGGGCGAGCCCGGCCCCGACAAGCGGACCGAGGAGCAGCGCAAGCAGCAGGCGGTCGCGCGGGCCGCGGCGGCGCTGCGCACCGTCCAGCAGGCCACGCCCTGGGTGGCGGTGGTCACGCCCGATCTGACCATGGGCTTCCGGGACGCCGACGGCGACCTGCGCTACAACTCCAAGCCGGCCGGGAACTGCGTCTACGACCCGGAGCGCACGGTGGCCACCGACTACGCGGTGCTGGTCCCGCGCAGCTGTGCCAACAGCAGCGGGCAGCCGGTGTCCGGCGGGATCACGGGCTACCGGATGGACAGCACCGGCTGGCAGTTGAACGCCGGTCCGGGCGTCTCGATGAAGGCGCTGGACGGCCGCCGGGTGCTGATCTCGGACGGGCCGATCGTCGCGCCCCGGGTCTTCGACACCTGGGCGGCCGCGCCCGAGGCGGCCTGCGGCAGCGCGGCCGAGCCGTTCGCCGCCGTCCGCCCGGCGGGCGGTTGCGCGGCGGATTCGGACGGTCAGCAGGCGCCGTAGGCGCGGCAGGCGTGCCCTCCGCGGCGGCCCGGTCGGCCCGGTTCGGTACCCCGGGCGGGTAATTCCCTCCGGGGCCGCCCGCGCGGCCCGGTAGACTTGCCGCCATGGCTGTTCTCTCCGGGCACTAGCGGGCGAGCGGCGCCGCCCCGTGCGGTCCGCCGAGCCCGTCGACGACGCCCCTTCCCGCCGCCCCCGGCCCGAGTCCGTCCGGTCGCCCGCCCACGTCCCAGGAGTAGTGCCCAGCCATGATTTCCGCCAACGGCCTCGAACTGCGCGCCGGCGCCCGGATCCTGATCGAGTCCGCGAGCTTCAAGGTCGCCCCCGGTGACCGGATCGGTCTGGTCGGGCGCAACGGCGCCGGCAAGACCACGCTGACCAAGGTGCTGGCCGGCGAGGGCATCCCCGCGGCCGGCACGGTGACCCGCTCGGGCGAGGTCGGTTACCTGCCGCAGGACCCGCGCACCGGCGACCTCGACGTCCTCGCCAAGGACCGCATCCTCTCCGCCCGCGGCCTCGACACCGTGCTGCGCAAGATGCGCGAGAACGAGGACCGGATGGCGAACGGCAAGGGCGCCACCCAGGAGAACGCGATGAAGAAGTACGCGCGCCTGGAGACCGAGTTCCTCACCAAGGGCGGCTACGCCGCCGAGGCCGAGGCCGCCACCATCGCCGCCGCGCTGGGCCTGCCGGACCGCATCCTCGGGCAGCAGTTGCACACCCTCTCCGGTGGCCAGCGCCGCCGCGTCGAGCTGGCCCGGATCCTCTTCTCCGACTCCGACGTGCTGCTGCTCGACGAGCCCACCAACCACCTCGACGCCGACTCGATCGTCTGGCTGCGGGACTTCCTGAAGACCTACAAGGGCGGCTTCATCGTCATCTCGCACGATGTCGACCTGGTCGAGACGGTCGTCAACAAGGTCTTCTACCTGGACGCCAACCGCTCCGCGATCGACGTCTACAACATGGGCTGGAAGCAGTACCAGCAGCAGCGCGAGGACGACGAGAAGCGCCGCAAGCGCGAGCGGGCCAACGCCGAGAAGAAGGCCGCGACGCTGAACGCGCAGGCCGACAAGATGCGCGCCAAGGCCACCAAGACGGTGGCCGCGCAGAACATGGCCCGCCGCGCCGACAAGCTGCTCTCCGGCCTGGAGCAGGTCCGGATGAACGACAAGGTCGCCAAGCTGCGCTTCCCGGACCCGGCCCCGTGCGGCAAGACCCCGCTGACCGCCAGCGGGCTGTCCAAGTCCTACGGCTCGCTGGAGATCTTCACCGACGTCGACCTGGCCATCGACCGGGGCTCCCGGGTCGTCGTGCTGGGCTTCAACGGCGCCGGCAAGACCACCCTGCTGCGGATGCTGGCCGGGGTGGAGAAGCCGGACACCGGCGAGGTGATCCCGGGCCACGGTCTGAAGATCGGCTACTACGCCCAGGAGCACGAGACCCTGGACCCGGAGCGCACGGTGCTGGAGAACATGCGCTCCTCGGCCCCCGACACCGACCTGGTGCAGATCCGCAAGATCCTCGGCTCGTTCCTGTTCTCCGGCGACGACGTCGACAAGCCCGCCGGGGTGCTCTCCGGCGGTGAGAAGACCCGTCTCGCGCTGGCCTCGCTGGTGGTCTCCAGCGCCAACGTGCTGCTGCTCGACGAGCCCACCAACAACCTGGACCCGGCCAGCCGCGAGGAGATCCTCGGCGCGCTGCGCGAGTTCAGCGGCGCGGTCGTGCTGGTCACCCACGACGAGGGCGCGGTCGACGCGCTCCAGCCGGAGCGGATCATCCTGCTCCCGGACGGGGTCGAGGACCTCTGGAGCCCGGCCTACGCCGACCTGGTCACGCTGGCCTGATTCCGCCACGTCAAGGCCCGGTCGTCCGTACGGACGACCGGGCCTTCGGCTTGCCGTCCGGCGGGCGGTAGACCTCCTCTCCCCTTTCTGGACCAGAAAAACTAGTCCTTCCGGCGTGTCCGGGAATGAAGGGGTCGCGCATTCCGTTTGAGGAGCTTCCGTCGGCCCACCACTCGATCGTGGTCGGGCCCATGCTGCTGATCAGCCCATTCGCGCCGAACGGCGGTAGCCCGTCGGGGGCGTGCACTCAGCGTGAGCGCCCTTGTGCGCTCGGATCACCACCGCAGGACCGCCCATTCCCGACATAGACCTTGTCGAATGGGTGGCCAGGACGCGGTGGATGGGTGATCATGGGAATCTGACCGAGCAACGCTACGAGGAGGCACGGGTGGCCGAGACTCTGAAAAAGGGCAGCCGGGTGACCGGTGCCGCGCGTGAGAAGCTCGCGGCCGATCTCAAGAAGAAGTACGACTCCGGGGCGAGCATTCGTGCCCTCGCGGAGGAGACCGGTCGCTCGTACGGCTTCGTGCACCGAATGCTGAGCGAATCCGGAGTCATCCTCCGGGGCCGCGGCGGTGCGACGCGGGGCAAGAACAAGGCTACGGCCGGGGCTGGTTCCTGACTCCCCATCACTCCATCGGACGAATGACTCGGCGGCAGGGCGCCGACCGGGGAGGCGACCGTCGATCGCCCACTCCCGGCCAGAGCGATCCGGCCGCCGACCGTCATGTCGCGACCCGGTCGTGACCCGGTCGCCGACTGTCGCGCGCTGTCCGTCGACCGGCTCCTGCCGCCGCGCCGTCAGTTTTGTTACTCTCCGGTAGCCAAGCACCCTCGCCACCGGAGGTTCCCGCATGACCGCCCCCGCCACCGATCCGCAGACCCCGAACCTGGAGCGGGACGGCGTCCGCCTGGAGATCGACGGTGACCTCGCCGTCGTCACCCTCTGTCAGCCCGGGCGACGCAACGCCCAGTCGCCCGCGATGTGGCGCGCCCTCACCGCCGTCGGCCGCGAGCTGCCCGGGACCGTCCGGGTGGTGCTGCTCCGCGCCGAGGGCGTCTCCTTCTCCGCGGGCCTCGACCGGGCGATGTTCACCCCCGAGGGCATCCCCGGCGAGCCCAGCTTCCTCCAGCTGGCCGCCGCCGAGGACAAGGAGCTCGACGAGACCATCGCCGGCTACCAGGACGCCTTCACCTGGTGGCGCCGGCCGGACCTGGTGACCGTCGCCGCCGTCCAGGGCCACGCCGTCGGCGCGGGCTTCCAGCTCGCCCTCGGCTGCGACCTGCGGGTGGTCGCCGAGGACGTCCAGTTCGCCATGAAGGAGACCTCGCTCGGCCTCGTCCCCGACCTGGCCGGCACCAAGCCGCTGACCGACCTGGTCGGCTACGCCCGGGCGCTGGAGATCTGCGCCACCGGCCGCTGGGTCGGCGCGGCGGAGGCCACCGCGATCGGCCTGGCCAACCTGGCCGTCCCGGCCGCCGAGCTGGACGCCGCGGCCCGCGACCTGGCCGCCGCCCTGCTCGCCGCGCCGCGCGACGCGGTCATCGAGACCAAGGCCCTGCTCCAGGGCGCCGCCGGCCGCTCCTACGACGAGCAGCGCACGGCCGAACGGGCGGCGCAGGCCCGCCGGCTGCGCGACCTGGCCGGCATCGGCGACTGACCGCCGGAACTATGAACAGGGCCCGGCCCCGTGGGGACATCCCCCATGGGGCCGGGCCCTTCGGTGTAGCTCCCGTCGGGCTGCTCCGGGAGCGGAAGTCGTGGCGAAATGCCAGAGTTGGAGCGATTTGCGATATAGCTGGAGCCGCACAACGGGAGATGAGCCATGCCTGACACTCCGACGCCCGCCACCCTGCACAAGAACCCCTCCTCCGGTGCCGCCGCGTCCCCGACGGGCGCGGACGGCGCGACGGCGGTCGGCGAGCGCGGGCGCACCGCGCTGGCCGTCGGCGTGGTCGAGAAGATCGCCGGGATGGCCGCGCGCGAGGTCAGCGGCATCCACGCCCTCGGCTCCGGCCTCGCCCGCACCTTCGGCGCGATGCGCGACCGGGTCCCCGGCGGGCGGAGCAGCATCGGGCGCGGCATCAAGGCCGAGGTGGGGGAGAAGCAGACCGCCATCGACATCGCGCTGGTCGTCGAGTACGGCGTCGTCATCCCGGAACTCGCCCGCCAGGTGCGGGAGAACATCATCGACGCGGTCGAACGGATGACCGGGCTGGAGGTCGTCGAGGTCAACATCGCCGTCAACGACGTCCACCTGCCCGACGAGCCCGACGTCGTGGAGGAGGAAGAGGAGGCCCCCTCCTCAGGGCAGCGGCCCAAGCTGAAGTAGTCCGCAGCGGAAGACGAGGTGGAACGCATGAACCTGGCCATCGTCGGCCTGGTGGTGGGAATGGCCCTGGGCTTCGCCGGCTACTTCGGCGGGTTCGCGGCCTTCCTGCTGGTGGCCGCGCTCGGGGTGGTCGGATTCGTGGTCGGCCGGCTGCTGGAGGGCGACATCGAGCTCGGCGAACTCGGCGACCTGCTCCGCAGCCGCGACCGGCGCCGTTGATGGCCGCCCTCGTCCCGGCGCCCGCCCGGCGGGAGCCCGGCGCGCGCGGCCGGCTGCGGATCGCCGACCGCGTCTACGCCCGGATCGCCGCCCGGGCCGCCCGAGAGGCGCTCACCGAGGCCTGGCAGGGCCGGACCGGACGCGGCGGGCCACCGAAGGTCTCGGTGTCCGGGCCGGCCGCGCCGAGCGCCCCGGTCACCGTCCGGGTCGCCCTCGACCTGCCCTTCCCCGCCGACCTCACCGCCCTCGCCCGGGCCGTCCGGGACCGGATCACCGCCGACGTCCGCGCGCTGACCGGCACCCGGGTGGCCGAGGTCGTCGTGGTGATCGAGCACCTGGTGCCGGAGGTGGCGGGATGAGCACCTGGCGGAGCGGCGTGGGCCGGCGGGGCGGGTGGACCCCCGGTGGCGGGCGCTGCGGGGGGTCCACCGGGCCGGGCTGGAGCCACGGCCGGCCGGGGCCGGGCCAGGCGCCAGCCTGCCACGGCGGCTGCTGGATGACCGGCCCGGTCGTACGGCGGCCGCAGGCCGTCGTGCGCCGGATCGGTCGGCCGGGGGCGGAGGGACGGGCGTGAGCGAGGAGCCCCCGGCCGAGCGGCCGTCGGCTGAGCCGCCTCCGGTTGAGGAGCCCTCGGTCGAGCACCCGTCGGCGGAGGAGCACCCGGCTGAGCGCCCGGCCGTTGAGGAGCCGTTGGCCGAGCGCCCAGCGGTCGAGGAGCCTCCCGTCGAGGAGCCGGCGGTGAAGGTGCCGAGGTTGCGCGCGCCGCGGACCACGGCCGCCGCCGTGGTGGCCACCGTGCTGCTGGTGCTGGCCGTGGCCCTGCTGTACGACGTGGTGGCCGTGCGGACCGGGCACCCGGCCCGGCGGTGGCGCGCGGAGCTCGCCGACGAACTGGCCAACCGGCACCTGGACGACCTCGCGGTGCTGCTCGGCGCCGGCGCGGCCACGCTGCTCGGCGGCTGGCTGCTGTGGCTGGCCTTCGCCCCCGGGCTGGGCCGCTGGCTGTCGCTGCGCCCGCACGGGGACACCTCGGCGGCCATCGACCGGTCCGGGGTGGCCGCCCTGCTGGCCGACCGGGCCGCGGGGCTGCCGGGCGTCGAGCACCTCCAGGTGCGGATCAACCGGCGCCGGGTGCGGATCGCGCTCGACGGCCCGGCCGATCCGGCCTCGGTGGAGCGGCGGTTGCGTACGGAGCTGGCGGCCGTGTCGCTGGCCCGGCCGCTGCGGCTGGACGTAACGACGGCGGGCCGCCGCCGGCGCGCGCGGGCCGGTGCCGGGCCGGACGCCGCGGCCGAGGTGCAGGGCGGTGACGGCGGGTGAGCCGGGGGACGGTCAACCGGCTGCTGCTGGGGGTGGTCGGGGCGGTGCTGCTGGCGGCCGGCGTGCTGGTGCTGGCGGGCGGGCTCGATCTGTACGGGCGCCTCGGCCTCGACCCGCCGTCCTGGTGGCCGCTCACCTCGCCCGACCAGCCGGTGGTGAGCGCGGACTCGCGCACCCGGTGGGTCGGCGAGTCCTGGTGGTGGCCGGCGGTGATCGGCGGACTGGCCGTGGTCGTCGTGGGCACCGCCTGGTGGCTCGTGGCGCAGCTGCGCCGCAGCGGTCCGACGACCGTCGTCCTGCCGACGCCGGGGGTGCCGGGGCTGCGGCTGCGGCTGCGCACCCGGGCTCTGGAGGAGGCCGTGGAGACCGGGGCGGTCGTCCTGCCGGAGGTCGAGCGGGTGGGCGTCCGGCTGGTCCGCGGGCGCCGGCACCACCGGTTGCGGGCGGCCGTCCGGATGACTCCGGGCGGTGATCCGGCCGCGCTCGCCGAGCACTTCGAGACCGGCCCGCGCACCGGGGCGCGGACCAGTCTGGGGCTGCCGGAGCTGCCGGTGGACCTGCGGATCCGGGTGGTCGCGGCCCGGCCGGAGGTCACCGGACGGCAGCACCGCCGGCGCAAGCAGCCACGCGTGGTCTGATCCGGGGCCCGGCCAGGCCCTCCCGGCGCCTAAAGCCCGCGCAGGGCGCCGCCGTCCACGGGGATCATCACACCGGTGAGGTAGGACGCGGCGGGGGAGAGCAGGAAGGCGGCGACCTTGCCGAACTCCTCCGGGGCGCCGTAGCGGCCGAGCGGGATCGCGGCGCTGTGGTGGGCGCGGGAGGCCTCCGCGTCGCCGCCGAGCGCGTCGAGCTCGCGGACCCGGTCGGTGTCGATCCGGGCCGGGAGCAGGCCCACCACCCGGATGCCGCGCGGCCCGAGCTCGTCGGCCAGCGACTTGGCCGCCATCGCCAGGCCCGGGCGCAGGCCGTTGGAGATGCCGAGGCCGGGGATGGGCTGGCGGACGGACCCGGAGAGCACGAAGCCGATCACGCCGCCCTCGCCGAGTGCCGCCGCGGCGGCGCGGGCGATTCGCAGAGCGCCGAGGAAGACCGACTCGAAGGCGTCCCGCCACGCCTCCTCGGGGGTGGTGGCGACCGGGCCGGCCTGCGGTCCGCCGACGCTGATCAGGATGCCGTCGAGCCGGCCGAAGCGCTCGACGGCGGCGGCGACCAGCCGGTCGGCGGTCCCCGGGTCGGCGTTGTCGGCGACCAGTCCGTGCACCGCGTCCGGCCCGCCGAGGGCGGCGAGTTCGGCGACGGCGGCGTCGACGGCCGGCGTGCCGCGGCCGGTGACCAGCACCCGGGCGCCGTCGGCGGCGAGTTCCCGGGCGGTCGCCAGGCCCAGGCCCCGGGTCGCGCCGGTGACCACGTACACCTTGTTCTGCAGTCCAAGATCCATGGGGCCATCCTGCCGGGTGGCCCCGGGCGGCGGGTAGCGGGGCGCGACGGCGCCCGGCCCGGCTGCTCGTCCGGGGCGCGGCGTCCGCCCTGGTCTCGCAGGCCGGCTGGTGGGGGGCCGTGCTGATCGGCTTCTACAACACCCAGCACTGACCGGACTGCCCCAGGCCACCGGCGCTGGCGTTGACGTCGGCGTCAAGGTCTACCGTCGTTCCCGGCGGCGTTCGAACGGCTGCCGGAAGGGCAGGGTCCGGACATGCGGATCGGTGAACTGGCGAAGCGGGCGGGGACGACCACACGGGCGCTGCGGTACTACGAGCAGCTCGGGCTGCTCCCGGCCCGCCGGGCCGGCAACGGGTACCGCGCCTATGGCGAGGAGGACCTGCGGCTGCTCCGGCAGATCCGCACCCTGCAGGACTTCGGCTTCGGCCTGGAGGAGACCAGGCCGTTCGTCGAGTGCCTGCAGGCGGGTCATCCGCACGGCGACTCCTGCCCGGCCTCGCTGGAGGTCTACCGGAAGAAGCTGTCCGAACTGGACGAGTGCATCGCCCGGCTCCAGGAGGTCCGCTCCCAGGTGTCCGAGCAGTTCGCCCGGGCCGAGCGGGAGCGCGACGCGCTGGCCGCCGGGGCCTTCGAGGAGCCGCCGCAGTGCGAGTGGGCCGCGTCGGCGGTCCCCGACCGGAACGAAGGGGAGACGAGGTAGCAGATGATGCACATCGCGGGAGTGGCGGCGGTGACGGACGAGACCTTCGCCCAGGAGGTGCTGGCCGCCGAGGGGCCGGTGCTGGTGGACTTCACGGCGGACTGGTGCCCGCCCTGCCACCAGATGGCGCCCGTCCTGGCGGACATCGCCCGGGAGGAGGCGCACCGGCTGACCGTGGTCAGCCTGGACGTCGACCACAACCCGGAGACCCAGGCGGCCTACGGGGTGCTGTCGATGCCGACGCTGATGGTGTTCCGCGGCGGCGAGCCGGTGAAGGCGGTGGTCGGCGCCCGGGGCAAGACCCGGCTGCTGCGCGACCTGGAGGACGTGCTCTGACCGGTGGCCGCCAGGCTCCGGAGGGTCCCTGGAGCAGGACCTAGGCGGGGACGGCGACCGTGAGGCCCTCGGCCTCGGCGGCCTCCTTGCGGCGGTCCTTGGCCTCGCGCCGCGCCATCACCACGAACCCGACCGGGATCAGCGCGGTGAACAGCCACCACTGGATCGCGTACGCCATGTGCGGTCCGATGTCGGAGTGGTCGGGCTCGGGCAGCAGCTCGGGCTGGTCGGCCGGGGCCGGCTCGGTGGCGGTGAGCTCCAGGTAGCCGCCCAGCAGGGTGGCGCCGGTGTCCCGGGCCTGCTGGGTGGAGCTGATCAGGTTGAACTGCCGGTCCGGCAGTCCGGCCCGGTCCCTGATGCTGCCGGTGGCGGCCTCGTCGGGGCGCAGCCGGCCGGTCAGGGTGACCTGGCCGGCCGGTGCGGCCGGGACCTGCGGGTAGTCGACGGCGGAGGCGCCGGAGGCCACCCAGCCCCGGTTGACCAGGACGCTGCCGCGGCCGTCGGCGAGCACCAGCGGGGTGACCACGAAGTAGCCGATCTTGTCCCCGCCGGAATCGGTCCGCTTGCGGACCACGAACTCGTGCGCCGTGTCGTACTGCCCGGTGGCCGTCACGGAACGCCAGGTGAGGCCCTTGGGGACCGCGAAGCCGGGCTCGGTCGACAGGGTGTCGAACGGCACGGGACGGTCGGTGAGGGCGTGGGCGATCAGCTCGTTGCGGTCCACCCGTGCCTCGTGGCGGTGCAGCTGCCAGAACCCCAGCCGGATCGTCGTGGGGATCAGCAGCAGGGCGATCAGCAGGGTGATCAGCCAGCGCCGGGAGAGCAGAAAACGGTACACATGGGCACGGTACGCCCTGCTCACAACGGGCTCACCCACCGGGGTGCGGGGCGACCTCGCGCAGCAACTGGAGGAAGGCGTCCTCGCCGACCACCGGGGTGCCGACCTCGCGGGCCCGGCGGGCCTTGCCGCTCCAGCTGTCCGGCTCGTTGGTCACCAGCAGGCTGGTGAGCCGGCTCACCGAGCTGGCGATGTGCAGGCCGGCCTCGACGGCGCGGTCCTCCAGCAGCTCGCGGTCGGTGGCGGTGTCGCCGGTGAACGCCACCCGCATGCCCTGGACCAGCGGCTTGCCGTCCTCCCAGCGACCGGGGTTCGGGTACGGGCAGGGCGGGCGCTTCTTGGCCTGGCGGTAGGACGCGCCGGTCCAGGACGCCCGGGAGGGGGAGGCGGGCGCGTCCTCGCCGAGGTCGGTGACGGCCACGCAGGACTGCAGCGGCAGCGGGACGCCCCCCGAACGGGCCAGGTGCAGGCTGGGGCGGAAGGCCTCGGCGAGCACCCGGGCGTCGTCCAGCGCGTTGTGCGCCTGCCGCTGGCGGACGCCGAAGTACTCGGCGAGCGAGGAGAGCTTGCCGTTGGGCAGCGGCAGCCGCAGGTCGCGGGCGAGCACCATGGTGCACAGCCGCTGCTCGACCGGGGCGCGCAGGCCGGCCCGGGAGAACTCGCGGGAGATCATGTTCCAGTCGAAGAGCGCGTTGTGGGCGACCATCACCCGGCCGCGCAGCCGCTCGGCGAGCTCCTCGGCGATCTCCGGGAAGGTGGGCGCGCCGGCCAGCACGTCGCCGGTGAGGCCGTGGATCCAGACCGGGCCCGGGTCCCGCTCGGGGTTGACCAGGGTGTACCAGTGGTCGGTGACCTCGCCCTCGTCGTCCAGTTGGTAGACGCCCGCCGAGATGACGCGGTCCGTCCGGCCGAGGCCGGTGGTCTCGACGTCCACCACCGCGAAACCGCCGGCGGGCGCGGCGGACCGCTGAGCCGGAAGGGGAGCGGTCCGCGGTGCTGCGCCGGGGGTCTCGGGCTGGATCGCGTACATGGTCCAACAGAATAAGGCCCGCCGGGGACCGCGGCGGGCGATCCGCCCGGGCCCGCGGCTGTCCGGAATGTTGCCCGGGACCGGCCGGAATAGAGTGGGCCGTGCAGTCGTCGTACACCTGGTCGATTGTTTTCCGGTCGTCCGCGACACCCCTGCGGACGCCTCTGCGAAGGACGAACCCTCATGCGCGCCACGGTCATCCACGGCCCCAACGACATCCGGATCGAGCAGGTGCCGGACGCGGTCGTCCAGCAACCGACCGACGCGGTGGTGCGGGTGGTGAACGCCTGCATCTGCGGCAGCGACCTGTGGGCGTACCGCGGGGTCGCCGCGAGGGTGGCCGGGCAGCGGATCGGGCACGAGTTCCTCGGGGTGGTCGAGGAGGCCGGCTCCGAGGTGCGTGACTTCCGTCCGGGCGACCTGGTGGTGGCGCCGTTCGTCTGGTCGGACGGCACGTGTGACTTTTGTCGCGAAGGGCTCCAGACCTCCTGCCCGCACGGCGGCTTCTGGGGCCAGGTCGGCTCGGACGGCGGGCAGGGCGAGGCGGTGCGCGTCCCGTTCGCGGACGGCACCCTGGTGAAGCTGCCCAAGGAGGCCCAGGGCGACGAGAAGCTGCTGCCGGGGCTGCTGGCGCTGTCCGACGTGATGGCGACCGGTCACCACGCGGCGGTCTCGGCGCGGGTCCGGCCGGGTGTGACGGTGGCGGTGGTCGGTGACGGCGCGGTGGGCCTGTGCGGGGTGCTGGCCGCGCACCGGCTGGGCGCCGGTCGGATCATCGCGCTGGGCCGGCACACCGCCCGGACCGACCTGGCCCGCCGGTTCGGCGCGACCGACGTGGTCGCCGAGCGCGGCGAGGCGGCGGTCGAGGCGGTCCGCGAGCTGACCGGCGGGCACGGCGCGCACGCCGTGCTGGAGGCGGTCGGCACCGAGGAGTCGATGCGTACCGCCCTGTCGATCGCCCGGGACGGCGGCGCGGTCGGCTACGTGGGTGTGCCGCACGGCGGCAGCGCGGGCGTGGACATCGGTCAGATGTTCGGCCGAAATGTTTCGCTCAACGGCGGCGTCGCGCCCGCCCGCGCCTACATCCCCGAGCTGCTGCCGGACGTCCTCTCCGGCGCCATCGAGCCGGGCCTGGTCTTCGACCGCACGGTGGACCTGGACGGCGTCCCGGACGGCTACCGCGCGATGGACGACCGCTCGGCGCTGAAGGTGCGGATCGCCTTCTGATCCACCGGGGTTCTGACGCACTGCCAGGGGCGGCACCGACTCGTCGGCGCCGCCCCTTCGGCATGCCCGGATAGGTGGTTTTCGGCCAATCGGTTAGTGCAGAGGGGTGAAGGTCTGGCTGGTCACGGTCAACCCCTTTCGGCTGACGCGCCACCCTCCTAGCATTGCGCGGCGCGCATCCGGACTGTGACTCCGCTCACGTCCGACCGTTCCACTGGTGCGACCACTACGCCGAACGAGTGAGGAGTCAGAGTGGAATCGCCGCCGATCGACACCACCGCCGCCGAAACCCAACTCATCGAGGAGAGCGCGGAGTTCCGCACCCTGCGGTACTCGTTCCGGAGCTTCGCGTTCCCGGTCACCATCGGTTTCGTGCTCTGGTACCTGCTCTACGTCCTGCTCTCCAGCTACGCCCCCGGCCTGATGGGCACCAAGGTCGTCGGACACATCAACGTCGCCCTCGTCCTCGGACTGCTGCAGTTCGTCACCACCTTCACCATCGCGGCCTGGTACGCGCGCTACGCCGACCGGAGGCTGGACCCGCCCGCGGCCGCCATCCGCGAGGCGCGCGGCGCCGTCGTCCACGCCCCCCGGGAGGCCGCCGAATGAACCTGCTCGCCACATCCGCCACCGACCACCGCGGCCTCACGATGACCCTGTTCGGGGTCTTCGTGCTCGCCACCCTCGGCATCACCGTCTGGGCCGGCCGGCAGACCAAGGACGCCGCCGACTTCTACGCCGGCGGCCGCGGCTTCTCCGGCTTCCAGAACGGCCTCGCCATCTCCGGCGACTACATGTCCGCGGCGTCCTTCCTCGGCATCGCCGGCGCCATCGCGCTGTTCGGCTACGACGGCTTCCTCTACTCCATCGGCTTCCTGGTGGCCTGGCTGGTCGCGCTGCTGCTGGTCGCCGAACCGCTGCGCAACTCCGGCCGCTACACCATGGCCGACGTGCTGGCCTTCCGGATGCGCCAGCGCCCGGTGCGCACCGCCGCCGGCATCTCCACCATCGTGGTGTCGATCTTCTACCTGCTCGCCCAGATGGTCGGCGCCGGCAGCCTGGTCGCCCTGCTCCTCGGGGTCAGCGGGGACGGCGCCAAGCGGTGGACCATCGTCGCGGTCGGCGCGCTGATGGTCCTCTACGTCGCCATAGGGGGGATGAAGGGCACCACCTGGGTGCAGATCGTCAAGGCCGTCCTGCTGATCGCCGGCACCGCCCTGATGACCGTCCTGGTGCTGGCCAAGTACAACTTCAACATCTCCAGCCTGCTCGGCGCCGCCGCCGACGCCAGCGGCAAGGCCAACGCCTTCCTGGAGCCGGGGCTGAAGTACGGCGCCACCGGCACCAGCAAGCTCGACTTCATCAGCCTCGGCCTCGCGCTCGTCCTGGGCACCGCCGGGCTGCCGCACATCCTGGTCCGCTTCTACACCGTGCCCACCGCCAAGGCCGCCCGGAAGTCCGTGCTCTGGGCGATCGGCATCATCGGCGGCTTCTACCTGATGACCCTCGCGCTCGGCTTCGGCGCCGCCGCCCTGGTCGGCCCGAAGACCATCAAGGCCTCCAACGCGGCGGGCAACACCGCCGCCCCGCTGCTCGCCGAGAACCTGGGCGGCGGCGCGGGCACCACCGGCGGCGCCGTCCTCCTCGCGGTGATCTCCGCGGTGGCCTTCGCCACCATCCTCGCCGTGGTCGCCGGGCTCACCCTCGCCTCCTCGGCCTCCTTCGCCCACGACCTCTACGCCAACGTCATCCGGCGCGGCAAGGTCTCCGAGCGCGAGGAGGTGCACGTGGCCAAGTGGGCCGCCGCCGGTATCGGCGCGGTGGCGATCGTGCTCAGCCTCTTCGCCGACAAGCTCAACACCGCCGCCCTGGTCGCCCTGGCCTTCGCGGTCGCCGCCTCGGCGAACCTGCCCACCCTGCTGTACTCGCTCTTCTGGAAGCGGTTCAACACCGTCGGCGCGGTCAGCTCCGTCTACGCCGGACTGATCAGCTCGGTGGTTTTGGTGTTCTTCTCGCCGGTCGTCTCGGGCGGGAAGAACTCGCTCTTCGCGCACTCCGACTTCCACTGGTTCCCGCTGGAGAACCCCGGCCTGGTCTCCATCCCGGTCGGCTTCCTCGCGGGCTGGATCGGCACCGTGCTCTCCCGTGAACAGGCCGACCCGGCGAAGTACGCTGAACTGGAGGTCCGCTCACTGACCGGACTGGGCGCCCACTGACGGGCGGGTGAAGACTAAGCTGGCCCGGCCCCGCCGTGACGGTGGCCGGGCCGGCCGCTCCCCAGGCGGCACCTCACTCGGGAAGGGACCGCCGTGCTGCTCGACACCTTCGGCCGCCGCGCCGTCGACCTCCGGGTCTCCCTCACCGACCGGTGCAACCTGCGCTGCACCTACTGCATGCCCGAGCAGGGCCTCCAGTGGCTGGCCAAGCCCGAACTGCTCGCCGACGAGGAGATCGTCCGGCTGGTCACCGTCGCGGTGCGCGACCTCGGCGTCCAGGAGGTCCGCTTCACCGGCGGCGAACCGCTGCTGCGCCCCGGGCTGGTCGGCATCGTCCAGGCCTGCGCCGCCCTCGACCCGCGCCCCGAGCTCTCGCTCACCACCAACGGCATCGGGCTCGCCCGGACCGCGGAGGCGCTGCGCGCGGCCGGCCTGGACCGGGTCAACGTCTCGCTCGACACCCTCGACCCGGACACCTTCCACACCCTCACCCGGCGCCACCGCCACCACGACGTCCTGAACGGCCTGGCCGCCGCCGAGGCCGCCGGGCTCACCCCGGTCAAGCTCAACGCGGTGCTGATGCGCGGGGTCAACGAGGAGGAGGCGCCCGCGCTGCTCGCCTGGTGCCTGGAGCGCGGCTACGAGCTGCGGTTCATCGAGCAGATGCCGCTGGACGCCCAGCACGGCTGGGACCGCTCCGCGATGATCACCGCCGAGGAGATCCTGGAGCGGCTGTCGGCCCGCTTCGAGCTGACCCCCGAGCCCTCCGCCACCCGCGGCGCGGCCCCCGCCGAACGCTGGCTGGTCGACGGCGGCCCGGCCCGGGTCGGCGTGATCGCCTCGGTGACCCGCCCGTTCTGCCGCGCCTGCGACCGCACCCGGCTCACCGCCGACGGCCAGGTCCGCAACTGCCTCTTCGCCACCGGCGAGACCGATCTGCGCACCGCGCTGCGCTCCGGCGCCGACGACGCCGAACTGGCCGCCCTCTGGCGCGCGGCGATGTGGGGCAAGAAGGCCGGCGCCGGCATCGACGCCCCCGACTTCCACCAGCCCGCCCGCCCGATGTCGGCGATCGGCGGCTGAAGAGCCTAGCCCTCGGTGGGGGTCCATTCGGCGAAGGGGAGGACCTCCTTGAGGAAGCCCCGGACACCGAGGAACTGCGAGAGGTGCTCGCGGTGCTCGTCGCAGGCGAGCCAGGTCTTGCGGCGCTCCGGGGTGTGCAGCTTGGGGTTGTTCCAGACCAGGACCCAGACGGCGTCCGCGCGGCAGCCCTTGGCGGAGCAGATCGGGCTCTGCGGCTGAGGGGCGTCGGGGAGCAGCATCGGGAGTCCTCGGGCGGTCGGCGGGTGTCGTCACCGCCAGTCTGTCACGCCCCACCTACCCCGCAGTGACCCCCGCCAGGCACTCCCGCGAGCGCCCCGGAGGCGAGCCGAGCCCCAAAAAAAGGCGACGCCGGGCAGCCACGGGGGGAGCCGCCCGGCGTCGGTCCGTCGCTCCGACGGGGGATGCGGAGCGCGTACGCAGTATGTCACGGCCTGGGCAGGGTATGGGGAGGTCTTGCATGATTAATCTGAGCTTCTTTTGAGCTTTCCGCCTCGACAAGCGGTTGAAAGTAGACTAAAACGGGCAGTCAGTTCCGGCTCTGTGAAGAATCGGTGGGCACACGGCCGGCCCCATCGGCACCGTGCGTCACATTCGCACCGCCGCCACCGGTGCCGCCGGGGCCCAGCATCAGCGGCGTCTCCGGCGGCAGGTCGAAGGTGGACGGCAGGCCCGGGGCGCGCTCCCGGCCCGCGTTGGCGAGCAGCACCGCGAAGTACGGCAGCAGCACCCCGCCCGCCAGCGCCGCGACCGCGAGCCACCGCTGCACGTCCCACAGCACCACCGCGAGCAGGACGCAGACCGTCCGCAGCAGCATCGAGGCGACGTACCGGCGCTGCCGCCCGCGGACGTCGTCGGTGAGGCTGCTGCGGGCCCCCGTGATCCGGTAGACCTGCTCGGCCTCGGTGCTCTTGCCCATGTCCCTACCGCCCTCGTCCACGCGCCCGCGCGCCTCGCCGCGCGGCCATCTCACCGTACGCCCGGAGGGGGCGGGCGACGAGACCGGCCCCGGCGGACACGCCCTATTGGGCCTGGGAGAGGTACTCCGGCGGCACCGCGTCCGTCAGCCAGACCCCGTTGGCGCTCACCCGGAACTCGTGACCCGCCGCGGCCATCGCGGCCGCGTCCACCAGGAGCACCACCGGGCGGCCGTGCCGGGCGCCCACCCCGGTGGCCGTCGCGGCGTCCGCGGACAGGTGGACGTCCCGGCGGGCCATCGGGCGCAGCCCCTCCCGGAGGATCGCGCCCAGGCTCCTGGTCGCCGTGCCGTGGAACAGCACCGGCGGGGGCTCGGTGGCGGCCAGACCGAGATCGACCGCCACCGTGTGCCCCTGGCTGGCCCGGATCGAGAGGCCGTCCGGCGAGTAGGCGAAGCGGCGCTTGTTGTTGGTCGCCACCACGTGGTCCAGCTCCGCCCTGGTCAGCCGGTTGCCCCGGGCCGCCAGCGCGGCGAGCAGCACGTCCACCCGCACCCAGCCGGCCGGGTCCAGGGCGATCCCGACCCGCTCCGGCTCGTGCCGCAGGATCCGCGACAGCATCTTGCTCGTCTTGACCGTGCGCTTCTCGTCCACGCCCCTCGATCCCTCCCTGGATGCCAGAACCTACGAGGCCTGGCTGACCGAACTCATGTTGAAGCCCGCGACCCGGACCGGCGGCATCGCCGTCCGGGTGAACCAGTCGCCCCACTCGCGCGGCAGGCAGCGCTCCGTGCGGCCCACCTCGGTGATCCGGCCGAGCAGGTCCACCGGCGACTCGTTGAAGCGGAAGTTGTTGACCGCCCCGACCACCTGGCCGTTCTCCACCAGGTAGACGCCGTCCCGGGTCAGTCCGGTCAGCAGCAGGGTCGCCGGGTCCACCTCGCGGATGTACCAGAGGCAGGTGAGCAGCAGGCCGCGCTCGGTGCGGGCGATCATCTCCTCCAGGGTCGGCGCGGCCTCCTGGCCGGCCGTCTCCAGGACGAGGTTGTCGACCGCCGGGCGCAGCGGCAGGCCGCCCAGCGTGGCCGAGTGGCGGCTGGTGACCAGCGAGGCCAGCTCGCCGTCCCGGATCCAGTCGGTGGCGGTCAGCGGCAGGCCGTTGTCGAACACCGAGGCCTCGTCCTCGCTGGCGTGGGCCAGCACGAACGGCGCGGACTCCAGGCCCGGCTCGGCCGGGTCGGAGCGCAGCGTCAGCGGCAGCCCGGCCAGCTTGTCGCCGATCCGGGTGCCGCCGCCGGGCCGGGAGAAGACCGTCCGGCCCTCGAAGGCGTCCCGGCCGCCCGACGACCAGGCCAGGTACACCATGAGGTCGGCGACGGCGGACGGCGGCAGCAGCGTCTCGTACCGGCCGGCCGGCAGGTCGATCTTCCGCGCGCCCCAGCCGAGCCGCCGGGTCGCCTCGGCGTGCAGCGCCGTGACGTCGACGTCGGCGAAGTCCCGGGTGGCGGCGCCGACCCAGGCCGAGGCGGACAGGTCGGCGGTCTTGGCGTTCAGCTCGACCGTGCCGGTCGGCTGGTCGTGCCGCAGCCGCAGGCCGGTGGAGGTGCCCAGGTAGCTGGAGACCAGCTCGTGCCGGGCGAAGCCGTACAGCAGCTCGCCCTGCCCGGCGGCCTCGGCGAAGGCCCGGCCGAGGGCGGGCGCGAGCCGCTCGAACACCTCGATCGAGGTCTCCGCCGGCGGCTCGGTGAAGTGCGGCGAGTTCGTCTGCTCGGCGGCGGTGACCAGCGGCTGGGCGTCCTCGGCCGGACCGGCTGCGCGGGCGGCCTCCTCGGCGGCCAGGACCAACTCCGCCACCTCGTCCGCCACGACGGCCTCGCGGGAGACCACGCCGGAGGCGGTGCCCTCGGCGCCGGCCACCGTGGCGATCACGGTGAGCCGGCGGCCCCGGGTGACGCCATTGGTGGTGAGGGCGTTGCCGGCCCAGCGCAGGTTGGCGGTCGACTCCTCGTCGGCGATCACCACGCAGCCGTCGGCGCGGGAGAGGCCGAGCGCCAGCTCGACGAGTTCGTGGGGCTGCGTCGCGGCCATCAGTGACCCGCCTCCTGCTGGGTGTTGAGCACGTTGACGTTGCGGAACAGCGCCGAGGGGCAGCCGTGGCTGACCGCGGCGACCTGGCCGGGCTGCGCCTTGCCGCAGTTGAAGGCGCCGCCCAGCACGTAGGTCTGCGGGCCGCCGACGGCCGTCATCGAGCCCCAGAAGTCGGTGGTGGTCGCCTGGTAGGCGAAGTCCTTGACCTGGCCGGCGAGTTCGCCGTTCTTGATGGCGTACGCGCGCTGGCCGGTGAACTGGAAGTTGTAGCGCTGCATGTCGATCGACCAGGAGCGGTCGCCGACGATGTACAGGCCGTTCTCGACGCCCGCGAACAGGCCCTCGGTGGACGGGCCGTCGGCGGCTGGCTGGAGCGAGACGTTGGCCATCCGCTGCACCGGGACGTGCGCGGGGGAGTCGGCGTAGGCGCAGCCGTTGGAGCGGCCGAAGCCCTTGAGCTCGGCCATCGCCCGGTCGAGCTGGTAGCCGACCAGCACGCCGTCCTTGACGAGGTCCCAGGACTGCGCGGCCACCCCCTCGTCGTCGTAGCCGACGGTGGACAGGCCGTGCTCGGCGGTGCGGTCGCCGGTGACGTGCATCAGCTCGGAGCCGTACCGGAGCGAGCCGAGCTGGTCGAAGGTGGCGAAGGAGGTGCCGGCGTAGGCGGCCTCGTAGCCGAGGGCGCGGTCCAGCTCGGTGGCGTGGCCGATCGACTCGTGGATGGTCAGCCAGAGGTTGGACGGGTCGATGACCAGGTCGTAGCGGCCCGGCTCGACGCTCGGCGCCTTCCGCTTCTCGGCCAGCAGGACGGGCAGCTCGGCGAGTTCGGCGTCCCAGTCCCAGCCGGCGCCAGGCAGGCCCGGCGACCCCGGCGCTCCCGTCAGGTACTCCCAGCCCCGCCCCACCGGCGGCGCCAGGGTGCGCATCGACTCGAAGGCGCCGGTACGGCCGTCCACCGAGGTGGCCTCCAGCACCGGGTGCAGCCGGATCCGCTGCTGGGTGGTGACGGTGCCGGCGGTGTCCGCGTAGAACTTGTTCTCCTGGACGGTCAGCAGGGTCGCCTGGACGTGCGAGACGCCCTCGGCGGCCAGCAGCCGGGAGCTCCACCCGGCGAGCAGTGCGGTCTTCTCGGCGTCCGGCACCTCGAAGGGGTTCACCTCGTACGCGGACACCCAGGTGACGTCCCGGTGGACCGGCTCCGCGGCCAGCTCCACCCGCTCCGCCGATCCCGCCGCGCGGCTGATCCCGCCGGACAGCCGGGCCACCGCGACGGCCTGCTCGGCCACCCGCGCCGCCGCGTCCGTCGTGAGGTCCACCCCGGCGGCGAAGCCCCAGGCGCCGTCCAGCAGCACCCGGACGGCGAAGCCGAGCTGGACGCTGTCGGAGGTGCCGGCCGGGCGGGCGTCGCGCAGCCGCCAGGAGGCGCTGCGGACCCGCTCCAGGCGGAAGTCGGCGTGCGTGGCGCCGAGTTCGCGGGCCCGGGTGAGGGCGGCGTCGGCCAGGACACGCAGCGGGTAGGCGAGGAAGAGCGGGTCGACCTCGCGCGGGGCGCTGCCGCGGGTCGGGGGCGTGCTGGTCGGGGGCAGCGGAGGCAATCGGGCTCCCTGGTCGGGGGGACGGCGGTGCGGTACCCCCGGGTGAACAGGGGTACCCGCACGGCATCATGGCCCGTCAAAGGGGTTTCGGCCAGCGCATTTCCCGGCGTGGCCCGCCGGGCGTCCGCCGGCCGTCCGCCGGTCGCCCCCGCTGCTCGGCGCGGTCGCTCAGACCGCGCCCTCCCACCAGCCGTCCAGCTCCGGCGGGTTGTCGACGTCCACCCGCTCGCCGGGGCGCGGCACCGCCAGCCGCACGCCGTGCTCCTTGGCCTCCACCAGCAGCCGCTCGATCGGCTCGGCCCACGGGTGCAGGCCCAGGTTGAAGGTGCACCAGTGCACCGGGACCAGCAGCCCGGCGTTCAGCTCGCGGTGGGCGAGGACGGCGTCCTCCGGCGTCATGTGGATGTCCGCCCAGGCCGGGTCGTACGCGCCGACCTGGACCAGCGCGGCGTCGAACGGGCCGTGCTCGGCGCCGATCCGGGCGTAGCCCTCGAAGTAGCCGGAGTCGCCGGTGTAGTAGATCCGGCGGTTCGGCCCGGCGACCACCCAGGAGCCCCACAGCGTGGTGTTGCGGGTCAGGCCGCGGCCGGAGAAGTGGTGGGCGGAGGTCAGCGTCAGCGAGAGGTCGCCCAGCCTGCAGGTCTCGTCCCAGTCCAGCTCGATGATCCGGTGCTCGGGCACGCCCCAGCGGCGCAGGTGCGCGCCGATGCCGAGCGGCACCGCGAACGGCGCGGACTGGCTGCGCACCAGCCGCCGCACCGTCGCCATGTCCAGGTGGTCGTAGTGGTCGTGCGAGATCAGCACCGCGTCCACCTGCGGCAGTTCCTCCAGCTCCACCGGCACCGGGTGCAGCCGGCGCGGGCCGACCTGGGCGGCGGGGGAGCAGCGCTCGCTCCAGATCGGGTCGAGCAGGACGCGCGCGCCCTCGATCTCGACCAGCGCCGAGGCGTGCCCGTACCAGGTGACCGCCACGCCCTCGGCGGCCGGGCCGGAGCCGTGGGCCGGGCGGACGGTGGGCACCGGGCGGCTCGGCGTCCGGCCGTCGCGCTGGAACAGCGCCCGGCGCACAGTCTCCACGTCGATGCCCGCCTGGGCGGCCGGCCGGGCCAGCTCGGAGGGCGCGTTGTGGAAGACGCCGTCGCGGTACTGCGGGGAGTTGCGCAGCCGCTCCTCCCGCTCGCCGTCCGGCCGCCGGCCGAACGCCGCCGGCAGGTCGCGCAGCGCCCAGGCGACCGCTCCCGCGCCGGCCGCCAGCGCGGCCAGGGCCACCAGTCGTCCGCGCCGGTGGGTGGTCCCGGCCTGTGCCTCGCTCATTCCGCGCTCCGCATCCACTCGTCTCCGGGGCCGTGTCCGGCCGTGGGCCCGGGTCGGCCCCGGTGCGGCGGCCCCGGCCTCGTGCCGCACCAGGGGGCACAACGGGCGTGCCCCGCTGCCGGGTTCCCGGACGTGCGGCTCAGTGGACACGACAATAGGGCCCCACCGGAAGGGGGAACGACGGGAAATCCGCCGCGGACCGGATTGTCGGGTACCAACAGTTCCTCCGGTGCGGCGCTGTCGGAGCTCGATTCGTCGCCGCGCCGGGGCGACCGATAGCGTCACACCGCGTACCTCGTTACGACGTACGCGGACATCACGGAGTGGTACGCGGGCATCACGGCGTGCGCACACAACGGAGAGAGGTGGATCGTTGAGCCGCTCGGTTCTCGTCACCGGAGGAAACCGGGGCATCGGCCTCGCGATCGCCCTGGCCTTCGCCGAGGCGGGCGACAAGGTCGCCATCACCAGCCGGTCGGGGGAGGTGCCCGAGCAGCTGGCCAAGTTCGACGTGCTCGCGGTCCGCTGCGACATCACCGACAGCGCCCAGGTCGACGCCGCGCTGACCGAGGTCGAGTCCGCGCACGGCGCGGTCGAGGTCCTGGTCGCCAACGCCGGGATCACCCACGACACCCTGCTGCTGCGGATGTCCGAGGAGGCCTTCACGTCCGTCCTGGACACCAACCTCACCGGCACCTTCCGCGTGGTCAAGCGCGCGTCCAAGCTGATGATGCGCGCCCGCAAGGGCCGGATCGTGCTGATCTCCTCGGTCGTCGGCCTCTCCGGCTCGCCGGGTCAGTCCAACTACGCCGCGTCCAAGGCCGGCCTGGTCGGCTTCGCCCGTTCGCTGGCCCGCGAGCTGGGCCCGCGCAACATCACCGTCAACGTGGTCGCTCCCGGCTTCGTGGACACCGACATGACCGCGGTGCTCACCGACGAGCGCCGCGCGGAGATCGTCGCCGACGTGCCGCTGGGCCGTTACGCGGCGCCCGCCGAGGTCGCTTCCACCGTGCGGTTCCTCGCTTCCGGCGAGGCCGCGTACATCACCGGAGCCGTCATTCCCGTGGACGGCGGATTGGGCATGGGTCACTGAGTCATGAGCGGAATCCTTGAGGGCAAGCGCATCCTGATCACTGGTGTGCTGATGGAGTCCTCCATCGCCTTCCACACCGCCAAGCTGGCCCAGGAGCAGGGCGCCGAGGTCATCCTCACCGCGTTCCCCCGGCCCAGCCTCACCGAGCGCATCGCCAAGAAGCTGCCGAACCCGGTCAAGGTGCTGGAGCTGGACGTCTCCAGCGAGGAGCAGCTGGCCGGCGTCGCCGACCAGGTGCGCGAGCACCTGCCGAGCCTGGACGGCATCGTCCACTCGATCGGCTTCGCCCCGCAGGACGCCCTGGGCGGCAACTTCCTGAACACGCCGTGGGAGTCCGTGGCCACCGCCATGCACGTCTCGGCGTTCTCGCTGAAGTCGCTCACCATGGCGCTGCTGCCGCTGATGCAGGACGGCGGCGCGGTCGTCGGCCTCACCTTCGACGCCCAGTACGCCTGGCCGCAGTACGACTGGATGGGCCCGGCCAAGGCCGCCCTGGAGTCCACCAACCGCTACCTGGCGCGCTACCTGGGCGAGCGGAACGTCCGCTGCAACCTGGTCGCGGCCGGCCCGATCGGCTCGATGGCCGCCAAGTCCATCCCGGGCTTCCCGGACCTCGCCGCCACCTGGGACAACCGCTCCCCGCTGAAGTGGGATCTGAGCGACCCGGAGCCGGCCGGCCGCGGCGTCGTCGCCCTGCTGTCGGACTGGTTCCCGAAGACCACCGGCGAGATCGTCCACGTCGACGGCGGCCTGCACGCCATCGGCGCCTGACACCCCCGCCACGCGCGAACGCCACTGCCCGGCCCCTCCGACGAGGAGGGCGCCGGGCAGCGGCGTTTCTGTGGGCGGCTACTTCGGGGCGACCGGCTCGCAGCCGTACTTGGAAGCCATGGCATTGGCCCAGGCACGGAATGCGGGGGTTTCGATGGCTGGAACCCCTCGTTCCTCGGTCGACGACCGGAAGGCGTCCAGGGTGAGACTGCCCGTACCGCACGGAGCGACCACGAGATTGTTCCTGCCGGTTCCCCGCCAGCCGGCCGGCAGCGGACCCAGCGGGCCGCTGCCGGCACTGAGAACGGCGAACTTCGGATAGCGGGTGTCGAGCGTGCCGGTGAACCGGTAGGCCGGTGTCGACCGGTTGTCGCCGTAGATCCAACAGGACTGGACAGGAGCTGAGGGGCTGCTGACGTCCTGGCGGAGATCGGGTTGGATCCTGCCGACGGCAGCGGCCCCCGGAACCCCGCAGAGCTGCCCGTCGACGACCGGCTGTTCGACCTGCCCGCCGGTGGCCAGATGGACATCGAGAGCCGCTGCCGATCCGCAGCCGGAGCGGTGTGCGACCGCTGCTGCGAAACCGGCGGCCAGCCGGGCCAGATCCTGCCGCGCTTCGGGGGAAGCGGTCGCGTCGGCGTGCGCGGATCGGTACGGGTCGGGCTGCTTGTCACGGGTGACGTCCACAGCGACCGCATCGGCGTCACGGTCCGGGTAGCTCTCCGCGTCCTTGGACGCGAGTCGGCATCCCGGTGCCATCAGCAACCAGCCGCGCGAATTGCCGAACGCGCCCACTGCTCCGCGGTCGGGCTGGGACATCGCGGGATCGGCACGCAGGGACGGCTCGAAGGGCGCGGCCATCTTGGTGCGCAGGTGGATCTCGGCGACGTACTTGCCGCCGCGCTTGAGACTGATCGCGCAGTACGCGTCCGGGTCGTTACGGTCGCTCGACGCCCGATGGCTCGCGACCACGATCTTGCCGTCACCGAGGACCCGTTCGGCGTCCTTCGCCGCGACAGCGTTGTCGCAGAGGCGGTCCGGAAGGAACAGGTTGGGGTATTGCCAGGACACGAAGCCGCCCACACCGAGGGCGAGGACGAGTACGCCCGCGACGACGGCCCAGACCTTCCGGGACGACCTCACTGCTGACCGTTCCGTCCCAGCGCGCTCCAGGCGTTCGCGTGGCCGCTGGTGTGGCCGAGGGCCATGTTGGAGTAGACGAGGTCGGCCCGGGTGTTGTTCGTGTCGCCGGTGAGCCGCCCCCAGCCGAGGGCCATCTCCTTGCTGTCCCGCAAGGCGGCGAAGTGCTTGTCGGAGGCGTCCTTGTTGCCCGCGTCCTGTGCCTCCTTCTTGACGCCGTCCGCCCACTCCTCGATGCCCAGGTCGACGATCCCGCCGGCGATGTCGCCGACCTCCGGGATGAACCCGGTCACGGTGCCGTTCATCGTGGAGGCGAAGGAGCTGGTCTTGTCGGCCCACTCCATCCGGTCGTCCTTGTTGTCGAGGATGACATCGGCCCGGATCGCGTCGTAGGCGCCGAGTGCGGTGCCGATGCGCTGGGCCGGGAGGTCCACGACGCTCCGGTCCGCGTGCGGGTCGGTCGGCAACTCGGCGATGAGCTCGGCCGTCTTGGCCCGTTCGGCGCTGTAGAGCAGGGCGTAGGCCTCGGGCTCGTCCGAGACGCCGCGCAGGACACGGATCAGACTGTCGGCTCCGCCGTCGAGGTGGCCGGCACCGTTCTCCTCGCGGACTCCGCCGCTCCCGCTGGCGACGTGGTCGCTGAGGACCTTGTGCGTGTCGTCCACGTAGTCCGAGAGCGCGTTGGCCAGCGGCATCTTCAGGTCGTCGTGGATCTCGCTGCCCTTGCCGTCGCCGTCCAGCGCGTCGATCGCGCCCTGCATGACGCGGGCCTGGGCGGGCGTGTGCGGGCCGCCGTTGTGGGTGCCCTCGCCGGGGGCGTCGCCGGTGGCGGCGGCCTCCAGGGCGGCGGCGAGGCCGTCCTGGTGGGTGCCCTTGTCGACCATCGGCGGGCCGAACAGGGTGTTGGTGTACGTGGTGGGCCACTCGCGGTCGCGCAGCAGGTACTTGAGGCGGTCCTCGGCGCCCGGCGACTTGGGGTCCAGGAACAGGGTGGCGGCGTCGGGGTTCTGGCCCATCAGCTTGAGCACGCCGTCGACGGGGTCGTACACCAGGTCCGGGCGCGGGCCGTTGAACTGGTGGGAGGACCAGCGGTTCTTGTCCTTGCGCTCGGCGTTGACGATGTCGGTGCCGAGGTCGTTCAGGAACTCCTTGCCGTACCCGGCGTTGCCGTGCTGGAGCAGGGTGGCCAGGGTCTGGTAGCCGTAGATCGGTTCGGTCTTGCCGCCGAAGTGGCGGGCGTTGATGTTCTTGACGCCGGCTTCCTGGAGGCCCTTGCGGAAGTCCTGGTAGAACTTGGTGTTCGGGTCCCGGGTGGCGCCGGCGATGGTGTTGGCGAGGTTGGTCTGCAGATCGCCGTACTCGCCCTTGAGCTTGCCGTCCCGGTCGTTGAGCCGCAGCTCCAGTTCGTCTGCGAGCAGCAGGGTGCCCTCGGGGCCGAGGGTGTTGAGCAGGGTCTGGCCGTAGACCGGGCTGCCGGAGTTGGCCTTCATCAGGTTGTTGAGCTCGGCGAGCTCCTCCGGGCTGAGGGTCTTGCCGTCCTTGAGCCGGGCCGCCAGCTCCGCGGCGCGCCGGCCGTCGGCCTCGTCGCCGCCGCCGACCGCCTGGCCGTTGAACTGGTTCAGCGGGTCGCCGACCTTGGCGGCGCGGCGCAGCTGGAGGGCGGCCCGCTGGTCGGCGGCGGTCGCCTCCTCCAGGTAGACCTTGATCTTCTGCGCCCACTGGCCGGCGGCCTCGTTGCGCTCCCGCTGGTAGTCCGGCTCGTGGTGGTAGGCGTTCCGGGTGGCCGGGTCGAGGGCGCCGACGTCGAACATGACGGCGCCGGTGCCGGTCACCTTCATGCCGTCGGCCTGGGCGTCCGCGACGGCCTGCTTCAGCTTCTTCTGCGCGGACTCGAAGTCGCCCTGGGCGTCCTTGATGATCGAGGCGACGGCCTTGGCCTCGGTCTGCGCGTCGATGCTCTGCTGCCGGGTGATCGTGATGTGCTGGTTGGCCGCGTAGGCGGTGGACCCGAACCACAGCCCCTGGCCGCCGGTGACCGAGAGCACCTCGGTCTCCAGCCGGTGCTGGACGCCCTGGTACTTGCGGGCCATCTCGGTCCAGTCGGCGGCGGCCTTGGCCATCGCGGACGGGTCCGCCTTCATGACGTCCTCGAAACCGAGCAGGCTCATGTGCTCACGCCTTCCCGGTGAACGACGTGGCGATGCCGTGTTCGACGCTCAGGTAGTTGGTGTGGGTCTGCCGCATCATCCCGGCCTCCTGGTTGAGCCGGCCGTTGAGCTGCGACACCTGCTCGTGCCACTCCTTGAGCGCCCCGCGCAGCGCGCCGGCGGTGTCCCAGCCGCTCAGCTTGCCGGCCGCCGCCTCGGTGGACTCGTCGGCGGCCTTCCCGGCCGCCGTGCTGTCGTTGGCGATGCCGTCGAGTGCGGTGGCCGCCTTGTCCAGCGCGCCCGTCGACACCTTGGTGGGCCCCCCGCCCCCCGGTCCCTGGCTCAGCTTCAGGTCCGGATCCGCCATCAGTTCTCCCCGTTGTGGTCCACTTGCGGCCGGAGACCGGCCGTCCGCGAATTTTCACGGGACGTTAGCACGCCAAATCCCGCCGCCCGCAAGGCGAGCGACCTCGGACCGGGCCGACCGGTCAGGAGTCCCGGTCGGCGCAGGCGCTGATGGCGCGGCCGGCCTCGTCGGAGGCGCGCTGGGGGTCGCGGGCGCGGATGGCGTCGACGATCTTGTCGTGGCCGAGGTAGCGCTCGGCGATGAGCTCGGGGCCGACGTCGTGGCGCAGGTGGGCGCGGGTGACCTCGCCGAGGTCGGCGTAGAGGGCGGCGAGCACGTCGTTGTGGGCGGCGGCGACCACGGCCTGGTGGAAGGCGGCGTCGGCCTGGACAAAGTCCTCGGCGTCGCCGGAGCGCCAGGCGTCCTCGCGGCGGGCCAGGGCGGCGTCCAGGAGGGCGAGGTCGCGGTCGGTGCGGCGGGTGGCGGCGAAGCCGGCGGCGGAGGTCTCCAGGGTGGTCCGCAGCTCGGCGACCTGGGCGCGGTCGGCGTCGGCGAAGCGGCGGTGCATCACGCCGGCGAGTTCGCTGGTGGCCAGGACGTAGGTGCCGGAGCCCTGGCGGATGTCGAGCAGCCCGTTGTGGGCGAGGGCACGGACGGCCTCGCGCACGGTGTTGCGGGCCACGCCCAGCTGCTCGACGAGGGCGGCCTCGGTGGGGATGCGCGAGCCGACGGGCCACTCCCCGGAGGTGATCTGCGCGCGCAGCTGCGCGATCACCTGGTCGGACAGCGGGGTGCGCCTCGGCGAGGACAGCGCCACGGGGGACTCCTTGGGTCGGGTGGGTCGGGCCATCATGCCAAGTCAAGGATGCGCTAATTCATCCCATCATTCTATGATGCCCGCATGTCGTCCGCAGCAGACACCGCAGCTCCCGTCACCGCTCCACCCCGGGCCGGGACCCGGCCGCAGACCGAGCGGCCCGCCCCGCCCCACCGCCGCTACCTCGGCTGGCTGTTCGCCGTCGCGATCGCCGCCGCCGCGTTCAACCTCCGCCCGGTGGTCACCAGCCTCGGGCCGCTGCTGGACCAGGTCCGCACCGACCTCGGGATGAGCCCGACGGTGGCCGGCCTGCTCACCGCCGTCCCCTCGCTCTGCTTCGCCCTGTTCGGCTTCGCCGCGCCCGGCCTGGCCCGCCGGCTCGGCCCGGTCGCGGTGGTCACCGCGGGCATGGGCGCCATCACCGCGGGCGTGCTGGCCCGCTCCTTCGCCGCCGGTACGGCCGTGTTCCTGCTGCTGACCGCGCTCGCGCTGGCCGGCGTCGCCGTCTCCAACGTGCTGATCCCGGTGGTGATCAAGCGGTACTTCCCGGACCGGGTCGGGCCGATGATCGGCCTCTACTCGATGGCGCTGTCGGCCGGCACCGCGCTGGCGGCCGCCGTCACCGTCCCGCTGACGAAGGCCCTCGGCGGCGACTGGCGGCTCGGCCTCGGGGTGTGGGCCGCGCTCGGCGCCCTCGCCCTGCTGCTCTGGCTGCCGGTGCTGCTCACCCGGCGGCGGGAGTCCGGCGGGCCGGCGGGCGGCACGGCCGCAGCCGTGCGGCTGCCGATCACCCGCAGCCGCACCGCCTGGGCGCTGGCCGTCTTCTTCGGCTTCCAGGCCACCGGCGCGTACGTGGTGATGGGCTGGCTGCCGACGATCTTCCAGGACGCCGGGGTCTCCGAGGGCACCTCGGGCGTGCTGCTGGCGGTGACCATGGTGATCGGCGTGCCGGTGTCCTTCGTCCTGCCCAACCTGGCCGCCCGCCGTGGCGACCAGCGGCTCTTCGTGGTGGTCCTGGCGAGCTTCGGCATCGCCGGCTACAGCGGGCTGGCGCTGGCCTCGGCCGCCGCGCCGTGGCTGTGGGCGGTCCTGGTGGGCCTGTCCAACTGCGCGTTCCCGCTGGTGCTGACCATGATCGGCCTGCGCGCCCGGACGGCCGGCGGGGTGGCCCAGCTGTCGGCCTTCGCCCAGGGCGTCGGCTACCTGATCTCGATCCCCGGCCCGATCCTGATCGGCCGGCTGTACCAGGCCACCGGGGAGTGGTACCTGCCGCTCGGCTTCCTGGCGGTGCTGCTGGTGCCGCAGATGCTGTTCGGCCTGCGGGCGGCCCGGGCCCGGCACATCGAGGACGAGGCGCTCCCGGCGGCGTCCGGGGCCTGAGGGGCTGAGGGGCCCGAGGGTCTGAGGGTCTGAGGGGCCGGAGGGGCCACGGCCCCGGCGGTTGCCGGGGCCCGGTGGCGGGCGGGCGTGTTCGGGGTGGGAGAATCCGGACATGCCCGTTCTCGAACCGAACCCCACCGACGGCCACAAGAAGCTCGGCCAGCTCGCCGCGATCATCGGCGGCATCGTCGCCCTGCTGGTCGTCGTCGCGATCGTCGCCCAGAACATCGGCTGACCCAGGGCGTCCCAGGAGCGACGCCCCGGTCAACCCCGCATGATGGCACTCCCCGCCCCGCCGGGTGGCGCCATCGGGCAGCACCGCGCCCGCGGCCGGCTTTTCTGCCAAGCTTGCTGGGTATGAGCGCCGACACGCCCCGCAGGATCATCGTTCTCCGCCATGCCAAGGCCGACTGGCCGGACGGCGTCGACGACCACGAGCGGCCGCTGGCCGACCGGGGCCGCCACCAGGCCCCGGAAGCCGGCCGCTGGCTCTCCGACTCCGGCATCAACCCCGACTACGTGCTCTGCTCCACCGCCCTGCGCGCCCGGGAGACGTGGAAGCTCGCCGCGCACGAGCTGCCGAAGCGCGCGCGGAAGACCGTCTACGAGGAGCGGGTCTACGAGGCCAGCCCGGGCGAGATCATCACCGTCCTCCAGGAGACCCCGGAGGACCACGCCGACCTGGTCCTGGTCGGCCACAACCCGGGGGTGCTCGGCCTGACCCAGGTGCTGGCCGGTGACGAGGGCGACCGGGACGCGCTGGAGCGGCTGCGGCTCGGCGGGTTCCCGACCGCGGCCGTCGCGGTGCTCAGCTTCTCCGGCTCGTGGAAGAACGTCGAGCCGGGCGTGGCGGAGCTGGTCTCGTACTTCACGCCGCAGGACTGAGCCGGGGGAGTACCCCGGACAGCAGCGAGGGGGCGTGGGGACATGGTCCGCACGCCCCCTCGTCGTCCGTCCGCCGGGGTACGCCCCCGGTGCCGTCAGCCGTCAGCCGGCCGCCGGCCCGTCCAGGACCTCCGCCACGTCGGCCGCCTCGACCTCCTCGCGGGTGATCCCGAGCAGGTACAGCACGGTGTCCAGGAACGGCACGTTCACCGCGGTGTCCGCCGCCTCCCGCACCACCGGCTTGGCGTTGAACGCCACGCCCAGCCCGGCCGCGTTCAGCATGTCCAGGTCGTTGGCGCCGTCACCGATCGCCACCGTCTGCTCCAGCGGCACCTTGGCCTGCTCGGCGAACCGCTCCAGCCAGCGCGCCTTGCCCGCCCGGTCGACGATCTCGCCGACCACCCGGCCGGTGAACTTGCCGTCCACCACCTCCAGGGTGTTCGCGGCGGCGAAGTCCAGCCCCAGCTGCTCCACCAGATGGTCGGTGACCTGGGTGAACCCGCCGGAGACCACCGCGACCTGGAAGCCCAGCCGCTGCAGCGTACGGATCAGGGTGCGCGCCCCCGGCGTGAACCGGACCTCCGCGCGCACCTTCTCGGTCACCGAGGCGTCCAGCCCGGCCAGCAGCGCCACCCGGGCGCGCAGCGACTCCGCGAAGTCCAGCTCGCCGCGCATCGCCGCCGCCGTCACCTCGGCGACCTTCGCCTCGCAGCCCGCGTGGGCGGCGAACAGCTCGATCACCTCGTCCTGGATCAGCGTCGAGTCGACGTCCATGACGATCAGCCGCTTGGCCCGCCGCTCCAGCCCGGCCGCCACCACCGCGACGTCCACCCGCTGGGTGGCCGCCTCCTGGGCCAGCTCGGCCCGCAGCAGGTCGGTGGCCACACCCGAGACGGCCAGCTCGACGGCGGTCACCGGGTACTTGGCCAGGCGGAAGACCCGGTCGATGTTGCCGTCGGCGGCGGTGATCCGCGCGGTGAGCGCGGCGACGGCGGAGGCGGTCAGCGGGTGGCCCAGCACGGTGACGTGCGAGCGGCCCTCCCGGCGCGGCCGGTTGTCGCCGATGCCGGAGATGATCTCGGCCTGGAGCTTCTGCTCCTCGGCCCAGCGGTGCACGACGACCCGCAGGTCGCCCTCGGCGCCCCGCGCGACGGGGGCGGAGACCAGGGCGCACAGCGTTATCCGCCCGCGGGTCACCACCTGCTCGATGTCGACGACCTCCACGCCGAACCCGGCCAGGGTGGCGAAGAGCCCGGCGGTGATGCCGGGGCGGTCCTTGCCGAACACCTTGACGAGCAGCGTGCGCCCGTCCTCGGTCCGGGGCTGCGGGGCGGGGAACGGCTCGGCGGCCAAGGGCGATGCGTTCATGGTGCCTCCCACGCTACCCGCAGGCCGACGGCGCGACGGCACCCGTCCGGGTCGTGGACGCGGGTTGTGGACGCGGGTTGTGGACGCGGGTCGGCCGGGCCGGTCGTACAAGGCCGGTCCGCGAATCGTTGCCGCCTGGTCACAGTCCGCGGGGGCGACTTTCACCCACGGCCGCCGGGCTGGAATGATTCCCCCGTCAGATTCACGATCATTTCGCCCCACCTGGCCGGGGCGCACCATCGGGGGACCGAGAGAGCGGGGCAGGCGAGAGTGCCGCAACTCGTCATCGAGATCAACGGACAGCAGCGGGTTCTGGAACCCGGGCGGTCCTACACCATCGGTCGCAATCCGCAGTCGGACTTCCTGTTCGACGACGCGCGGGTTTCCTGGCAGCACGCCACCATCTCCTTCAACGGGGCGGGTTGGCAGCTGGACGACCACGGCAGCACGAACGGCACCTACACCGGTGGCGCCCGCACCCTGCAGGCGCAGCTGTTCCCGGGGGCCGTGGTCAACCTCGGCAACGCCGAGAACGGCCCACGGCTCGCCTTCTCCGCGCCGGCCGCCCAGGCCGCCCAGGCCCCGGCCTGGCACGAGGTCGCCACCAGTCGGAGCGCCGCCCCGCAGCAGCAGTGGCAGCCCCCGGCGGCGCAGCAGCCCTACCCGCCGCAGCAGCAGTGGCAGCAGCCGCAACCGCAGCAGCACGTCCAGCCGCAGCAGCACGTCCAGCCGCAGCCGTTCCCGCAGCAGCAGGGCTTCCCGGGGCCGCACGGCCCGCAGGGCTTCCCGCAGCAGGCGGCGCCCGCCGCGCACGACGCCGGCCCGCAGCCGACCGTCATCCGCAGCCTGACCGCCGGTATGAACACCATGCGGATCGGTCGCGCGCTCGACAACGACATCGTCGTCTCCGACCTCCAGGTCTCCCGCCACCACGCCGAGCTGCGCCAGCTGCCCGACGGCCGGTACGAGATCGTCGACCTCGGCAGCCACAACGGCATCTTCCTCAACGGTCTGCGGGTCGAGCGCCAGCTGATCGGGCCGCAGGACCGGCTGACCGTCGGTCACTCCAGCTTCGTGCTGGTCGGCGACCAGCTGCAGGAGTTCGTCGACACCGGCGCGGTCTCCTTCTCCGCCCGCCACCTGACCGTCGAGGTCGAGCACAAGGGCGCCAAGAAGATCCTGCTCAACGACGTCAGCTTCGGCGTCCCGGAGAAGTCCCTGGTCGCGGTCATCGGCCCGTCCGGCTCCGGCAAGTCGACCCTGCTGCGCGCCCTCACCGGCTACCGTCCGGCGGACCGGGGCGACGTCCTCTACGACGGCCGCAACCTCTACAAGCAGTTCGCCGAACTGCGTTCGCGCATCGGCCTGGTGCCGCAGTCGGAGATCCTGCACAAGGAACTGACCGTCCGCACCGGCCTCAAGTACGCGGCCCGGCTGCGCTTCCCCGGTGACACCGAGGCGCGCGAGCGCGAGGCGCGGATCGACGAGGTGCTCTACGAGCTGCGCCTCGACAAGCGTGCCGACAACCGGATCACCGCCCTCTCCGGCGGCCAGCAGAAGCGCGTCTCGGTCGCCCTGGAGCTGCTCACCAAGCCCTCGCTGATCTTCCTGGACGAGCCCACCTCGGGCCTCGACCCGGGTATGGACCGCGAGGTCATGCAGATGCTGCGCGGGCTCGCCGACGACGGCCGCACCATCCTGGTCGTCACCCACTCGGTGGCCGAACTCGCGCTCTGCGACCGGCTGCTGGTGATGGCGCCGGGCGGTTCGGTGGCCTACTTCGGCCCGCCGGACGAGGCGCTGCACTTCTTCGGGTACGAGACCTGGGCCGACATCTTCCAGGCCTTCGAGAACTACCCGGACCACGACTGGGCCGGCCGCTACCGCAGCTCGGTGCACCACCAGCAGTACTCGGCCGACGTGGAGTCGGGCACCGTGCAGTCCGCGCAGATCGTCCAGGAGGCGGTCCGTCCGCCGAAGCCGCAGAGCTGGGGCTCGCAGCTGTGGACGCTGATGCGCCGCTACGCCTCGGTGCTCGCCTCCGACCGGGGCTTCCTGGCGCTGTCCGTGCTGCTGCCGGCGGTGCTGGGCGCGGTCAGTGTGCTGATCCCCAACGAGCCTGGCCTGGCACCGAACCCCAAGTCGCAGCTCGGCCTGAACAGCGGCGCCGCGACGATCATGCTGATCCTGGCGATCGGCGCCTGTTTCTCCGGAGCGGCGAACTCGGTCCGAGAACTGATCAAGGAACGGGCGATCTACGAACGGGAACGGGCCACCGGCCTCTCCCGGTCGGCGTACATGATGTCCAAGATCATCGTGCTGGGCTTCTTCAGCGTGATCCAGGGCGCGATCATCTCCGCGGTCGGCTTCCTGCCGCGCAAGCTGCCCGCGCACGGTCTGGTCGTCAAGGACCTGCCGATCCTGGAGATGAGCCTCGGCCTGATCCTGCTGAGCTTCGCCTCGATGATGTTCGGTCTGGCGATCTCCGCGCTGGTGAAGACCGCCGAGAAGACCATGCCGCTGCTGGTCATGTTCGCGATCATCCAGGTCGTCTTCACCGGCTGCCTCTTCCAGATCTTCTCCAAGCCCGGCCTGGAGCAGTTCGCCTGGCTGATGCCGGCCCGCTGGGGCACCGGCATGGTCGCCACCACGCTCGACCTGTCGAAGCTGCTCGGCCCCTGGAACAAGGACTTCCAGAACCCCGAGTACGACCCGCTGTGGGAGCACACCGCGACCCAGTTCTGGATCGACGCCGGGATCCTGGTCCTGATGTCCATCGTCATCGGCGTCATCGTCACGCGCCTCCAGCGCCGCCACGAGCCCGAGGTCATGCAGAAGGGCTGACGCCCGGCACCGCCGCCACCGCGGGGGCGGCCCACCCCGACCGGGGAGGGCCGCCCCCGCGGCGTTCCAAAGCGGTGAGGACCTAGGTCCGGGGACCTGCGTCCGGCCGGGCCGACGACCGACGCGCGGGCTCCGTGGACGGCGGTAGGTTGGCGGCATGCCCACCGTGCCAAGCGACCACCGGCACGCCGGACTGCTGCCCGCCGACCGGATCCCGGTCGGCCCGCCGCCGGACGGCACCCTGCCCGCCTGCGAACCCTGCCTCGCCGGCATCGAGGCCGTCAGCCAGGCCCTGCTCGGGATGAGCCGCCACCTGGAGGTCCGCGAGGTCCTGCGCCGGATCACCGCCTCCGCCCGCCGCCTGCTCGGCGCCGAGTACGCCGCCCTCGGCGTCCCCGACGACCACGGCGGCTTCGCCCAGTTCGTCGTCGACGGCGTCACCGACGAGCAGTGGAAGGCCATCGGCCCGCTGCCCCGCCAGCACGGCGTGCTCGCCGCGATGCTCCACGAGACCGGCCCGATCCGGCTCGACGACGTCCGCCGCGCCCCCGCCTTCGGCGGCTGGCCCGACGCCCACCCCGAACTCAGCGCCTTCCTCGGCATGCCCATCGTCGACACCGACCACGCCGAGGACGAGCCCGAGGTGCTCGGCGTCATCTACCTCGCCAACAAGCGCGGCGGCGGCGGCTTCACCGACCACGACGAGGAACTCCTGCGGATACTCGCCGCACACGCGGCCCTGGCCCTGTCCAACGCGCGCCTCTACGAACGCAGCCGCGAACTCACCCTGGCCGGCGAGCGCGCCCGGATCGCCCACGACCTGCACGACGCCGTCGCGCAGAAGCTCTTCTCGCTGCGCCTCACCGCCAAGGCCGCCGCCAAACTCGTCGACCGCGACCCGGCCCGCGCCCGCGCCGAACTCGCCGAGGTCGCCCGGCTCGCCGCCGAGGCCGCCGACGAACTGCGCGCCGTCGTCGTCGAACTCCGCCCCGCCGCGCTGGAGGAGGACGGCCTGAGCGCCACCCTCGCCTCCCAGGTGCAGGTCCTCGACCGCGCCCACAGCGCCGACATCGCCTTCGCCGCCGACCGCGTCCGCGCCCTGCCGCCGGCCCAGGAGGCCGCCCTGCTGAGGGTCGCCCAGGAGGCCCTGCACAACGCGCTGCGCCACTCCGGCGCCGGCCGGGTCACCGTCACCCTGGCGGGCACGCCCGCCCGCGGCGCCGTGCTGCGGGTCAGCGACAACGGCCGGGGCTTCGACCCCGAGTCCGTCCGACGGGCCGGCCGCCACCTCGGCCTGGCCTCGATGCGCGACCGCGCCGCCGCCGTCGGCGGCCGGCTCACCCTGGACTCGTCCCCCGGAGCGGGCACGGTCGTCGAGATGGAGGTCCCCGGTGCCTGACACCCTGTCCGCGATCCGCGTCCTGCTGGTCGACGACCACCAGGTGGTCCGCCGCGGCCTGCGCACCTTCCTGGAGGTGCAGGACGACATCGAGGTGGTCGGCGAGGCCGCCGACGGCGCCGAGGGCGTCGCCCAGGCCCGCGCGCTCGACCCCGACGTCGTCCTGATGGACCTCAAGATGCCCGGCGTCGACGGCATCGAGGCGCTGCGCACGCTCAAGGAGGACGGCAGCCGGGCCCGGATCCTGATCGTCACCAGCTTCACCGAGCACCGCACCATGGTGCCCGCCCTGCGGGCCGGCGCCGCCGGGTACGTCTACAAGGACGTCGACCCGGAGGCGCTGGCCGGCGCGATCCGCTCGGTCCACGCCGGCCATGTGCTGCTCCAGCCGGAGCTCGCCGAGGCGCTGCTCGCCGACGACGGTCCGCGCCCGCCGCAGGGCCGCGGCGGCACCCTCACCGAGCGCGAGCGCGAGGTGCTCGGGCACATCTCCGACGGGCGCTCCAACCGGGAGATCGCCCGCAGCCTGCACCTGTCGGAGAAGACGGTGAAGACGCACGTCTCCAACATCCTGATGAAGCTGGACCTCGCCGACCGCACCCAGGCCGCGCTCTGGGCCGTCCGGCACGGCGAGACCCGCTAGGCCGCTACGGCTCCCGCTCGTCCACCAGCGCGTTGTACGCGGCCACCTGCGCTCGGCGGGCCGTGCGCCAGAGCGGCTCCAGCGCCGCCCGCCGGGCCGCGATCTCCGAGGCGCTCACGGCCGCGCCGTGGCCGCCGGAGGCGATCGTCAGCAGCGTCGCCACCTGCCGGGCGGACTCCAGCACCCGTACCGCGCGCGGGGGGTACCCCGGCGCGAGCAGTTCGTCGTGCCCGCGCCGCCGGTACGCCTCCAGGGCCCGCAGTGCCTCCGGTCCGGCCCCGGCCACGTCCAGCCGGGTCAGCAGCTCGGTGGCCCGGCGCAGCCCGTCCGCGAGCTCGAACTCGGCCTCGTGCAGGGACGGCACGTCGGCCGGCGGCGCGTCGTTCACCGCGGAGCAGCGCCACAGCACGGTCGCCGACCGGTCCCCGACCGGGCCGAACACCTCCACCTCGGGCACCAGCCCCAGCGGCACCCCGACCGCCAGTACGGCCTCGCCGGCCGCCATCGCGCGCTCGTTGAACGGCGCCGGCCCGGTCAGGCCCAGCGGGTGCCCGGCCGAGGGCATGGCCAGCCGCAGCCCCCGCACCCCGAGCACCCGCAGCCGTCCCAGCGCCCAGGTGAGCCCGTGCCGCTCGTCCGGGCCGTCCCCGGGAAGGCCGGTCACCCGGTGGCTCTCGTCGGCCCCCAGCACCGCCGCTGCGGCGTTGTCGGGCGGCACCAGGCCGGCCAGCAGAGCGTTGCCCCAGGCGGCCAGCCGCCCCGAACGGGGCTCTTCGTACGGATTGTCGGCAGGTGTGGCGAGCATCCGGCCAGCCTACGGAATCGGCGGACACCCGCGTGGCGTAGGTTGGCCCATGCGCGTGCGGCGACCCGCTCCGTGCCCACCGGCCGCCGGAGGGGGCCGCCCGCCCGCACCGACGGCCGTATATCTGTTTTTGGGGAAGGCATAGGCATGAGCGACGTGCTGGAGCTGGTGGACGTTTCCGTGGTCCGGGAGGGGCGCGCGCTGATCGACCAGGTCTCGTGGTCCATCTCCGAGGGCGAGCGCTGGGTCATCCTCGGCCCGAACGGCGCCGGCAAGACCACCCTGCTGCAGATCGCCTCCTCGTACCTCTTCCCGACCGCCGGCAAGGTCAGCGTCCTCGGCGAGAAGCTCGGCGAGGTCGACGTCTTCGAGCTGCGCTCGCGGATCGGTCTGGCCGGCGCCGCCATGTTCGACAAGCTGCCCGCCGAGCAGACCGTGCTGCAGACGGTGCTCACCGCCGCGTACGGCATGACCGTCACCTGGCAGGAGAAGTACGAGCAGTCCGACGAGTCCCGCGCGCTCGCGCTGCTCGACCGCCTCGGCATGGCCGGCATGACCGACCGCCGGTTCGGCACCCTCTCGGAGGGCGAGCGCAAGCGCACCCTGATCGCCCGCGCCCTGATGACCGACCCCGAGCTGCTGCTGCTCGACGAGCCCGCCGCCGGCCTCGACCTCGGCGGCCGGGAGGACCTCGTCCGCCGGCTCGGCGCCCTGGCCCAGGACGAGTTCGCGCCGGCCATGGCGATGGTCACCCACCACGTCGAGGAGATCGCCCCCGGCTTCACCCACGTCCTGATGATCCGTCGGGGCAAGGTGCTCACCGCCGGGCCGATCGACACCGAGCTGACGGCGCGCAACCTCTCCCGGTGCTTCGGCCTCCCGCTCACCCTGGAGCGCCACGGCGACCGCTGGTCCGCCCAGGGCCTGCCGCTCGGCTGAACCGGCCCGGGCCGAGCCGGATTCCGCCGGATTCCGATGGCCCCGCCGGTCCCACTGAACTCCACGGAACCAGGCCGAACCGGAACCGGTCGCACGTGCGACCGGTTTCCGCCCCTCCACCTGCGGGAACTGACCGCCTCGTAGGCCCTTCCCTCCCTAGGATGGACACGTGGACAGCTGGATCTGGTGGCTCCTGGTCGCCGTCGGCCTCGGCATACCGTTGGTGATCACCACGATGCCGGAACTCGCCATGTTCGCCGTCGGCGCGCTCTTCGCGGCCGGCGTCGCGGGCCTGGGCGCCGACGTGGTGTGGCAGGTGCTGACCTTCGTCGCGGTCTCGGTCGCGCAGTTGGTCGTCGTCCGCCCCATCGCCTACCGGGCGCTGCGGAAGGGCCCGCAGATCAAGATGGGCATCGAGGCGCTCAAGGGCGCCACCGCGGTCGTCGCGGAGAAGGTCGACGGGGAGGGCGGGCGGATCAAGCTCAACGGTGAGATCTGGTCGGCCCGCGCGCTCCACCCCGAGCAGGTGTACCAGCCGGGGGAGCAGGTCGACGTCGTCGAAATCCAGGGCGCGACCGCCCTGGTCGTCTAGGGGAGAGTCCGTGGAACCCGTCCTTATCGTCCTGGTCGTCCTGGTCGTGGTGGCCTTCATCGCGCTGATCAAGACGATTCAGGTCATCCCGCAGGCCAGCGCCGCGATCGTGGAGCGCTTCGGCCGCTACACCCGGACGCTCAACGCCGGCCTGAACATCGTCGTCCCGTTCATCGACCGGGTCCGCAACCGGATCGACCTGCGCGAGCAGGTCGTGCCGTTCCCGCCGCAGCCGGTGATCACCCAGGACAACCTGGTGGTCAACATCGACACGGTGATCTACTACCAGGTCACCGACGCGCGGGCGGCCACCTACGAGGTCGCCAGCTACATCCAGGCGATCGAGCAGCTCACCGTCACCACGCTGCGCAACATCATCGGCTCGATGGACCTCGAATCCACCCTCACCTCGCGCGAGGTCATCAACGCCGGCCTGCGCGGCGTGCTCGACGAGGCCACCGGCAAGTGGGGCATCCGGGTCAACCGCGTCGAGCTGAAGGCCATCGAGCCGCCGACCTCCATCCAGGACTCGATGGAGAAGCAGATGCGCGCCGAGCGGGACAAGCGCGCCGCGATCCTCACCGCCGAGGGCAACCGGCAGTCCCAGATCCTGCGCGCCGAGGGCGAGAAGCAGGCCGAGGTCCTCAAGGCCGAGGGTGAGGCGCAGGCCGCCGTGCTGCGCGCCGACGGTGAGGCGGCCGCCATCCGGACCGTCTTCGAGGCGATCCACGAGGGCGACGCCGACCAGAAGCTGCTCGCCTACCAGTACCTGCAGACCCTGCCCGAGCTGGCCAAGGGCGACTCCAACAAGCTCTGGATCATCCCGAGCGAGGTCGGCGACGCCCTCAAGGGCCTCGGCGGTGCCTTCACCGGTCTGACCGGCGGTGCCAACGGCAGCGCGATGGCCGCCCCGAGTGCCGCCCCGGCCGCCCCGCCCGCCACCCAGGTCCCGATCGACCCGGCCGCCGGGCCGCGTCCGCTGGACACCGACACCAAGGGGGCCGCGCGGCCCCGGATCGACCCGCTCCGGGAGTACCGCAAGAACGACCCCGAGCAGTAGACCGGCCGACCGGAAGACCACTGCTCCGCCGAGGGCCCGCCCCCGTACCGCACGGGGGCGGGCCCTCGCGCGAGTTCGCCCGAGGTGTGGCCAACGTCCCGAATCCTGGGCGCGGCTGGAACCGGCACCCGTCCGTCCGGCATGATCACCGCGACAGGACCCCAACGGGAGGTGGCTCATGACGGCCTGGGAGATGATCGCCGTCCTGGTGGCGGGCGTCGGCGCGGGGATGATCAATGTGATCGTCGGCTCCGGCACCCTCATCACCTTCCCCGTACTGCTCGCCGTCGGACTGCCGCCGGTGACCGCCAACGTCTCCAACTCCTTCGGCCTGGTGCCCGGATCGGCCAGCGGCGTGCTCGGCTACCGCCGCGAGCTGGCCGGCCAGGGCGCCCGGCTGGCCCGCTTCGGCACCGCCTCCCTGCTCGGCGGCGTCCTCGGCGCCTACCTGCTGATCGAACTGCCCAGCGCCGCCTTCGACGCGATCGTCCCGGTGCTGATCCTGGTCGCCCTCGTCCTGGTGGTCGTGCAACCCCGGGTCGCCAAGGCCGTCGCCGCCCGCCGCCGCCCCGACGGAGACCCGCACGGCGGCCCGCTGCTGCTCGTCGGCATCTTCGCCACCGGCGTCTACGGCGGCTACTTCGGCGCGGCGCAGGGCGTCCTGCTGCTGGCCCTGATGGGCATGATGCTCCAGGAGGACCTGCAGCGGATCAACGGGGTGAAGAACGCCCTCGCGATGATCGTCAACAGCGTCGCCGCGCTGTTCTTCCTCTTCACCTCGACGGTCGACTGGACCGCCGCCGGCCTGATCGCGGTCGGCTCGCTGGCCGGCGGGCTGATCGGCGCCAAGGTCGGCCGCCGCCTCCCGCCGCAGGCGCTGCGCGCCGTCATCGTCGTCGTCGGCCTGGCGGCCGTCGTCAAGCTGCTCGCCACCTGAGCCGGAAGGCACCCCGCATGGCCCTGGAAATGCGCCCGATCTGCGAGCGCTGCGAGGTGTCGCTGACCCCGGACGGCCCGGCCTCTATATGTTCCTACGAGTGCACGTTCTGCGGGCCGTGCACCGAGGAGATGGCCGGCGACTGCCCGAACCGCGGCGGCGAGCTGGTCGCCCGTCCCCGACGGACGGGCTGACGACCGACTGGCGACGGGAGAGGCTGATGAGCCGCGAACGGCTGACCGAGGACGAGATCACCGCCGGGCTGGCCGGCCTGCCGCACTGGACGCGCGAGGGCGACAGCATCGCCCGGACCGCCGAGGCCCCCGACTTCCTGGCCGGGATCCGGATGGTGGTCGCCGTCGCCGAGGCCGGCGAGGCGATGGACCACCACCCCGACATCGACATCCGCTGGCGCACCCTGCGTTTCGTGCTCTCCACCCACAGCGCCGGCGGCCTCACCGCCCTCGACCTTGAGCTGGCCGCCCGGATCGACACCACCCTGGCCGCCGGGTCCGCCCGGTAGGCCGACGGCCCGGTGCGACCGGGGCCCGCCGGGCCTGCCGGGCCGCTCCGGAACCGCCCCGCTCCGCCGCTCCGGGGGCGTGAGATGCTGACTGCCGCATTGCAGGCGGTCGGGAGGGACGGAACGGATGGCTCAGGACTCCCTCGGCGACGGCCACCCGCACCAGTGGTACCCGCAGCAGACGCCCCAGGAGTGGCCCGCGGCACCCTCCGAGCACACCGACCACACCGGGTACGCCGACCACACGGGGTACGCCGATCACGGCGGATACGCGGCGCAGCAGGCCTGGCCGGGCGAGTACGGACAGCAGGGGTACGGCGCCGCCGTCCACGGCGAGGGCGGACACCCGCAGACGCCGTACGCCCCGTACGACTCCTACACCTCCTACGCCCCCCAGCCCTCGTACGACCAGGGACCGCAGCAGCCGTACGCCTACGGCTCCGTCGAGGAGCAGCACCAGCTGTACGCGCCCTACGTCGTCGTCCCGCAACAGCCGACGGGGCAGGAGCTGTACGCGCCCGCCGGGGCCGAGTACTCCGCCGACGGCTATGTGCACCTGGAGCCGGAGCCGGAGCCGGAGCCGGGCCCCGAGCCGGAACCGGAGCCCGCTCCCGAAGCGGAGCCCGCGACGCCCGCGGCCACCACGTCGCGGCGGGCGGCCTGCGCCGCCCGGCCCGGCCTCGCGGCGAAGGCCCGGGCCGTCGCGGGCGCGGTGGTCGCCGCCGAGCACACCCCCGGCCGGCGCGCCCTGCTGGTGCGCACCTGGGCCGGCGTCGCCGCCCTCGGCGTCCTGGTCGCGGCCGGCCTCATGGTCGGCCTGGAGGGCGGCGGCTCCGCCGACAGCGCCGCCGGCGGCGAACCCGGCTTCACCGTCGCGCACACCCGGACCTGGGCCGCCCAGGCCGCAGCCGTCCAGCCCGGCGGGGACGACACCCTGGTCGGCAGCTGGCTGCTCGCCGGCGCGGTGGTCCGCGCCGACGCCACCGGCGTCCGCGCCTACGACCTGGCGGACGGCCGGCCCACCTGGTCGATGGAGCCGCCCGCCGCCGGCGCGGTGCCCTGCGCCGTCTCCCCGACCGTCAACCTGACCGGCCTCGGCGCCGTGCTGTTCCGGCCCCGGGCCGACCCGAAGAGCCCGTGCTCACTGGTGGCCGCCGTCGACACCGGGACCGGCCGGACGGCCTGGACCAAGTCGCTCTCCGACGCCAAGGGCGCCTACGGGGCCAGCGTCGGCGTCACCGACGACAAGGTGATCGCGGTCGGCGACAGCCACGCCGTCGCCTGGGAAGCCGCCGGCGGCAACGACGTCTGGCAGTACACCGGGCAGGGGAAGTTCTGCACCCTCTCCGGGGGCGTGGCCGGCAGCACCGTCCTGGTCGCCAGCTCCTGCGCCGACTCCAGCCCCGTGGACCAGGTCGTCGCGCTGAACACCGTCGACGGCAAGGTCTCCTGGTCGCGCGGCCTGAGCACCCGGCCGAGGACGGCGACGGTCCTCTCCGCCGAGCCGGCGGTCCTCCTCACCACCGGCGAGAAGCCCGAGGACGACCGGGTCCTCGCCTGGGGTCGGACCGGCGACCCCGCCACCGAGATCCCGGTCACCGAGGCCGGGGGCCGGCTCGACGTCGCGCGCGGGACGTTCTCGGCCACCCCCGGGGTCTTCTTCCAGGACCGCACGATGATCACCACGGTCTCCCCGGCGAACGGCTCCGGCGGCTCCGTCGCGGTGGTCGGCTACGACCTGGACAGCGGCAAGCAGCGCTGGCGGACCACCGCGCGCGCGAAGGGCACGGCCCAGGCCGTCGGGGTGGACGGCGGCGCGCTGGTGCTCGCCGTCGACGAGCGTCTCGACCAACCGGCCCACCTCAGCCGCTTCGCCCTGGCCAACGGGCACGAGACGGTCGGGGGCAACTTCCCGCCCGGCACCGGCTCCCTGCTGGTCTCCGGCCGCGTCCTGCTCGGCGGCGGCCGGGTTGTCGCCGTCCCCGAGCACTCGACCAACTTCGGCACGGCGACCGGCTACCGGGCCAAGGAGTGAGCCCGGGCCGGGCACCGACCTCCCCGGTCGGTTCCCGGCCCGGCTCCCCCTCCCCGGCGGTTTCCGCCTCAGGCGGCGGAGGGCGCGGCCGCGGCGACCACCTGGGCCGGCAGCCAGTCGGCCAGCTCCCGGACGTCCGCGCCGCGCAGGCCCAGCGCCATCATCAGGGTGGCCTGCGGCGTCGGCACGAACGGCTTGCGGAGCAGCGTCATCCCGGCCTGCTCCGGCGTCCGGTCGGCCTTGTACTGGTTGTCCTCGGCACAGGCGGCCACCGTGTTCATCCAGGTGTCGCCGCCGCCGCGCGACTTGGGCTGCAGGTGGTCCACCGTGGTGGCCCGCCGCCCGCAGTAGGCGCACAGGTGCTGGTCCCGGACGAGCACCCCGCGGCGTGACCACGGAGCCTGTTGTCGGAACGGCACCCGGACGTACCGCTGGAGTCTGATCACCCGCGGCACCGGTACGGTCACCCCCGTCCCGCGCACGGTGCGCAGCGGGTGCGCCTGCTCGACCACGGCCTTGTCCTGGAGCACCAGGACCACGGCGCGCTGGAGCGACACCGTCGTCAGCGGTTCGTAGCTTGCGTTCAGAACCAGCGTGCTGCGCACCTCGGCCACCCTTCCGCGGGCGTGCCACGGCGGCACGACCGTCCAGACACACGTCACTGCCGCCGCGCGGCGGTGGGACCACTGTGAAGGGGCCCGGGGCCGTCGAACAACGGAATTTCCGGTGTCGTCGAGGGGCATGAGCATGTCCGGGCCGCGTCGGGGGCCGGCGGGCCCGGCGCGTTCGTGCCGGTGCGGAGAAAACTCGTTGGCCGCGACCGCGTACGCTCTACAAAGCTGGAGTCGTCCCGCACCCGGGCCCGGCCGAACCGGGCCCGCACCGGGCGGGGCGCCCGATCGAAGGAGAAGCGTGACCGTGACGGACATCGTCGACGAGCTGCGGTGGCGAGGGCTGATCGCCCTGTCCACCGACGAGGACGCACTGCGCAAGGCGTTCGCGGACGGCCCGGTCACGTTCTATTGCGGCTTCGATCCGACGGCCCCCAGCCTGCACCTCGGCAACCTGGTCCAGATCCTCACCATGCGCCGCATCCAGCAGGCGGGGAACCTCCCGCTCGGCCTGGTCGGCGGGGCCACCGGCCTGATCGGCGACCCGAAGCCCACCGCCGAGCGGGTGCTCAACGACCCCGAGACGGTGGCCGGCTGGGTCGAGCGCCTGCGGGGGCAGATCTCGCGCTTCCTCGACTTCGAGGGCCCGTACGCGGCGCGCATGGTCAACAACCTGGACTGGACCTCCGGGATGTCCGCGATCAGCCTGCTGCGTGACGTGGGCAAGTACTTCCGGGTCAACAACATGATCGCCAAGGAGGCCGTCGCCCGGCGGCTCAACTCCGACGCGGGCATCAGCTACACCGAGTTCAGCTACCAGATCCTCCAGGGCATGGACTACCTGGAGCTGAATCGCCGGTACGGCTGCACCCTGCAGACCGGCGGCAGCGACCAGTGGGGCAACCTCACCGCCGGCACGGACCTGATCCGCAAGGCCGACGGCAAGTCGGTGCACGCGCTGGCGACGCCGCTGATCGTCAAGGCCGACGGCACCAAGTTCGGCAAGACGGAGACCGGCACGGTCTGGCTCGACCCCGAGCTGACCACCCCGTACGCCTTCTACCAGTTCTGGCTGAACGCGGACGACCGGGACGTCCCCAACTTCCTGCGGATCTTCAGCTTCCGCTCGAAGGAGGAGGTCGAGGAGCTGGAGCGCGAGACCACCGAGCGCCCGGCCGCCCGCCTCGCCCAGCGCGCGCTCGCCGAGGAGCTGACCACCCTGGTGCACGGCGCCGAGCAGTACGAGCGCGCGGTCGCCGCCTCCAAGGCGCTGTTCGGCCAGGGTGACCTCGCCGACTTGGAGGCGCCGACCCTGGCGGCGGCGCTGGCCGAGGTCCCCAAGGCCCGGGTCACCGAGCTCCAGCCGATCGTCGACCTGCTGGTCGCCGTCGGTCTCGCCCCGAGCCGTTCGGCCGCCCGCCGGACGATCAAGGAGGGCGGTGCCTACCTCAACAACGTCAAGGTGACGGACGAGGAGGCGGTGCCGGTCGAGGCCGATCTGCTGCACGGCCGTTGGCTGGTCCTGCGCCGCGGGAAGCGGAACCTGGCCGCCGCCGAACTGGCCAAGTGACCGAAACCCGACGCTGCTGACCTGCGGCTTCGACCCATGGGGGGCGGGATCCAGCCGGATCCCGCCCCGCATGTTTGACGATGTCGTCCAGGTGGCCTAGTGTTGAACGAGTCGCTGAAGCGACCACCCCACTCAGCGCGTCTCTCTCCGAGCATGAATTTCGATTGACTCTCGGAATGCGCTAATGTGGAAGCGTCGCAAGAAAGTGACACCGACCAGTTCGGGAAATCCGACGAAAGAAACTCCGGAAAACGGAGCGGAAAACGTCTGATAAGCTGGAAACACGAAAGAACGAAGCGCCCGGAGGGCCGGTGTGAAAGC
>NZ_JBHSOF010000029.1:0-102357 GCF_042656005.1 Kitasatospora misakiensis | reverse complement strand
GCGACGGACCGGGCGCTCCGCCGGGGCGCCGGCTCGGCCAGGGCCGGCGCGGCCGACGGCGCGGTGGCCGTGGCCGGGGGCGGCGCGACCGGCAGGGCGAGGGTGGGCGCGGACTCCCGGTCCCGCCCAGCGACCACCGGCGTCACCATCGTCGGATCGGCCTCGTCGGTCTGCCGGACCGGTTCAGCTGCCGCCCCTGCCGCCGCGCCGCCCGGTACCGGCATCCTCGGCGCCCTGGCCCGGGCGGAGTCGACCGGCAGGGCCGCCCGGGGGGCGGGCTGCTCGACCACCCGGTCGGCGAGTTCGTGCAGCAGGATGCCGTGGCGGTAGGCGAGTTCACCGATCTCGGTCCGGCCGATGCCGGACACCGCGAGCTCGGCTCCGCCGTCCCGGCGGACCTGCGCGCCCTGGCCGGCCAGCAGATCGGCGAGCCGGGCCATCTGGGGCCCCCGCACCGCGACCTCCGGGCTGAGCCGGGTGCGCCGGAAGTCCGTCACCGACTGGTCCGCCGCCATCCGGCCCTGGTCCAGCGTGACCACCCGGTCGGCGACCCGCGCGGCCTCCTGCGGGGTGCGGGTGGTGACCAGGACCGTGCCGCCGCCGGCGGCGAAGGAGCGCAGGAAGGCGTGGAACCACTCCACGTTGCGCGGCGAGAGGTCCTCGGTCGGCGCGTCCAGGAGCAGTGTGCCGGGGTCCCCGAGCAGTGCGGCCGCGAGGGCGAGCCGCCGGTGCATGCCGGGCGAGAAGGTCCGCAGGCGCTGGTCGGCGACGGCCGCCAGCCGGGTCTGCTCCAGGAGCTCCTCGGCCCGCCGGGTGGGTGCCCCGACAACGGCGGCGAGCATCCTGAGGTGCCCCCGCGCCTTCCGGCCGGGGTGTCCGGCGAGGTCCGGCGCCCCGGGGGTGTCGCCCGGTCCGGACAGCACCACGCCGACCTCGCGCTCCGGTCGGCGCAGCCGGCGATAGGTGCGGCCGTCGAAGAGGGTGACGCCCCGGCCGCGCTCCAGTTCCAGCATCAGCCGCAGCGCGGTCGACTTGCCCGCCCCCTCGGGGCCGAGCAGGGCCGTCACCGCGCCCGGGCGGGCCTCGAAGGTCAGATCCAGCACCGCCGGTGGACCTCCCCCGCGATGGACCTTGGTCAGTCCGGTGATCTGGATCATCGCTGGCTGCTCCCATACCCTCGGCCGACCTGGTCCGCGGGGCGACGGGTCGCGCCCGCACGGTTCCGCGCCAGCACATTAGGTGTCCGCACCGGAGATTCCGGGCATTACGGGAGCGCCACGGGCCCACCGCCCGCACACCTCACCCGATCAGGGGACAATCCGATCCTGCGACCGAGACGCGCGGGCCGAACCGGGCCGCCGGAGGAGAGGGCGAACCGGCGGCTCAGGACTCCCCGACTCAGGACTCCGCGGCTCAGGACTCCGGGCGCAGCATCGGCGGGTTGAGCACGTTGGCGCCGCCGGAGGTGAACAGCTGGGCGGGACGGCCGCCCTGACGGGTCGTCGTGCCGCCGGAGGGCAGCAGGAAGCCCGGGGTGCCGGTCACCTTGCGGTGGAAGTTCCGCGGATCGAGCACCACGCCCCAGACCGCCTCGTAGACGCGGCGCAGCTCGCCGACGGTGAACTCGGTCGCGCAGAACGCCGTCGCCAGCGAGGAGTACTCGATCTTGGACCGGGCGCGCTCCACTCCCTCCGCGAGGATCAGCCCGTGGTCGAAGGCGAGCGGGACGCCGTCGATCTGGCTCGGGCCGAGGAGTTCGGTGACCGGGGCCCAGCGGGCGCCGCTGGCGTCGCCGCCGGCGCGCGGGGTCGGCAGGTCGGGCGCGAGCACCAGGTACGCGACGCTGACCACCCGCATCCGGGGGTCGCGCTGGGGGTGGCCGTAGGTGGCGAGCTGCTCCAGGTGGGCGCCGGCGGCGCCGGGCCCGGCCGCGTCATGGCCGGGGGCGGAGTGGGCCCGCAGGCCGGTCTCCTCGGCCAGCTCCCGCGAGGCCGCCTCGGCGAGCCCCTCGTCGGGGCGGACGAAGCCGCCCGGGAGCGCCCAGTAGCCCTGGTAGGGCGGCTCGCCCCGGCGGACCAGCAGGGCACAGAGCTCGTGCTCGCGCACCGTCAGCACGACCAGGTCGACCGTGACTGCGAACGGGGGGAAGGCCGACGGGTCATAACGCGACATGGCGACGATCATAGTCGTCTCTCTGACGATAAGCACAGGCCCGCGTACGGACCGTGCCGACGCGGTCCCGACCGGCCGGCCGCCGCGCGCGGACCGGTGCGGTCCGGACCGCGCGCGGGCAGCGGAGGCGGCGTCAGCGGGCCACCAACTGGAGCTCGGCGGACGCCTCCTCGACCATCGCCACACCGATCCGGCTGACCCGCACCGAGAAGGGCTCGCCGGCGACCCGCAGACCGGTCAGCTCCAGCTCCCCGAGCGGCGCGGTGCTGGCGGGGCGGACCAGCACCCGCCCGCCGGGGACGTCCGGCCGGACCCCGGCGAGCGCGAACACCGCGTGCGCGGCCCCGGCGGCCGAGACCGCCGCCGGCCGACAGGCCCCCGGGTGCGGGACCGGCGGGCAGCCGGGGGTCCACTGCTCCCCCGCGTACATCTCGGGCAGCCGCCCCTCGAAGTGGGCCGCCGCCGCGAGCAGCCCCTCCAGCAGGGCCCCGGCCTCGTTCTCGTGCCCGGCGTCGGCGAGCCCGGCGATCGCGAGCGCGGTCTCGTGGACGCGCACCGCGCCGCTGCGGTGGCCCAGCGGGTTGAACCGGGGGGACTTGGCGCTGAGTGTGCGCAGCCCCCAGCCGCTGTCCAGTTCGGGCGCGGTCAGCCGCTGGGCGAGCAGCCTGGTCTGCTCACGGTCCAGCAGGGTCTCGTGCCGGCCGCCGTCGGCGGAGAGACCGGGGTCGAGGAGGTGGACCAGCGAGGCGGCCACGGCGGGCAACGGCTGCCCGCCCGGCGCGAGTCCGGCGGCCGGGCGCCCGCCGGACAGGTCGTCCACCCAGAACCGCTCCCGGAACCGGCCGCGCAGGTCCGCCGCCCAGCTCCGCCACTCCTCGGCCCCGGGCCGGCCGAAGGCCGCCAGGAGGTCGGCGCCGTGCAGGGCCGCCCGGTGCGCCTGGGCCTGGACCTCGGCCCTGGCCGGCACCGGATGGGCCGCCCGCTCCTCGACCGGACGGCTCAGATCGGTGACGAAGCCGTCCACCAGGCCGTCGCGCAGCGCGCCGAGCGCGCGCTCGGCGGCCGGGAGGAGCTCGACGACCTCCGCCCGGGGCAGGCCCCACCGCCAGGCCTCGGCCAGCACGGTGACGAACAGCAGGGTCGCCTCGGTGGCGGTGCAGATGGGTGGCAGCTCGGGGCCGCCGTGCCGCAGCGCTCCGGGCAGCAGCCCCTCGGTGCGGCGGCCGCCCGGGCCGGGCCCGGTGGCGGACTGCTGACGGCGGGCCAGGGCGCGCAGCGTGCCGGCGGTGAGCCGGGTGCCGAGCGGCAGGGTCAGCCGGGCCGCCCAGAGCGCGTCGGCCGGGGCGAGGCCGAACCGCCAGGGTGCGCCGGACGCGAGGTAGAGGTCGGTGGGCCGGTCGGGGTCGGCGAACAGCAGGCCGCCGAGGGCGTCCAGCGAGCGGGACACCACCAGCGCGACGCGCGGATCGTCGCAGCGCACCTCGGGCTCGGCCCAGGGCAGCGGGACACCGGTGCCGCGGCCGCCCGGCGGGCGCGGGGCCGGCACCGTGCTCTCCAACTCGGCCCGGAGCTCGACCGACCAGCGCGTGCCCGGCTGGACCTCCAGGTCCCAGCGGAGCACACCGGCCCCGGCCAGGACGGCGTGCGGCGAGGGCTGGGCGCTGACCGTGGCGCTGTGCGTCGGCCCCGCCCAGCGCAGCCCGGCGGACTGCACCTGACCCGGCAGGTCCGGGGGCCGGTGACCGGCGGCGATCTCGCCGACCGGGCCGAGGTCGGTGGCGAGCGCGATCTCCAGTGGCAGCCGGGCCGGGCGGCTGCCGGCGTTGCGGACCGTGACGGTCTCGACGCCGTCGGCGTGGCGCACCCGTTCGACGATGAGCGCCGGATCCGGGTCGAGGTCCCCGGGGAGTCGCACGGCGCCCACGAAGCGGGCCCGGGCCGCCGTGGTCAGGGTGCCCTGGAGCGGGACCGGCTCGATCCCGCCGAGTCGCACCTCCATCCGGGCCACCACCCGGACGCCGGAGCGGTAGAAACCGTGCAGGCCGTGGCCGCGCAGCTGGCCGTCGTGGCCCGAGGCGGCCATCGCCGGCGCGTTCACGCAGAGCACCGCGTGGTGGCCCGCGGCCGGCTGCGGGCGCGGCGGCGCGGACCGGGCCGGACCGCCGGGGCCGACCGGATGGCCCTGTTCCGACCGGCCGGCCGGTCTCGGTGCGCCGACCACACTCTCGGCCGGTGCGGCCTGTGGTGGCCTCATCGCGGTCACCGGACTCTCCTCCCCTCGGCGGTCCGGTGGCCGGTCAGGCCGATGGGCCGCGAGCATGTTCGATCGCGTGCTGGTTCCGGACCGGCGGAAACCCCGCCGGTCTGTGCCGTGTCTGGCCGTACCCGGTGCCGGGCCGTGCCAAGCGGTGCCGGGTACCGAGTCGGTACCCGCCCCGCGCCGTTCGTCCCCCGACGTCGTCGCACCCGGGCGTCGCCGTGCCCTCCGGTGCCCGTTCGGGTCCCGGGGGTCCGACCGCACCGTCCCGTCGCGGCGGGCCCGCGCCCGTCCCCCGCGGGCGGGCGACCGTCGGACGGTGGCCCGTTCCGCGCCCCGTCCGACGGCGCCGTCATCGGTGCCGGGGTCGGGCCCCGGTCCGTCCCGTCCCGTCCCGGGGCGGTGACGCGCGGGCGCAGCGCCCCCGGGGTGAACGCCGGAGACCGGCCACAGGTCACGCCCGCCGAGGTTTCCCACCCGGTGCGTCGCGGCCGCCCGCTGCCGCCGGGGCTGTCGACGACGCTGTCGATCCGTGGTTCCGGGCCGGCCGCACGGGCCGCCAGGGGCGGTCGCGGGTGGCTGCCGCCGGGGCGGCCCCGGGCCGCGGCCAGGATACGGTGCGGGGGTCGCGGCCCCACCACCGGCAACCCCGGCCCGGACCGGCGCGACCGCTGTGACCAGCAGAGACCGAGGAGTTGTATGTCGACCGCCAGCCGGCTGCCCGGGATTGCCTTCACCGACCACGTCTTCCAGGTACCGCTCGACCACGCTGCCCCGGAGGGCGAGCAGATCGAGGTGTACGCCCGCGAGGTGGTGGCCTCGGGCCGCGCCGAGGACACCGACCTGCCGTGGCTGCTGTTCCTGCAGGGCGGCCCCGGTGGCAAGGCCGGCCGGCCGCTCGGCCGGGACGGCTGGCTGGAGCGCGCGCTCGACGACTACCGGGTGCTCCTGCTCGACCAGCGCGGCACCGGGCGGTCCACACCCGCCACCCGGCAGACGCTGGCCCGGCGGGGCGGCGCCAAGGAGCAGGCGGACCACCTGGCGCACTTCCGGGCCGACTCGATCGTGCGGGACGCCGAACTGATCCGCCGCCGGCTGCTCGGCGAGGACCACCGCTGGAGCGTGCTCGGCCAGAGCTTCGGCGGTTTCTGCACCCTCACCTACCTCTCGATCGCTCCCGAGGGACTGGACCGGGCCGTCATCACCGGCGGCCTGGCCGGCCTGCGCAGCTCCGCCGACGACGTCTACCGGGCCGCCTACCCGCGGGTCGTCCGCAAGAACGAGGGCCACTACGCGCGGTTCCCGCAGGACGTCGAGGCGGTGCGCCGGATCGCCGCCCACCTCGTGGAGAGCCCCGCCCCCCTGCCCGACGGCGGGCTGCTCACCGTCGAGGCGTTCCAGGGCCTCGGGATGCTGCTCGGCGGCGGCAGCGGCTCCGGAACCCTCCACTACCTGCTGGAGGAGGCCTGGGTAGAGGGCGTGGCCGGCCCCGAGCTCTCCGACACCTTCCTCGCCGGAGCCCAGGCGCAGCTCTCCTTCGCGTCCGGTCCGCTCTACGCCGTCCTGCACGAGTCGATCTACGGCCAGCGCTCGGTGGACCCCGCCGGCACCGCCTGGTCCGCCGAGCGCGTGCGCGCGGAGTTCCCGGAGTTCGACGCCCGCGCCGCGCTGGACTCGGGCGCGCCCGTGCTTCTCACCGGGGAGATGATCTACCCCTGGCTGTTCGACACCGACCCGGCGCTGCGCCCGCTGAAGGAGACCGCGGAGCTGCTCGCCGCCCGCGCCGACTGGCCGGACCTGTACGACCCGGCGAAACTCGCCGCCAACGAGGTGCCGGTCTTCGCGGCGATCTACCACGACGACATGTACGTCGACACCGCCGATTCGCTGGAGACCGCGCGGGCCGTGCGGGGGCTGCGGACCTGGATCACCAACGAGTGGGAGCACGACGGCCTGCGGGTCAGCGGCGGCAAGGTGCTCGACCGCCTGATCGCGATGGCGCGCGGCGAGGCGTAGCGCGCCCGCGCCCCGGCCCGCCGGGCGGCACCACCCGGGCCGGTACCGCCCCGGCCGCCCCGGCGGGCGGTCGGGGTAACGGCCCGGAGGGCCGACTGCGGGGCGGTGCCGGACGCGCCCGGCGGACCCGGCCGGGCCGGCACGGAGGTCAGCGGGCACGGTGCCGCCCCCGCTCCGCCCCACGCACACCCCGGCACCGGCCCTGGCGGACGCCGGGCGGGGAGACCGCCGTCCGGGGCGCCGGACGGCAGGCCCGCGTCCGGCAGAGGCCGCCCCGTCGCTCCGGGAGGCGACACCCCGCGACGCGCCCGGCGCCCTCCGCCGGACCGGTGCCGCCCCGGGAGGCGGACAGCGCGCACCGTCGCGGCGCCGCTGGGGCCGCTTCACCGCCGGCCTGCCCGGCGGCACCGCGTTCGCCATTGCTCCGCCCGCCACCGTCCCGCTCGGCCGGGGGTCCCTCCGGGGGATCGGGCCGCTCCGCGGTCTCGGACGCGGGCTCCGGCGCGGCCTCCGAGAGCGGCGGACTGTCCGCCGGGCGACCGCGCCGCCGTCGTCCTCGGCGGGCCTTCGCCGGGGCCGGCCCGCCCGCCCCGGCATCGCCGGACCCGGGCTCCGCCGGCCCTCCACCGGCCGGGTCCGGGGCGGGGTCGGGCCCGGGCGCCGGGTCGAGGTCCGGGGGCAGCCCGGGGTCGGGAGCCGGTCCCTCGCCCTGCTCCTCGGCCGTCCCCTCGGCCGTCCCCTCGGCCTCCGCCCGCTCGCGCTCGGTGCGGCTGCTGCGCTCCGCCTCCACGCTCGCCAGCAGCGTCTCCGGCGCGAAGCCGCCGTTCATCGACTCGTAGAGCAGCTGCGCGAGCAGGTAGGAGGGGTTGCGGCGGAGCGTGTGGCCGAGCACCACCCGCGCCGTGGCGGTGTCCCCCGCGACCCACGCGACCCAGGCCAGCAGGGTGAGGGGCGGCGCGGCGCAGCTCTCGTAGGGCGCGACGCAGCGGGTGGCCAGGAAGGTCCAGAGCCGCCGGGTGGGCGCGAGCTCGTCCGGTCGGGCGTACTCGGCGGCGCGGTCCCGGAGGACCCGGTCCTGGAGCGCCAGCAGCAGCCGGGCCGCCCGGTCGTCATCGAGCGAGGTGGCCCCGGCCATGAACTCGGCCACGGCCGCGTCGAGCAGGCGGGTGCTCTCCCCCCGGTCGAGCGACAGCCGCCGCCCCGGGTCGGGGCCGGTCCCGGGGGCGGCCGCGGCCCGGGCGAGTGCGGCTCGCGCGGACTCCGCCCCGGGCGGGCCGACCGGGGCCAGCCCGGCCAGGATCTCCTTGCGGCTGCCGCGCGGCGCCAGACCGGCGACGGTCGCCGCGACCGCCACCGGGCCGGGCCCGGGCACGCGGTTGATCGGGTGCCCGGCCGGATCGCAGCAGCCCTCCCGGGTGCAGAGGAAGGACCACCAGCGGCCCGCCGAGACGCAGAGCGACTCCTTGACCCGCACGCCGCGGCTCTCGAAGGCCTTTCGCAGACGCTCCGCGAGCGGCCGCAACCCCTCCGCCACCGGCGGACCGGGCTCCCGGCCGAGCGCCTCCGCGGCCGGGTCCTGACAGAGGTAGAGCAGGACCTGGACCGGGCGCCGCTCCTGCCGCTCGGAGAGCCGGACGAGCAGCGCGGCCGTCTCCTCTGCGGCGGCCGGCCACTCCTCGGCCGACTCGGGGATGTCCAGCCGGATCACCCCGCCCTGGTGCAGGTCGGGCGGCTGGAGCCCGACGGCGACGATGCTGTCGTCGGGGAAGAAGCCGAGCAGGTAGGGCAGCGCCTCGGCCATGTCGGCCGGGCCCCGCATGGTGATCGGACGGCCCCCGGGGCCCTCGCCGAAGGGAAGCGCGATGCGTTCGTTCGTCATGGCCCGAAGGCTGTACCAATTTTTCGGAGCCCCGGAAAACTTCCTCCGAATCTGTGGATAAACCCGGCCTGTGAATAACTCCTCCCTCGTTCGGCGTAGCGTCGAGTCACTCTCCCGAGGGAAATGTGACGCCCGTTCAGCAGAAGAACGGATGAAATACCTCCGGGCTTCGCCCTCTCCTCACCCACCGCCGTTCGCCCCTTGTCGGTCGCTCGGGGTTACATGGACGCCATGGAGCAGCCGAACACCCACACCACCGCCACCACCGCCGACCGCGCCGAGGTCCGGGCGCGGGCCGAGGCCGTCCTGCGCGAGCTGGCCGGACCCGGCGCGACCCTCCGCGAGGACCAGTGGACGGCCATCGAGGCCCTGGTCGTCGACCACCGCCGGGCCCTGGTGGTGCAGCGCACCGGCTGGGGCAAGTCCGCCGTCTACTTCATCGCCACCGCCCTGCTGCGGGCCCGCGGCGCCGGTCCGACGGTGATCGTCTCGCCGCTGCTCGCCCTGATGCGCAACCAGGTGGACTCGGCTGCCCGGGCCGGCATCCACGCCCGCACCATCAACTCCGCCAACACCGACGAGTGGGACGCCGTCCAGGCCGAGGTCGCGGCCGGGGCCGTGGACGTCCTGCTGGTCAGCCCCGAGCGGCTGAACAACCCGGACTTCCGCGACCACGTGCTCCCCAAGCTCGCCGCCTCCACCGGCCTGCTGGTGGTCGACGAGGCCCACTGCATCTCCGACTGGGGCCACGACTTCCGCCCCGACTACCGCCGGCTGCGCACCATGCTCGCCGACCTCACCCCCGGCGTCCCGGTGCTGGCCACCACCGCCACGGCCAACGCCCGGGTCACCGCCGACGTCGCCGAGCAGCTCGGCACGGGCGCCGGCGACGAGCACGCGCTGGTGCTGCGCGGCCCGCTCGACCGCGAGAGCCTCACCCTCGGCGTGCTCACCCTGCCCGACCCGGCGCACCGGCTGGCCTGGCTCGCCGACCACCTCGACCGGCTGCCCGGCTCCGGCATCGTCTACACCCTCACGGTCGCCGCCGCCGACGAGGTGACGGCCTTCCTGCGCGAGCGCGGCTTCCCGGTGGCCTCCTACTCCGGCCGCACCGAGGACGCCGAGCGCCGCACCGCCGAGGCCGACCTGCTGGCCAACCGGGTCAAGGCGCTGGTCGCCACCTCCGCCCTCGGCATGGGCTTCGACAAGCCCGACCTCGGCTTCGTGGTCCACCTCGGCTCCCCCAGCTCCCCGATCGCCTACTACCAGCAGGTCGGCCGGGCCGGGCGCGGGGTCGACCGGGCGGAGGTGCTGCTGCTGCCCGGCCGCGAGGACGAGGCGATCTGGCGCTACTTCGCCTCGCTCGCCTTCCCGCCCGAGGAGCAGGTGCGCCGGACCATCGACGCGCTCGCCGAGGCCGGCCGGCCGCTCTCCACCGCCGCGCTGGAGCCCCGGGTGGACCTCCGCCGCGCCCGGCTGGAGACCATGCTCAAGGTGCTCGACGTGGACGGCGCCGTCCGCCGGGTCAAGGGCGGCTGGACGGCCACCGGCCAGAGCTGGGAGTACGACGCCGCCCGCTACGCCAAGGTCGCGGCCTCCCGGGAGGCCGAGCAGCGGGCGATGCGCGAGTACGCGGCGGCCACCGGCTGCCGGATGGAGTTCCTGCGCCGCCAGCTGGACGACGAGCAGGCGGTGCCCTGCGGCCGGTGCGACAACTGCGCCGGGCCGCTGCACGGACCGGAGGTCTCGGCGGAGGCCCTGGAGGCGGCCCGGGCCGCCCTCGGCCGGCCCGGCGTCGGCTTCGAACCGCGCCGGCTCTGGCCCACCGGCATGGACGCCCTGGGCGTCCCGCTGAAGGGCCGCATCCCGGCGGGCGAGCAGGCCGAGACGGGCCGGGCGCTCGGCCGCCTCTCCGACATCGGCTGGGGCAACCGCCTGCGGTCCCTGCTCGCCGACCAGGCCCCGGACGGACCGGTCCCCGGCGAGGCGGTGGACGCGCTGGTCACCGTGCTGGCCGACTGGGCACGCGGGCCGGGCGGCTGGGCCGGCCCGGCGGCGGCCGACGGCACCCGGCTGGACCGGCCGGTCGGCGTGGTCACCATGGCCTCCTCGACCAGGCCCCAGCTGGTCGGCAGCCTCGGCGCCCGGATCGCCGAGGTCGGGCGCCTGCCGCTGCTCGGCCGGATCGAGTACGCGACCGGGCAGCCGCCGCACGGGTCGCGCAGCAACAGCGCCCAGCGGCTGAACGCGCTGGCGGGCGCGCTCACCCTGTCGCCGGAGCTGGAGTCGGCGCTGGCCGCCGCCGGCGGACCGGTGCTGCTGGTGGACGACCTGGTCGACTCCGGCTGGACGGTCACCGTGGCCGCCCGGCTGCTGCGCCGGGCCGGGGCGAGCGCGGTGCTGCCGCTCGTACTGGCGGTGCAGGGCTGACGAGGAAGCGAGGCTGACGAAGGAGCGGACCGGCCGAGGGCGCGGGGCCGACGGTGACGAGAAACGGCGTCATCGGGGCCCGCAGCGGCTCCGGGACCGGCGGGATCCGCCGGACGGACCAACGGGAGATCGTCGCGGGAAGGGAGGAACGGAGGTGTCCGAGATGCTTCGGAGCGCCCTGCGGTGCGGCCGGATCATGGGCCGGGGGCGTACGAGCCGGTTTCGCGCGACCGTGGAATATATCCGGCAGAACGTTGGCTTTCGGGCGGCGTTCATCATTTCATCATTGCCGCTTCGCCCCTTCTGCCCTGAGAATTGGACAGTACCCGGAGCCCAGTCCCATGGACCGTGCCTTCGGCGTACGCATGCACCCGCGCGCCCGTGGGTCGGGAAGGAGGATCGTGATCAACGGCATCGACCGAGGTCAGTATCCCCTCGCCCGGAGTTCGTCGCCCAGACGGGTGCTCGATCTGGAGGCCTGGACGGCCTCGGGGATCCCGCTGCTCCGCGATCCTCGCGAGTTCGTGCTGGAGCTGCACCAGCGGCACCTGCCGCAGCCGGGCACGGTCGTGGTCGCCGTCCTGGACCCCGAACATCGGGTGACCGCCTCGGCCTCCTTCACGCCCTGGCCGCACGACACGGACGGCTGGCAGCACCGGAACGCGATCCTCGCCCACCTGCGCCAGGTCACCCCGCACGACCTGCGCCTGCCCAACCCGACCCGGACCGCCGTGCTGGTGCGCTGCCGCGAGGGTGCGGCCGGCTGGACGGAGCAGGACGGCGCGTGGATGTGGGCCCTGCGGGACGCCGCGACGCTGCACGGGCTGCGCTGCGGGGCGTACGTCGCCCTAACCCCGACCGGCTGGCAGATCCTCGGGGACGGACGGAGCGGCCGCAATCCGCACGCGGGTTCGTGGGCGGAGGGGCCGGTCCACACCGTGACGGAGCTGCCTCCGCGCACGGCGCTGGAGAGTGCGCGCGGCCAGCGCTCCCTGCGGCAGGCGCCCGAGCGCCCGCAGCGGTCGCACCAGGGCGAGCGCCCGTGGACGCCCGCCCGCGTCACGGCGATCGAACCGGTCCGGCGCACCGGCACCCGCTGACCCGACGGCCACCCGTCCGCGGTCCGTGACGGCTCGACGCAGGGCCGACGCAGGTCCGACGACGGTCCCGCACGCCCCGCGACCGGTCGACCCGCCGTTGACCGACCGCGCACCCCACCGGCGGCCCTGACACCGGCGCCGACACCGACATGAACGCGGGCACGACGAGGCCCGGCACCCCTTGGGAGTACCGGGCCGGGCGGTCGACGGATCACGGGCCCACGCGGACCCGAGGAGCCCGCGGGTCGCGGGCGGCGTCCACGGGTCTCAGGCGGGCAGCCTGCGCGGGGCCGGTGCGCCTGCGGCGGCGAGCGGCGTGCCGGTGGCGGACGGGTCGGTGCCGCCGCAGACCACCAGCAGCGTCTCCGCGTGCCGCAGCGCCTTGGCGTACGCCGCCGCGGCGCGGTCGGCCGGGCCGCCGTTGACGACCAGCACGACCACCGGCCGGCGGACCGGACGGGTCAGCTCGGCGTCGGCGTAGAAGACGTCGCCGCCCTCGGCGAGCTGCGCCCAGTAGCGCTCCTCGCCGAAGGAGAGTTCGTGCTGCTGCCACGGGTGCGCCGCGCCGACGGTCAGCACCAGGACGGCGCCGGGCTCGCGGCCGGCGTCCAGCAGTTGGTCGACGGTCTCGTCGGCACGGTCCAGCGCCTCCGCCTCGACGGCGGGGACGTGCCGCACCTCGACCGACGCCGGGCGGGGCGCGGGTCGCGGCGGACCGGGCTTGGGGGTCGGGTTCGGCCGCGGCGACGGCCCCGGGCGGTCCGCACGGGCGGTCGTCGAACGCGGCTGCGCCGGGCGCGGCGCGGGGCGGGGGCCCGGCACCTGGACCGGCGCGCTGCCGGCGGCCGACGGTACGGCAGTGGTCGCGCCGCCGGTGGCTGGCGCGCGGCGGGCTTGTGCGTCCGACTCGCGGGGGCTGGGAACGCCGGGGCCCGGGAGGCTCTCGCTGATCTCCGGCTCCTCGGGGAAGACAGGCATACCCGGATATCTATCAAATGCCGGTCGGACGCGCACCAGCGCCCCACCCATCGGACACCACGACCCGCACGGTCCGCGGGCGAAGCTTCCCGACGTATCGTCAGAAACCGAGCGCGAGCTGCTCCCCGGCCGACTCCGCGGCGGCCGTCCCGCCGGGGCCGGGCACCACCCGAATCCGCTTCAGGTGGCGCCACTTGGGCAGCCCGTCCAGATAGGCCCAGGAGAGGCGGTGGTGTTCGGTCGGCCCGAGCTCCTCCAGCGCGGCCCGGTGGACCGGGGAGGGGTAGCCGGCGTTGTCGGCGAAGCCGTACTCGGGGTGCGCCTCGCCGAGTTCGGCCATCATGCCGTCGCGGTGGACCTTGGCGAGCACGGAGGCGGCGGACACGCAGATGCACGACTGGTCGCCCTTGATCACCGTGCGCACCCGCCAAGGCCCGCCCAGGTAGTCGTGCTTGCCGTCGAGGATCACCGCGTCCGGCTCCACCGGCAGCGCCTCCAGCGCGCGGACGGCGGCCAGTCGCAGCGCGGCCGTCATCCCGAGCTCGTCGCACTCCGCGGCGGAGGCGTGACCGAGCGCGTACGCGGTGACCCAGTCGGCGAGCACGGGCGCGAGCGCCTCGCGGCGGAGTTCGGTGAGCAGCTTGGAGTCGGTCAGCCCCTCCGGGGGCCGGCGCAGGCCGGTGACGGCCGCACCGACGGTGACCGGCCCGGCCCAGGCGCCGCGTCCGACCTCGTCGAGGCCGACCACGATCTTGGCGCCGGCCCGGCGGAGCGAGCGCTCGACGGAGTGCGTCGGCGGGACGATGGGCATGTTGGAGATCCGTTCAGCTGGTCGAACTCCAGCCTAAGCCACCCCTCCGCACCCCCGGTCCGGACCGTCGCGCCCTCCAGTCCCGCTCACGTCCGGATCAACGGGATCAGGACCTCGTCGACCAGTTGGTCCACGAAGTCGGGACCGACCTGCCCCCCGCCGACCTTCACCCGGTACAGCAGCATCGCCGGGACGACGTCGGCGACCAGCGGGGTGGCCGCGTCCGGCCGGACGTCGCCGCGCTCGGCGCCCCGGCGGAGGATGTCCAGGATCACGCCCTTGGTCGGCTCGATCATCCGCTGCGCGATGAAGTCCTTGAACAGCTCCGCCTGTTCGTGGTCCAGCTCGGCCATCACCGCGCTCAGGGCGCCGCCCGCCCGGGAGCGGGTGACGGAGGCGAAACTCTCGACGAGGTAGTGGAGTTCCTCACGGGCGGACCCGAAGTCCGGGGTGTCCGTAGGGCGTGGCAGAGTGGAGTCCAGGGCGTCGATGACCAGTTCCACCTTGGACGTCCACCGCCGGTACAGCGCGGCCTTCCCGGTCCGCGCGGCGCCGGCGACCCCTTCCATCGTCAGCCGCGCGAACCCGCCGGAGGTGAGCTGATCGAGCGTCGCTTCGAAGATCGCCGCCTCCAGCTCCCGCCCGCGCCGCCGCGCCGGTCGGGCCAGGGCCTCGGCCACGGTCTGGACGGGGCAGGAGCCCCGCGCGGTCTCGGGCGCCCGTTCCGCCTCCGGCCGGGGGGTCTTCCGGTCGGCGGAGCGGTCCGCCGCCTGGCGCCGCACCAACTGATCCATCGTCACCAATCCTAAGGAACGCTTGCGTTCACTATCTCGTCGACGATATCGTCCACAGTAGTGAACGATACCGTTCCTTCATAGCCCGCGGGACGCCGTCGGGCCACGCCGGACCCAGGGGTCCGCAGCATACGAAGCAGTAGCCAGCAGGGGGCATCAACTTGGCTATCTCCGACACACTCAGCAAGAACTCTCCGACACAGGGCGGGCGCAGCCCGAACAAGGGCATCACCCTCGCCGTCATCGCGGCCACGCAGCTGATGGTGGTGCTCGACGCCACCATCGTGAACATCGCCCTGCCGCAGATCAGGGACGCGCTGGACTTCTCCACCACCAACCTCTCGTGGGTGATCAACGCCTACACGCTGACCTTCGGCGGCCTGCTGCTGCTCGGCGGGCGCGCGGGCGACATCCTCGGCCGGCGCCGGGTCTTCATCGCCGGCACGCTGCTGTTCGGGCTGGCCTCGCTGCTCGGCGGCTTCGCGCAGGACGGCGGCATGCTGCTGGCCGCCCGCGCGCTCCAGGGCATCGGCGGCGCGATCTGCTCGCCGACGGCCTTCGCCCTGATCGCGACCAACTTCGAGGAAGGGCCCGAACGCAACCGGGCCTTCGGCGTGTTCTCCGCGGTGGCCGGTTCGGGCGCCGCGATCGGCCTGCTGGCCGGCGGCGTGCTCACCGAGTACCTCGACTGGCGCTGGGTCTTCTTCGTCAACGTGCCGATCGCCGTCCTGATCGCCTTCGCCGCGCCGCGCTACATCGCCGAGTCGGAGCGCCACCCGGGCAAGTTCGACCTGCCGGGCGCACTCACCTCGACGCTCGGCCTGGTCGGCCTGGTCTACGGCTTCATCCGCGCCGCCTCCGACGGCTGGACCGACGCGGTGACGCTCGGCTCCTTCGCCGTCGGCGTCATCCTGATCGCCGCGTTCGTGGTCATCGAGACCCGCACCGCGCAGCCGATCACCCCGCTGAAGCTGTTCGCGAACCGGAACCGCACCGGCGGTCTGGTGATGATGCTCTGCCTGGCCGCCGCCATGTTCGGCATCTTCTTCTACATCACGCTCTTCGTGCAGGGCCCGCTGGACTACAGCCCGCTCAAGGCCGGCTTCGCCTTCCTGCCGATCAGTGCGTCGATCATCGTGGCCGCCCAGCTGGCCTCCAGCCTGCAGATCAAGTACGGCCCGAAGCCGTTCATGGCGGGCGGCGCGCTGCTCGTCACCATCGGGCTCAGCTGGCTGACCTTCATGAACGCGGACAGCGGCTACGTGGACGGTGTCCTCGGCCCCACGGTGGTCTTCGGTTTCGGCATGGGCCTGGTCTTCGTGCCGGTGATGCTGCTCTCCGTCGCGGGCGTCTCCGGCGAGGAGACCGGCGCCGCCTCCGGCCTGCTGAACTCCATGCAGCAGATCGGCGGTTCGCTCGGCCTGTCGATCCTGACCACGGTGTTCGCGCACTACGCGATCGCCGAGTCCAAGGTCCAGCTGCCCGGCTTCATGGCCACGGCCACGCCGGAGCAGAAGGCCTGGCTGGCGGAGAAGCAGGAGTTCCCCAAGGGCACCGGCGCGGCCAACGAGGTGCTCGCGCAGGGCATCTCGCACGGCTTCATCGTGGGTGCCGTGATGGCGGGCATCGCCTTCGTGATCGGCATCGTCGTCATCAAGGCGAAGGCCTCCGACCTGCCGTCGGACGCCGCCGGTGTCGCCATGCACTGACCCGGTCGACTGCGGCCTGGGGAGACATACCGGAAACGCGTGGGGCCGGTCGGGAGCAGCACGCTCCCGACCGGCCCCGCGCGTTCCTGGCCCACACCCATGGCCGCCCCCGGCCCCCCGGGGGCTCAGCCCTCGAAGGCGTAGTCGCGGCGCATGCCCACCCGGTCGCAGGCCTTCTCCCCGTCCGAGAGATGGCCGGGGACCGGCCGCTCGGCGAGGATCGCGCGGGCCCGCGACTCCGACAGGCTGGTGGCGTACCAGGGCAGGGGGCCGTCCGCCCGGAGGCCGTACGCGACCACGCTCAGCGCGCACGTCCGGTAGTCGCCGGGCAGCCGGTCCAGCGCCGGGACGGCGTCCGCCGAGAGGCCCCGGACGTTGCGCAGGTCGATCTGGCCGGTCCGCTCGAAGCGGGCCACGTTCTGCTCGGCGACCATCGCGTCCGGCCCCATCAGTCCGTAGACCGCGGCGGCGGCCGCCGCGCTGAGCACCGCCGCGCGCGGCAGCCAACCGGCCGACGGGGTCAGGCCCGCCACGATCAGCAGCACGAAGACGACGCCCAACCAGATCTCGACCGCCAGCACCCAGAGCCGGAGGGTGGTCAGGCCGGAGGCGTCCACGTAGAACCACATCCGCCCGAGCGCCGCGGCCACCACCACCAGGGTGAGCAGGCAGAGCGCGCCGAGCAGCAGCCGCGCCAGCCGACGGTCGGCCTCCGTGCCGCGCGGGGCCCAGCGCTTGGCGACCGCGACGACCACCAGGGTCAGCACGGTGACCACGAGCAGCTGCCAGAAGCCCTGCCGGGCGTACTCGGAGCGGCTCATCCCGGTGCGCTCCAGGATCGCCTCGGCGCCGCCGAGCACCACCACCGCCTGGATCACCACGAAGGCGCCGAACATCAGGTTCAGCGCGGCCAGCGGCAGCGCCCACTCCAGCCGGCCCCGGGCGCGCCCCGGCCGGACCGGGGTGCGGTCCCAGCGGCGCGGGCCCGCGGCGATGTGGGCGAAGCCCAGCGCGGTCGCCAGGCCGAGCACGAACAGGGCCGCCCGGGCGGGGATCTCGCCGAGGTCCAGGCTGGGGGCGAGGCTCCCCAGGACGTCGGCCATGGCCGCGTCGGCGCTGGCGAACAGCGCGCCGAAGACGGTCAGCAGCACCGCCGCCACCGCGATTCCCTTGAGCACCGCCACCACCCGGCCGCGGCCCACCCCGCGCCGGCCGCGCAGGCTCCCGCCGGCCCAGACCAGGCCGGGCACGAGCTGCCAGAGCAGGCCCGGCAGCGCGAGCAGCACGCCGCTCCAACGCCGGCCGCCGTGCAGCGCCAGGGAGGCCAGGCCGACGGCCCAGACGATGCTCAGCAGCCCCGGCCAGCCCGCCTCGTACAGGGCCGGAACGGCGAGCAGGGCGAGCGCGAGGGCGCTCCACAGCACGGTCCAGACGCGCGGCCGACGGCCGGCGGCCCGGGCGGCGATCCCGGCGCCGGTGGTGACGACCGCGGCGCAGAGCAGCAGGTTGACGCCGAGTCCGCCGACCAGCAGCCAGGAGCTGAGCAGACCGGCGAGCAGGGCCACCAGCACCGTCCGGCCGGTGGCCGGGGCCTTCCGCACCGGATCGCTGGGCCGCAGCCACTGGAACGGCTGCGGCGCGGGGGTACCGGGGACCCGGTACGGGTCGGGACCGGCGGCACCACCGAAGCCACCGGGGCCACCAAAGCCGCCGGGGCCGCCGGGACCGCCAGGACCAGCGGCACCACCGAAGCCACCGACACCGACACCGGCACCGGCACCGGCACCGGGGGCAACACCGGGCCGGGGCGGCACTCCATCCGCGGCGGGTGTGCTGAATCCGGACATGGGTTCCCCCTCAATGGTCGGGTGGGCGCGCGGACTCCACCCTCCGGGCGGTCCGCCGACGAGCACGCGGAACCACACCGGTGACGGCACCGGGCACCACGGCCGATGCCGACTGTAGACCATTCTGAACAAGTTCAAAAACAGCGGATCCGGCTCTGTCACACCCCTGTGACAGAGCCGGACCCGGGGCCCGGCCACCCCCTTGAACCGAGGTCAACCGCCTTCCGTGCGGGACCGGGGCAGGCACCGGGCGCAGCGCCGTCAGTACGTCCCGTACAGCGAGTACTGGAACGCGTCCTTCACCGCCGGCCCGAAGCTCGCCGGCCACGTCCCGAACGGCACCACCGTGTTGCTGTAGGCGCCCTGCCCGGCGGCGCCCGTCGAGTAGTTCATGTTGTTCACCGTCGCGCTCGGGCCGTTGCTGTTGTAGACGAACCAGTACGACGTACGGGCGCTCAGCGTGAGGTCCACCGGCAGCGAGTTCCACGCGTTGGCGGTCAGCGTGCCCGACCCCGTGGCGGCGACCAGGGTGCCGGGCGAGCCGCCCTCGTCGGTGTAGACGGCCAGCTGGTACTGGTTGTCGGGCGCCGCGGCGACCGGCCCGACGTGCACGCTCAGCGCGGCGAGCGCCACCGGGTCGGCGCCGGTGGTCACCCGGCTGCCGTTCAGGTGGTTGGAGTCGGTGTCGTCGATCAGCGAGCCCACCGCCGTGTTGCCGATCGTCCGCGGCTCCGCTCCCCCGGTGGTGAACGAGAAGGTGTACGGGCCGGCCAGGGCGTTCCCCGAGCGGTCCCGGACGCCCTGGACGGTCGCGGTGTACCCGGTGGTCAGCGCCAGCGGGGCGCCCGGTGTGAACACCACGCCGTTCGCCGCCGCGTCATAGCTCACCGCCCCGGCGACGGCCGTGCCCCCGGCCGTGCCCCCGGCCGTGGCCCCGGCCGTGGCCCGCAGGGTGACGGACCCGCCGGTCACGCTCGCCTGGTCCAGCGGCTCGCCGAAGGAGAACCGCACCGCCGTGCCCGGCACGACCCCGGTCGCGCCGCCGGCCGGGCTGGTGCCGATCACCGTCGGCGCGGTGGTGTCCTGGCCGTAGCTCGCGCTGTACGAGCCGACCGCGCCGTCGAAGAACGCGTAGGCGACGCCCTTGACCGTCTCGACCCGGTACGGCACCGGGCGGCCCCCGGAGGTGATCCCGGTCAGCGTGCCGGCGGCCGCGTCGACCGGCAGCATGGCGCGCAGTCCGTTCGCCCCACCGGTGATGTCGAAGGTCAGCGCGTGCCCGTTCCAGGCCAGCCCGGAGAAGGCCGAGCCGTTGCGCCCGTCCAGCCAGGTGAGCATCTGCCGGCCGGACACCACCGGCACGCCGCGCGCCTTGGCCGCGGCGACGACCGCGTCCGAGGCGGCGGAGGCGGCGAAGTCGGTGTGGATGTTGGCGGTCAGCGCCGCGTAGTAGCCCTTGGCCCCGTACGCGGCGTCGAGCAGCGTGGTGACGGTGCCCGGGTAGGACTGGCCGGACTCGTCGGTGAGCTGGGTGGTGGCCTGGTACTCGTCGATCACGCTGCCGTCGGTGTCGGCGAAGCGCATGATCTGCCCGGTGCCGTTGAAGTAGCCGGGCCGGTCCTGGGTGAAGTTCGACGGGTAGAAGTAGTAGTCGGTGTCCAGCCGGATCCCGTTGGCCAGCTTGGTCTTCGCCTGGGTGGCCCAGTCGTCCCACTCCACGCAGTGCGTGCGGCTGCTCGACGGGTTCGGCAGGCCGGGGTACTTGGCCCGCCACGCCGCCAACTGGTCGCGGTAGTAGCCCTGCAGCGCCGAGGTGCTGCCCCAGGGGCGGCAGTTGGTGGTGACGTGCACGCCGATCTCGAAGCCCTGGTCGCTGTAGGCCTTGGCCTGGGCCGGGGTGAGCGGGTCGTCCGTGTAGATGTACGAGGAGCCGCGGACGCACTCCCAGTTGGCGACCGAGCAGCCGGGCGGGCTCTGCGCGAGGTAGCCGTCCCAGCGGCCGGCCGTACCGCCCACGCCGTGGTCGTCGCCGGTCATCACCACGACGGCCTTGACGTCGCGCGGGAAGTACCAGAACCGCGGCAGCGGCTTGGCGGTGGAGGCGAGCTGGGTGAGCAGGTTGGCGAGCAGGCGCTGCTGCTCGTCGGCGATCGGGATCAGCGCCTTGTCCAGGTCGTTCCAGTCGGGCTGGCCGCCCGTCCCGAAGAACATCTCGCCGGCCTCGTAGCCGTCGACGCCGTCGCGCTGCTGGCCGGCCCAGGCGGCGTTGCCCTGGCGGGTCTGCACCACCGACCGGGCGAGGTCGTAGCTGAAGGCGGCGGCCCGGCCGCTGCCGGCCGTGCGCAGGCTGACCGCCGGGTTGGCGGTCGCGGTCGCGGCGTCGCTGTACAGGGTGGCGACGGCGGTGGCGCCGTTCAGCGTGTAGAGGTCGGCGGGGCCGTGGTAGCCCATGGTGTCGCCGGTGATCCCGGCGCCCGGCGCGGCGCCGGTGTTCACCTTGAGGTAGGCGTCGGCCCGGGTGCCGGCCGCCGGGGTGAGCCCGAACAGCGGCGCGAGCTGCCGGTCCGGGCGCATCGCGACCAGCCGGCCGCCGCCGTTGGTCCAGGTGGTGAACAGGCCCGCCTGGGCGGCGGTGAGCGGCATCTCGCCGAGCAGCACCACGTCGGCGGAGGCGAGCAGCCCGGAGGTCACGGCCGAGATGTCCACCTGGCGGTAGGCGTTCAGGCCCTCCGCCTTGAGGATCTCCGCCAGGTACCGGGTGTACGGATTGGCCTGGCTGGTGACCAGCAGGACAGGGCCCTCCGAGCCCGGCCCGGCACCGGGGGCCGGGGGCGGCGGGGCCGCCTCCGCGGTGTAGGTGGCGTGGATCGAGAAGCTCAGGCCGCTGCTGGTGACCGCGCCCGCGGTGGCCGGCCAACTGCCGAACGGCTGGCCGCCGTTGCCGTACACGCTGGTGCCGCCCGGGCTGTACCGCAGGTTGTTGACCGTGGGGCCGGAGCCGTTGGTGTTGTAGGCCAGCCAGTAGGGCGTGTTGGCCGTCAGGGTGGCCGTCAGCGGCACGGTGTTCCAGCCGGGCCCGGTGAGGGTGGCGGTGGCGCTGTTCGCCAGCAGGGCGCCCGGGCTGCCGCCGTTGTCCCGGTAGATCGCGGTCTGGAACCGGTTGTTGGGCGCGGCGTCCACGCTGTCCACGTACACCGAGACGCTGCTGACCGTGCCGCCGGCCGAACCGGTCACGTAGCGCGAGGCGTTGAGGTGGTGGGAGTCCGCGGTGTCGGCGGCGGTGCCGGCCTCGGTGGGGCCGAGGGTCGCCGTAACGGCCGCCGCCGGGGGCGCGCCCGGGCCGGCGACCAGCGCGGCCGCCGTGGTCAGGGCCGCCAGCAGACCCCCGGCCCGCCGCCACCACCACCCGCCGGAGCCGCGACGCATGTGCCCGCCGGAGCGCCGACCCGTGCCTCGGTCCACGCGCCCGTGCCCGCGTCTGTCCGTACGCCCGCCCAGGCGTGTGCCCGTGCCTGCCATGACCGCCCCCCTGTGTCGTCTCGGCCGACCAGCCCCTAACGGTGTACCGGTAACGCGGCGACGGTGTCCACGAAATCGCCACATTCGCCCTGGAACGGCCGGAACCCTGACCTCCCCCGGGCCGAACGGGGCAGCCGCCGCACGGACCGGGGTCGGGAGACCAAGGCGGCCTACCCCTTGACCGAGCCGGCCAGCAGACCGCGCACGAAGTAGCGCTGGAGGGCGAAGAACACCGCCAGCGGGATCACGATCGACAGGAACGCCCCCGCCGTGAGCAGTTCCCACCGCCCGCCGAAGGAGCCGGACAGCTGCGCCAGCCGGACCGTCATCGGCGCGACCTCCGGCGTCCCGCCGGCGAAGGTGAGCGCCACCAGCAGGTCGTTCCAGACCCAGAGGAACTGGAAGATCGCGAACGAGGCCAGCGCGGGGGTGCAGAGCGGCAGCACGATCGAGCGGAAGATCTTGAAGTGCGAGGCGCCGTCCACCACCGCCGCCTCCATGAGGTCGCGCGGCAGCTGGGCGATGAAGTTGTGCAGCAGGAAGATCGCCAGCGGCAGCGCGAACATCGTGTGCGCCAGCCAGACCGGCGCGTAGGTGCCCTTGAGGTCCAGCGCCGGCAGCAGCGTCAGGGAGCCCAGGTGAGCGCCGCCCGAGAACAGCTGGAGCAGCGGGATCAGCGCCATCTGCAGCGGCACCACCTGGAGCGCGAAGACCACGAAGAACAGGGTGTCGCTGCCCCGGAACCGCACCCAGGCCAGCGCGTAGGCCGCCATCGCCGCCAGCGCCAGCGGGAAGAGCGTGGCCGGCACGCTGATCGCCAGCGAGTTCACCAGGAAGGGCATCAGACCGGTGGAGACGCCGGAACCGCCCTCGAACAGCACCGTGTGGTAGTTGTCCAGGCCGAGGTCCGGATGGAGCAGGGCGTTCCACCAGCCGTCGGCGGTGACGTCCCGTTTGGGACGCAGCGAGGTGACCAGCAGCCCGAGGGTGGGGACGGTCCACAGCACCGTCACCACGATCACGAAGACCGAGGCCAGCGGGGAGGAGAAGGCCTTCCGGACGGCGCCGCCGTCCCGACGTACGCTCATCGGACCGCACGCTCCTTGCGCAGCTGGATGATGTTGTAGGCCACCAGCGGCAGCACCGCGAGGAAGAGGATCACCGCCAGCGCGCTGCCCCGCCCGGTGTTGAACTGGACGAAGGACTGCGAGTACATCTCGTTGGCCAGCACCTGGGTGCCGAAGTTGCCGCCGGTCATGGTGCGGACGATGTCGAAGGCCTTCAGCGTGGTGATCATCACCGTGGTCAGCACCACCACCACCGTGGTGCGGATCATCGGCACGGTGACGTACCAGAACAACCGCACCCCCTGGGCGCCGTCCAGCCGGGCCGCCTCGGTGACCTCGTCCGGGATCGCCTTGATGGCCGCGGAGAGCACGACCATGGCGAAGCCGGTCTGCACCCACACCATGACGGCCATCAGCAGGAAGGTGTTGAGCGGCTGGGAGAGCATCCAGTTCGGCGGATCGTCCCAGCCCACGGCGATCGCCAACTGGCTGAGCAGGCCGATCTGCTGCTGCGAGGGGTCGCGCGACTCGTAGACGAACTTGAAGATGATCGAGGCGCCGACCAGCGAGATCGCCATCGGCATGAAGATCAGCGACTTGTAGACGGCCTGGCCGCGCATCCGGTCCACCAGCAGGGCCAGCACGAGACCCAGCCCGGTGGCCGCCAGCGGCGCGATCACCAGCCAGAGCAGGGTGTTGACCAGCACCTCGCGCACCGAGTCGCTGGTGAACGCCCAGCCGAAGTTCTCGCCGCCGACGAACCGGCTGCTGTCGTCGCTGTAGAGGCTCAGATAGACGGTGCGGACCAGCGGCGCGACCAGGCCGAGCAGCAGCAGGACCAGCGCCGGGCCGAGCAGGACCAGGACGGCCAGCGGGCGGGCGAGCCGGCCGGAGGCGCGGCCGGCGGCCAGGAAGACCAGCAACAGGATGCCGAGGAAGCCGGCGATCGCACCGAGGCCGTTGCCGAACTTGACCATCGCGTCGCCCCAGGCACCGGCGGCGAGGGACATGGCGTGACGTCCTTTCCCTACGGAGGGCGGAACGGGGAACCGGGAGGAGCGGGGTACCGGGAGGAGCGGCGTACCGGGGAAGCGCGCGCGGCGAAGGCGGGACGCCGAGGCGCGGAGGGGTGGGCGGTGCGGGTGGGTGGCCCCGCACCGCCCTGCGACAGGTGGTCCTGCGACGCGCGCCGCTACTGCGGCCAGGCGGCGTCGATGTCCGCGGCGGTCTTCTGGATCGACTGCCCCTCGGCGAACCAGGCGGTGAGCGACTTCCACTCCTGCCCGGCACCGACCGCGGCCGGCATGAGGTCCGAACCGTCGAACCGGAAGGTCGCCGCCGGGTCGGTCAGCGCGTCGGCGGAGATCCGGTCGATCGGATCGGTGTACAGGCTCTTGTCCACGCCCTGGTTGGCCGAAACCCAGCCGGTCGCGGTCTTGACCCGGCTGCTCGCCCAGTCGGCGCTGGACAGGTAGTTCTGCACCGCCTGCACCTCCGGGCGGCTCGCGAACGCGGTGAGGAACTCCCCGCCGCCCTCGACCGGGTTGGGCACCGACGGGTTCACCGCCGGCAGGTGGAAGGCGAAGATGTCGCCATCCGGCCCGATCTTGGTCTCCTTCGGCCACTGCGCCTTGTAGAACGACGCCTGCTGGAGCATCAGGCACTTGCCGGTGAGGATCGGCGCGCCCGCGTCCTGGAAGGTCGTGGTGGCGATCGACTTCACGTCACCGTAGCCGCCGTTGACCCAGGCCGGGTTCTGCATCCACTCGGCGACCGTCTTCATCGCCGCGGCGATCTTCGGGTCGGAGAACTTCACCTGGTGGTTCACCCACTGGTCGTACACCTCGCCGCCGTACGAACCGAGGACCACCTCCTCCAGCCAGTCGGTGGCCGGCCAGCCGGTGGCCGTGCCGGAGGCGATGCCGCCGCACCACGGCTTGGCGCCGCCCGCCTTGGCGATCCGGTCGCTGAGCGCCATGAGGTCGGCCCAGGTCTTCGGCGCCTCGTAGCCGGCCTGCTTGAAGGCCTTGGGCGAGTACCAGACCAGGGACTTCATGTTGGCGCTCATCGGCGCCGCGTAGAAGGTGCCGTTGACCGAGCCGTAGGTCTTCCAGACCGGGCTCCACTTGTCCTGGTTCGCCACGGTCTGCTGCGGAGGCTTGACCACCTTGCCGCTCTTGACCATCTGCGCCAGCAGGCCGGGCTGCGGGACGATCGCGAAGTCCGGGGCGTTGCCGCCGCTCACCCGCACCGGCAGTTGGGACTCGAAGTCGTTGCTGCCCTCGTAGCTGATCCGGATGCCGGTGCAGCGGCTGAAGTCGGCCCAGGACTTCTCCAGGTTGTCCGACTCGGGGCTGAGGATCGAGGCGAAGACCGTCACCGTGGTGCCCCCGTGGCCGGCGTACGGCTGGAAGCGGGCGCAGTCACCGGACAGGGTCTGGTTGCCGCCGCCGTCCGAACCCCCCGATTTGTCGGAGCTGTTGGAGCAGGCCGCGGTCAGGGCCACGGCGGCCAGCAGGGCCACCGCGGCGAACGGGCGGCGCCGGGGACGGCGGGCGGGCGTGGGTGGCGCAGTCGTGGACGGCACGGTCGGGGTGGAAGTCAATGCGGTCCTCCTCGCCAGGGCGTGAACGCTCGGCTTTTCGACAGAACGACATTGCGCTGTACCGGAGTTCGACATTGGACATGGACGCGGCGGCCGGTCGGTCCGACGACGTTAACGCAGTCGACACGTGCCGCCAAGGTCCAGGTACGCCCTTCCTCCTCGCGTGCCCCAGTTGTGACCCGGCCCGCCCGAAACCGCACGACCGGCCCCGCCCCGGAGCCGCACGACGACGGCCCCGCCCGGAGGACCGGACGGGGCCGCTGCCACAGCCGGACGTCAGAACAGCCGGACCGGCAGCTCCTTCAGCGCGTTCACCACCAGCGACCCGCTCGGCCGCAGTTCCTCGTCCGGCACCGCCAGCGCCAGGTCCGGGAAGCGCTCGAACAGCGCCGGCAGCGCGATCCCCGCCTCAAGACGGGCCAGCGGCGAGCCCGGGCAGACGTGCGGACCGTACCCGAAGGACACGTGCCGGATCGGGTCCCTGGTCACGTCGAACACCTCGGCGGTCACCCCGTACTGCGCCGGGTCCCGGCCGATCGCGTTGTACGAGATCAGCACCGGCTCCCCCGCCGGGATCACCGTGTCGCCCACCGCCACGTCCTCGGAGGTGAACCGGAACAGGAAGTTGCTGGTCGGCGGCGTCCAGCGGAGCGACTCCTCCACCACCGCGTCCCAGCCGACCTTGCCGGCCCGCACCAGCGCCAGCTGGTCCGGGTGGGACAGCAGCGCCCGCACCGCGTTGCCGATGAGGTTCACCGTGGTCTCGTGACCCGCCGCGATGATCACCCGCAGGGTGGCCGCCGCCTCCGCGTCGGTCAGCGCGCCGCCCTCGGCGTCGGCCAGCAGCAGCACGCTCGCCAGGTCGTCACCGGGGGCCGAACGGCGCTGCGCCACCAGGCCGTTGACGAAGGCGTTCAGCCCGGCGATGGTCGCCTGGATGCCCTCCGGGTTCGGGCGGGCGCCGAAGAACCGCTCGTAGAGGTCGCGCAGATGGTCGTGCTCCGACTCCGGGACGCCGAGCAGCGAGCAGATCACCGTCATCGGCAGCGGGAAGGCGAAGGCGGACTTCAGGTCCACCACCGGCTCACGGTCCGCCAGGGTCTCCAGGGTGTCCAGCAGCTCCCGGGTGATCACCTCGACCTGCGGGCGCATCAGCTCCACCTGGCGCGGGGTGAACGCGTGCGCCACCAGGGCCCGCAGCCGCCGGTGCTCGGCGCCGTCGGTGGTCACCATGCTCGGACCGGGCACCGCCAGGCCGATCAGCGGCCAGGTCTTCGGCACGTCGCCGCGCTGGAAGGCCGCCCAGTGCCGGGCGTCCTTCACCAGCCGGGCGTCGGTCAGCAGCTCACGGGCGGCCGCGTGCCTGGTCACCGCCCAGGCGGCGACGCCGCCCGGCAGCTCCACCGGCACCACCGGGCCGGCGGCACGCAGCAGCGCGCCCTCGGCGGCGTTGTCGCGGGCCAGCGGATCGAGGACGAACGGGGCGGGGGCGGTGGGGCTCATCGGCTACTGCTCTCTCTCGGTTCCGGTACGGCGGCCCGGCGGTCCCGGGGCCCTGCCATCGGGCGCCCGGGCCGCGCGGGCCGGACAGGCCCTAGGTCGGGTGCGCGGGGCTCAGCCCGCGTACCCCGGGGTGAACGACACCGGCAGCGCCACCAGCCCGCGCACCCAGGCCGACGGCCGCCACACCAGCGCGTGCTCCGCCACCGCCAGCCGCAGGTCCGGCAGCCGGTCCAGCAGCACCTCGACCGCCGTCGTCGCGATCACCTCGGCCGCCTCCTGCGCCGGGAACGGACAGCCGTGCTCGCCGTACGAGTAGCTCAGGTACGCCCGGTTGCCCTCGGCCGGCCGGCCGTCCGCCTGCCGCACCGACGGGTCCGCGTTGGCCCCCGCGTAGCCCAGCAGCAGCATGTCCCCGGCGGCGATCCGCTGCCCGCCGAGCTGGGTGTCCCGGATCGCCCAGCGGCCGGCGAAGATCTGCGTCGGGGTGTCCTCCCAGAGCGCCTCGTTCAGCGCCTGGCTGACGCTGCGCCGCCCGCCCGACAGCGAGGCGGCGAAGCGCTCGTCGGTGAGCATCAGCCGCAGCGCGTTGGAGATCCAGTACGAGGTCGGCTGGTGGCCGGCGATCAGCATCACCCGCAGGTCCCGCATGATCTCGTCGTGGTTCAGCCCGGCCTCGTGCGCCAGCATCCGCGAGGGGACGTCGTCCCCCGGGTACCCGGCCTTCTCCTCGACCACCTCCTGCATCACGGCGAGCAGCCGCTGCGCGCCGGCGGCCGCGTCGGGGCCGCCGTCCAGCATGGTCAGCAGCCCGTCGATGAGCACCGGCGCCTGCTCCTCGCTCACCCCGAGCACCCGGCAGAGCACCAGCAGCGGCAGCCGGTGGGCGTACTCGGCGACCAGGTCGGCCTCGCCGCGCCCGGCGAACTCGTCGATCAGCTGGTCGGCCAGCTCCTCGCAGTGCTTGCGCAGCTCGTACGGGTCGACGGCGGCCAGCGCGTCGGTGACCGCCCGCGAGCGCCGGACGTGCTCCTCGCCCTCGGCGTAGATGATCGACGGCACCGGGGCCATCATCGGCTTCAGCGGCCAGTCCTCGGGGATGGTCGCCCAGCCGGTCCAGCGGGTGGAGTTCCGGCCGAACAGCTGCGGCTGACCGGTCACCAGCTGGAGCTCGCGGTAGCCGATGACCAGCCAGGCCGGCACGCCGCCGGCAAGCTCGACCGGTGCGACCGGGCCGTGCGCCGTCCGCATCTCCCGGTAGACCTGGGAGGGGTCGGTCTGGAAGCGCGGCCCGTACAACGGGGTGGCGCCGGCGTGCGCCGGGCAGCCCGGCGGCGGGGTGGCGGCGGGCTGGGTCACGGGGTGCTCTCCTCAAGGACGGGGGCGGCAGCGACGACGACGGGGGTGCCCGCCGCCTCGGCCTCGACCCGGGCGGTCAGGTGGCGGACCAGCTCGATCAGCACCTGCTTGCTGGACTCCCGGTCCCGGGCGTCACAGTCCACCAGCGGCACCTCGGGCGACAGGTCGAGCGCCTCGCGAACCTGGTCCAGGGTGTGGGTCGGGTCGCCGAAGTTGTTGCGGGCGACGACGAAGGGCGTGCCGTGGTGCTCCAGCCGGTCGATGGCGTACCAGGAGTCCGCGAGCCGCCGGGTGTCCACCAGGACGACGGCCCCGAGGGCGCCGGAGAACAGCCGGTCCCAGAGGAACCAGAACCGCTCCTGCCCCGGCGCGCCGAACAGGTACAGCACCTGGCTGGCGGAGAGGGTGATCCGGCCGAAGTCGAAGGCGACCGTGGTAGAGCGCTTGCCCCAGGCGCCGGTGGGATCGTCGATCCCCTCCCCGGCCCTGGTCATGGTCTCCTCGGTGTTCAGCGGACGGATCTCGCTGACCGCGCCGACCAGGGTGGTCTTGCCCACGCCGAAGCCGCCGACCACGACGACCTTCAGCGCGTTGTCGGCGGTCCGGCGCAGCGGCGTCCACCCGCCCGGACGCGGGTCCTGGCCCTCAGAGCTGTTGGAGTCCATGCAGTACCTGCTTCAGCGTGTCGAGATCGGGCAGCCGGGCCTTGTTCGGTGCGAACCGGGGGTGGCGGGCGGTGATCGACCCGGCCTCCAGCAGGTCGCCGAGGAGGATCTTCACCACCGACACCGGCAGCGCCAGCTCCGCGGCGACCTCGACCACGGCGATCGGCGCCTCGCACATCCGCAGGATGCGCGTGTGCTCCGACTGCATGCCCGGCGCCGGCTCCTGCTCGGCGACGATCAGCGTGACCAGGTCGAACGCGTTCTCCGGGGCCCGGCTGCGGCCCCGGGTGATGGTGTACAGGCGGTCCGGGTCGTCGTCCCGGCCCGCCCCGACCTTCCGTCCGTCGGTGTTCCCCCCGGGCCCGCTCATGCCCGGGCGCTCCCGTCGTCCACCGGGCCTTCCGCCCCGTCGTCGCCCTCGCGGGCCGGGGCGCTGAGGTGGACGCCGATCTGCTCGATCAGCCCGTGCATGTTGTGGCCGACCACGCCCACGTCGGCGTCCTCGTCGGTGACCACCGCGAGGTGGGCGCCCTCGCCGGCCGCCACGATGCAGAGCACGCCGCCGTGGAACTCGGTCATCGACTGCCGCACACCGCCGGTGCCGTCACCGAACTCGATGGACGCGCCGTGCGCCAGGCTCTGCAGGCCGGAGGCGATCGCGGAGAGCTGGTCGGCCTGGTCGTTGCCGAGCCCGGAGGTGTGGCAGAGCTTGAGGCCGTCGGCGGAGAGCACCAGGGCGTGCCGGGTGCCGGGGGTGTTGGTCAGCAGGTTCTCCAACAGCCAGTCGAGGTCGCGGTCGGTGGCACTGCTCATCAGAAGTCCTTCTCGGTGACGGGGGAGGCGTCGGACGCGTGGTCCGTGGCGGACCGGGTTCCCGGGGTGTCGCGGGCCGAAGCGGGGGCACCGGCGGTCGTGGCCGGGGTGTCGATGGCCGGGGTGTCGACAGCCGGTGCGGGGGCACCGGTGGCCGGGGCGGGGGCGTCCGCGGCCGGCAGGGCGGCCCGGCGGAAGGCGCCGAACCGGGCCGCGGCGCTCACCCCGTCGGGACGAGCGGGCCGCTCGGCGGGGGCCGCCGCCGGGGAGGCGGCGGTCAGGGTCTGGCCGCGGCGGCGCTGCGGCAGGCCGCTGTCGGTGTTCCGGGCCGCCTCGGGGACGACGGCGGACGGCACCGGGGTGGCCGGCACCGGGGCGGCGACGGGCGCGGCCGGAGCCGGACGGGACGGGGTCAGCGCGGGCGTCAGCGCGGGGCGCGGGCTCGCGGCGACGGCCCGCTCGACCGGCGCGGGCACCGGGGCGGGCACCGTCGCGGGGTGGCTGACCAGCTGCTGCGGGATCAGCATCACCACGCCGGTGCCGCCGCGCGCCGACGGCCGGAAGGAGACCTGCAACCCGTGCTTGCGGGCCAGCACCCCGACCACCGCGAGGCCGATCCGGGTGCCCGCCGAGAGTGTGGTGAGGTCCAGCGCCTCGGCCGACACGGCCTGCTCGGCCCGGCGCAGCCAGCTGTCGCTCAGGCCCAGGCCGCTGTCCTCGACAGTGATCGCCAGACCGGCCGGCACCTCCTCGACGTAGACGTGCACCTCGGCCGGCGGGGCGGAGAAGGTGGTCGCGTTGTCCAGCAGTTCGGCGAGCGCGTGCATCACGCCCTCGGCGGCGAACCCGGCCACCGCGGCCGTGCTCGCGTTGTGCAGCCGGACGCGCTGGTAGGCCCCAATCCGGCCGAGCGCGCCGCGCAGCACCGACTCCACCGCGATCGGCCTGCCCCAGCGCCGGCCGGAGCGGGCGCCGGTGAGCACCGCGATGCTGTCGGCCATCCGGCCCGCCTGGGCGGTCGAGTGGTCCAGGCGCAGCAGGTCGCCGAGGACCTCCTCGTCGTGCCGGTGCTGCATCTCGCGCAGTTCCGCGTGCATGCTCGTGGCCAGCGCCTGCACCCGGCCGGCGGCGGTCGCGCAGACCGCCAGGGCGGCGGCCCGCAGCCGCTCGCCGCGGCCGACCTCCTCGGCGACGGCGCGCAGCAGCGCGCGCTGGGGGTGGTCGCGGTGGGCGGCCAGCGCGGCGTCCACGGTGGCACCGCTCCGCAACCGCTTCACCACCTCGGGCAGTACCTCGTCAGCGAGCCGGTCCAGGGCGGCCCGCTCGGCGCGCTCGGTCGCGGCCTCCGCCCGGGCCCGGGCCGCCTCGGCGCGGGCGGCCGCGGCCTCCTCCTCGGCCCGGGCCAGCCCGGCCCGGGCCTCGTCCCGTTCGGCCTCCGCGGCGGCGGCCCTGGCCTTGGCGGCCGTCTCGCTCTGCTTGGCCGCGCCGGCGACGATGAGGGCCGCCATCGAGTCGTCGCCCGTCGAGCTCAGCTCCCGCTCCAGCCGGTGGGCCCGTTCGGTGGCGCTGCCGGCCTGCCGGACGGCGATCAGCCAGAGCACGGTGACCGCCGCCACGGCGGCCGCGGTCAGCGGCTGCCCGGCGTCGAAGGCCCGCATCACCCCGACCGGCCCGGCCACCGCCGCCAGCAGGGCGGCGGCGGCCACCAGGGCCTTGGTACGCACGTCGGCTCGACGGCGGAGCCCACTGTCGGGGCTGGAGGTTTCTGTCATCGGTGCGGTGTCCTCGGCAGAAGTCGGGCGAATGCGCGACCGCCCGGCCGACGTCGTGGAACGTCTCCGGGCGGTGATTCGGTTCACGCAGTCGGCCGATCATATCCATTCATACGATGTGCTCAACTGACAGTTTGACGGTCAGTCTCTTCCAGCCACGCTCCGTGTACCAGTCAATCCCCATCCCCTCACCCCGTCGCCACCTCCACCGCCCTGCCGCCCTGCCGCCCTGCCGCCCGCACCCTCGGGGTGTCGACCAGAGCTGACGGAAAGCCGAAAAGGCGGGGCGAGGACATCACCTGTCCTCGCCCCGCCTTCAGCGGTCGCTCACCTCACCCCGAGGTGCGGGCTCCGCTACTGGCGGAGCGTACTTATTCCTGGCCTGCGCTAATCCTGTGCCGCTACGGCCTCCGAGCGCTCGCGTGCTGCCGCCACAGGGCGCTGTCCGCGGCTGCTGGCATGATCAGCCACACGTTCGATCCGGTCCTTCAGCGCCATGCGTCTGCCGGAGGAAATGCCGTGGAGGTCGCGGGGTGCATTGGTGGGAGAACGACCCGGCATACCGGGCAGTGGTACGAGCCTTCGTGGACGGGGATCCGCTGGATCAGGCTGGAGGACCCCTCGACGTCCGTGCAGTAGTGGCCGGTATCCGGCCCGAGGCCAAGGACGGATTCCTGCTGGAGGAGGTGCCATGGGACCGGTTCCCGGACGGCATCCGTGTTCGAGAGAACCTGGAGCGGCTGCGCTCGGGCGAACCTGCCGCCGTCCACGGCGCCCTCGGCATGCTCATCGGCATGTGTGCCAACGACATGAGGGCGGCGGTGGCGCCAGCGGTGCCCTTCCTGATCCGGGTCGGAGCCTCCTCGGAGGCCGGCCACGCCGAGGCTCTGGCCGTGGCGGCCGAAGGGGCGCGCATGCGGCACCAGGGTGTGTGCACGCGTGCTGACATGTTGCGGTTCCGCGGCGATGGCGAATGGTCGTTCGAGGTCACTGGATACCTGCAGAACTGGTCAGTGCAGGCCTCCCGCTACGCGATCGCCGCAGACACGGACCTCCTTCTGCCTCTCCTCGACGATCCCGAGGTCACGGTGCGCATCGCCAGTGCCTACGTACTGGCGGCCGCCTCCGGCCGCGCGCAGGACATCCTCACCGCGTTCCACGCCCGCTTGCTCGCCGAGCACGACCCGGCCGTATGCGCGGGCCTGGTACTGGCAATCGCGGAGTTGGCCCGGGCGCACCGGGAGTCGCAGACGACGGCGTGGATTCAGGCTTGCTGGTCTGACCCCGCACGGCCGCCCGAGGTACGCGTGAGCGCCGCGCTGGGGTGGATGTGCCTCACCGACGAGCCGATCCCGGACGAGCTACGCACTATGCTGGACGACCTCACGACCGACGAGACAGTTCAGCTGATGGCACCGCTGCCGTGGATGCGCGCAGTCGAGAACGGCAGAAGCAGCGGCTTGCACCGCTGCCTACGCGCCATGCTGCACCCCGACACGCCTGACACCGAAGTTGGCTGCGACGACCCGTGGTCCTAACCGCGCCCAACTCGGCCAAATACCTCTGCCCGCAGGCTCCATGGACAGACCTTAGCCTCCCACCTGCGTCGAAGAGTCACGAGAGGCGAGATAGCTGGTCCAGTCACGCTTGACCAGTCTGACCCAGCGGACGGCGGTAGTGATGTGAATACCAAGGAGGTCGGCAAGAACGGCAGCGGGTAGGTCGCTAGCCAGTGCGCACAAGGCGCCGTTGCGGGCCGGGCGTACCCGGATGCCGAGTTGATTGAGCTTGAGTGTGAGTCGTCCGTGGTCCATTCCGCCTCCGGGGCCAGTGCCGGGGAAAAGCAGTTGACTGTCCATGCCCAGTCCGTGCAGGGCGGAGCGGCTGGTGACCGGTTCGGCGGAGAGTCGTTGGAATAGGTCAGCCAGCGGCGTTGGGAGAAGCATGGGGCTCTGCTCAAGGGTCAGGTAGGTGTGCGCTCCCTTCCTGGTGAGCTGCGGACGAGTGATCCTGACGATGTGCTGGGGTACTTGGCCGTAGAGGAGGACGAGGCTCCCGGCAACCCGCAGTTGCAGCGGGATCTCCTCGTTGCTCAGGCATTGCCGTAGCAGTTGCCAGCGGTGGTCGTCGGTGAGAATTTCTTCGGGATCTTCTCGGCTTCCAAGCCAGGGAACAGCGAGTTCGGCGGCGAGCCGCCGGCTGTGAGCCCAAAGGAGGAAGTCCCGAAGGCGGTTATGCGTGGTGGTTCCGCCGTCCAGCCAGGCGTCAACATGTGCTTGGGTTGCTGTCCCCAGAGTGAGGTTGCACCCGTCGAGCCAGGTCAGGAAGTTGATCGCGATGAGGATGCGGGCCCGTGCGTATTTTCGAACGCTCGGGGTGGATTCGTGATGCTGGCTGCGGCTGCGTGCCCGCCTCAGTACGGACCATGAGGCGTAGGGGCGGATGAGCCGGGCGATGTGCGGTGCCTGCTTGGCCAGCATGGCTTCCAGCCAGGAGGGAACACTGTCGAGGTACTCGTCGCGGTCGGGGAGAATCCCGGAGGCCATCAAGGCGCGTCGCAGATAGTGGACGTGTTGTCGGGGCGGAAGGTCGTCGAGGACGGCGTGGGTGATCTCCTCGTGCTCGCGGGCGAGGCGGCCCAGAAGGCTCAGCCACTCGGCGCGATAGAGCAGTAGCAAGACCTGGTAGGCGTCGGACTCAGTGGTCAGGAGAGCGAGGAGGGGTTCGAGCTGGGGCCGGACCTGCCCGTTCTGGTCGGACAGAAGGCTCCGCAGGCGCCGCTCGACAACGCATCGCGGGCACTGTCTGTCGGAGAAAAGGGCGTCGAAGCGGCCGCAGCGCGTGCAGATCCACTCGCGGGCGTCGCCAGCGCACGGACCGCAGACTTTCTGTCCGGAGGCGTCGAGGCCGATGAGCGGGCGGCGTTCCGCGCACTGGGCACAGGCCGCCGGGCGGTGTCGGATCTTGGTGTGGCACGAGCCGCAGACATTGCCGAGAGGAAGGCGGGAATGGATCCGCCGTTCCTTGTTGCACGATGCGCAGAGCTTTCGGGGTCGACCGCGCCCGCGGCAAGACCCACAGCGCGGCTGGCCCGTCGCCAGCCCGTCTCGGCAACGCCGCTGTTGTCCGCAGTCGATGCAGACGAGCACGGGTGGAACCCAACAGCGGCCACACAGCCTGGCACCCGTCGCCCTGTCTCGGCGGACACTCGATTGGATCCGACCGCAGTGTTCACACTCGGCTACACGGGCGAGGTGGTAGCAACGTGAGCACAAGGGTCCGTTGTCAGTGACTGCGTGGACAGGCATATCGCGGCCACACGAGCAGCATGGCCGAGGGCGACGCGGCAAACAGGTTTGGCACATTGGGCTTCCGTCCCGTCGTGCAGCCACTCGTCTTGTCCTGCCGCAGACAGAGCATTCCTCCCAGAAGGAGGTGTCTCGCTGGAGGCACGTCTGGCAGACCGGTTGCCCATCGGTATCTCGCCGGGCGACTTGCCGGAGTTCGCCGCAGCGTGTGCAGGGGCGAAGGTGCTGTTGGCAGTAGCAGTAGGTGCAGAAGCGGCCATCCTCCGCTAGATGCCGGAGGGCCTTCTCCCGGGCACAGGCGACACAGCGGGCGCGTCGGACACTTGAATGGTCAGCGGCCATGGAGTCCAGCAACCGTAGCCGAGAGGCCGGGCCATCCGACTTCCCCGAGATGAGGGCGTCAGGATGCGTCTGGAGGTAGACCAGCAACTCACTGGCGCCTGCGCGACGGACCCGCAATTCGTCCAACCGCGCCGCGAGATAGCCGGTGTCAGCCGCAGGCAGGAGGGTGTGAAGGGTGTCTACAAGGGCGGTCCGGATCTCCGCCGGGATGCTCACAGTCCCTCCGGACGCCGGATGGAGGTTCGACGGATCTCCGGCGCTGCATTGGTCGGCGCGGCGGTGCCCGTCTTCCGCAACTGCTGGTGGACCACGGTGATTTCGATCAAGTCCTGCACCTGGCAGTCCAGGATGTCGCAGAGCGCCGCAAGAGTATCCATGGACATCCGCTGTGGTGCCTGGGTGACCATGCGGAAGACCTGCTCCCGGGAAAGGTGCACACCGCGCTCGGCGAGCAGGGGCACCAGGTCCGTAGTGGCGAACATGCCACGCTCGGCCATGACCTGACGTAGGTGCCAGTGGTAACCCATCTTGCGGATCACGATGCACCCCACAGCTTGCCCTGCCGCTCCAGCGAACGCTTCAGCAGACGGTTTCTGTACTCATCGCCGACCCCGGTGTAGAGCGCAGTCGTAGAGGCATACTCATGGCCTACCTGGTCCTGGACGAACCGCTCGGGGTAGTCGAACTCGATCAAGTGCGTGACGTACGAGTGGCGCAGACAATGCAAGTCCAGTTCTGCTGGAAGGCCAGCGGCGTCTCGCGCATCTACGAACGCCTCATTGACCGACCGGCGTGAGAGGCGATCACAGCGCTCGGTCACCCACAGGGCCGGGAGCTTCCCCGGATTGAACAGTGGGCGGGCCTCGTCTAGCCACTGGTCAAGGACCGGAACAATCCAGTCCATCTCCGGCACTGTCAGCACGGTCCGCCGCTTCGGCTGGCTCCCCCGAGACGACTTGCCCCAGCGCACGAACAAGGCCCCGAAGCGGCCGTACTGAACGGCCTTTGGGTTGTGACGAAGGTCCGTCAGGTCCAGCCCCCATGCCTCACGCCGACGCAGCCCGAACGCATAGACCGTCTTGAGCAGTGCGGCGTCCCGCATCGCAGCGAGAGCGCCTTTTCGGCCACGGTCCCGAATCTCCTGCACTCGCCCGTCCGCAGCATCGAACAGGGCCTGGACCTCGTCGTAGGTCAAGGGGCGCCGACGCGGATCCCCCTCGAACTCCGTGACGTGTGCGACGGAGTTCCACTCGTGCAGGATCTGCGTCGGAACCTGTCCGAACTCGTCCTCACACAAGCGCTGCCACCCATAGCGGGAGTCGGTGACGTACTCCATGAACAGCCGCAGCGTGTTCTGGTAGCCACGCGCCGTCGAAACCACGATCGGGTGCGACTGCGAGCGCAGGTGATCGATGAAGGCTTCCACCTCGGCCGCCTGCCACTGCCATGGGTACTGGTTGGTGTAGGCCGCGAAGCGCTTCACCAGCTCAATGCGGGCCTGGATCGTCGTGGCCTTCAGGAACCGGGTTCGCTGCTGAACCGCCCAGCCCTCAAGCATCGCCCTGAACACCGCCGGCGGCGGGTCGAGGTGCACGACACCCGAGGCCATTACCAGCGACGCCGATCCGGGCAGGTTTGCCGTTCTCGTCACGATGCATTCAACGCAACATCGATGCATCGGTTACGCCCAAGTCAGAGCGCCGCAGGTCAGACACGGCAACGAGGGGACCACCCGGTGGGTGATCCCCTCGTCTACCTGCAGGTCTACGATCTCAGCAGCCGATGCTCAGTGATGCATCAGACGCAATTCCGCCCGTTTTCAGCTGCAGCCGCTGGTGGAGCCGCAGCCCTCGCAGAGGTAGCAGCTGCCGGCCCGGCGCATCTTGGTGCCGCAGGAGAAGCAGAGCGGCGCGTCGGCGTTCAGGCCCAGCTGGATCTCGATCAGCTCGGTCGAGTTGTGGGCCTGCGCCGGGGTGGCCTTCGGTGCCGGGGCGGCGACCGGGGCCGGGGCGGCGGCGGGCTTGGCGGTCACCGGGGCGGACTGGGCGAGCGTCTCGGTGTCCAGCTCCTCCGCCTCCAGCGGCTCGTAGGAGCCGGTCTCCAGGTGGCGCTGGCGCTCCTCGACGGAGTGGATGCCGAGCGCCGAGCGGGTCTCGAACGGCAGGAAGTCCAGCGCCAGGCGGCGGAAGATGTAGTCGACGATCGACTGCGCCATCCGCACGTCCGGGTCGTCGGTCAGACCGGCCGGCTCGAAGCGCATGTTGGTGAACTTCGAGACGTAGGTCTCCAGCGGCACGCCGTACTGGAGGCCGACCGAGACGGCGATCGAGAAGGCGTCCATCATGCCCGCGAGGGTCGAGCCCTGCTTGGACATCTTCAGGAAGACCTCGCCGAGGCCGTCGTCCGGGTAGGAGTTGGCGGTCATGTAGCCCTCGGCGCCACCGACCGTGAAGGAGGTGGTGATGCCCGGGCGGCCCTTGGGCAGGCGCTTGCGGACCGGGCGGTACTCGACGACCTTCTGGACCGCGACGGGAGCCTCGTCGGCCTTCTTCTCCTCGTCCTTCTTCTTGGCGGAGAGCGGCTGGCCGACCTTGCAGTTGTCGCGGTAGATGGCGAGCGCCTTGACGCCCATCTTCCACGCCTCGAAGTAGATCTCCTCGATCTCCTCGACGGTCGCGGACTCCGGCATGTTCACCGTCTTGGAGATGGCGCCGGAGATCCACGGCTGGATCGCGGCCATCATCCGGACGTGACCCATGGCCGAGATGACCCGCTCGCCCATCGCGCAGTCGAAGACCTCGTAGTGCTCGGCCTTCAGACCCGGCGCGTCCACCACGTTGCCGTGCTCGGCGATGTACGCGACGACCGCCTCGATCTGCTCGTCCTGGTAGCCGAGGCGCTTGAGGGCGCGCGGCACGGTGCCGTTGACGATCTGCATCGAGCCGCCGCCGACCAGCTTCTTGAACTTGACCAGCGCGAGGTCCGGCTCGACGCCGGTGGTGTCGCAGTCCATCATCAGGCCGATGGTGCCGGTCGGGGCGAGCACCGAGGCCTGGGCGTTGCGGAAACCGTTCTGCGCGCCGATCCGCAGCACGTCCTGCCAGGTCTCGGTGGCGACGGCCCAGACCGGGGCGTCCAGCTCGTCGACCGCGACGGCGGCGACCGAGGCGTCCGCGTGCTGCTTCATGACCCGCTGGTGCGGGGCGGCGTTGCGGGCGTAGCCGTCGTACGGGCCGACCACGCCGGCGAGTTCGGCGCCGCGGCGGTAGGCGGTGCCGGTCATCAGGGAGGTGATGGCGCCGGCCAGGGCGCGGCCGCCCTCGCTGTCGTAGGCGTGGCCGGTGGCCATCAGCAGGGCGCCGAGGTTGGCGTAGCCGATGCCGAGCTGGCGGTAGGCGCGGGTGGTCTCGCCGATCTTCTCGGTGGGGAAGTCGGCGAAGCAGATGGAGATGTCCATCGCGGTGATGACCAGCTCGACGACCTTGGCGAAGGTGGCGGCGTCGAAAGAGTCGTCGTCGCGCAGGAACTTCATCAGGTTGAGCGAGGCGAGGTTGCAGCTGGAGTTGTCCAGGTGCATGTACTCGGAGCACGGGTTGGACGCGTTGATCCGGCCGGACTCCGGGCAGGTGTGCCAGTGGTTGATGACCGAGTCGTACTGGATTCCGGGGTCGGCGCAGGCCCAGGCGGCCTCGGCCATCTTGCGGAAGAGCTTCTTCGCGTCGACGGTCTCGATGACCTCGCCGGTGAGGCGGGCGCGCAGGCCGAATTCGGTGCCGTTCTCGACGGCCGTCATGAATTCGTCGCTGACCCGGACCGAGTTGTTGGCGTTCTGGTACTGGACGGAGGCGATGTCGTCCCCGCCGAGGTCCATGTCGAAGCCCGCGTCGCGCAGGGCGCGGATCTTCTCCTCCTCCTTCACCTTGGTCTCGATGAAGGCCTCGACGTCCGGGTGGTCGACGTCCAGGACGACCATCTTGGCCGCGCGGCGGGTGGCGCCGCCGGACTTGATGGTGCCGGCGGAGGCGTCGGCGCCGCGCATGAAGGAGACCGGGCCGGAGGCGTTGCCGCCGGAGGTGAGCAGCTCCTTGCTGGAGCGGATCCGGGAGAGGTTGAGGCCGGCGCCGGAGCCGCCCTTGAAGATCATGCCCTCTTCCTTGTACCAGTCGAGGATCGACTCCATGGAGTCGTCGACGGCCAGGATGAAGCAGGCGGAGACCTGCTGGGGCTGCTTGGTCCCGACGTTGAACCAGACCGGCGAGTTGAAGCTGAAGACCTGGTGGAGGAGGGCGTGGGTCAGCTCGTGCTCGAAGACCTCGGCGTCGTCCGCGGTGGCGAAGTAGCCGTTCTTCTCACCGGCGGCGCGGTAGGTGAGCACCACGCGGTCGATGATCTGCTTGAGGCTCCACTCGCGCTGCGGGGTGCCGAGGGCGCCGCGGAAGTACTTGGACGTGACGATGTTGACGGCGTTGACCGACCAGAAGTCGGGGAACTCGACGCCGCGCTGCTCGAAGTTGATCGAACCGTCGCGCCAGTTGGTCATGACGACGTCGCGCCGCTCCCAGCGGACCTCGTCGTACGGGTGCACGCCAGGGGTGGTGTAGATGCGATCGATCCGCAGGCCGCCCTTGGGGGCCTTGCCGGCACCCTTGCCCGCGGTCCGGTCGGACTTGGACCCGCGTGCGGAACCGCTCGTGGTGTCTGTCACTTCTGTTCCTCCTCCTGGTTGGGCAAACGCCCCGTGCGACCCGAAAAGTCCGGGTGCGACCGGTTCGCTCTTCCGATGTGCGGGCAGGCGTGGGTCTCACCCACCACGCACGATTTGTCATGGTCTGTGCGCCGTTTTCGGGCACACGTCGGCCCCGGGGGACCAAGGGGGTGCGCCGACCCCGGGAAGGGGTCGGTGAGGGGGCCGGGCCGGTTAGGGCGCGGCGGCGGCGACGGGCACGCAGGCACCGTCCGCCTCGGGAGCGGGCCGCTCGGCGCGGAGTTCCGCGATGGCGGCCTCGAAGTCTTCCAGTCCGTCGTACGCCTGGTAGACGCTGGCGAAGCGCAGGTAGGCGACGACGTCGAGTTCCTTGAGCGGGCCGAGTATGGCCAGCCCGACGTCATGGGTGGTGAGCTCGGCGTTGCCGGTGGCCCGCACGCACTCCTCGACCCGCTGGCCGAGCTGGGCGAGGGCGTCCTCGGTGACCGGGCGGCCCTGGCAGGCCTTCCGGACGCCGGAGATGACCTTCTCCCGGGAGAACGGCTCGGTGACACCGCTGCGCTTGATGACCATCAGCGCGGCCGTCTCCACGGTGGTGAAACGGCGGCCGCAGTCCGGGCACTGCCGACGACGGCGGATGCAACTGCCGTCCTCGGTGGTCCGGCTGTCGACGACGCGGCTGTCGGAGTGCCGGCAGAAGGGGCAGTGCACCTGAGGATCCCTCCCTGGCAGGACGTGCGGACTGGTCGAGTCTATGCGATCCGGGGGTGCGGGAGGCAACCCGATCTTGAGGCCTCGACCACAAGTACTGGGCCACGGAGAGGACTGTAGCCACTACATGTAGGCCTGGGAGGGATGCGGGGGCCCTGGCGTGTCGACTCGGACTAAACTGCCGGAGTCGAACTCCGATCGAACATTTAATCGATGTACAACAAAGCCTTGATCGAGTCAGCCAACTCCCGAATAATTCACTCGAACGTGTGTTTGGCGCAACCTTTCGATACGAGGTGCGTTGGGCTGGAAAAAGGAGAGGACAGCCGTCGAGAGGGGCAGCCGTGAACGCCGTCGAAAGCAACACCATCCCGGTGCAGGAACACTCCCAGCTCAAGGTGGGGCAGCGCACCACGAATCAGCAGAGTGTGGACGTCACCATGGACCGTAGCGAAGAACATCGTCTCTCCGGCCCGGGCCTTTCCGGAGTCGGGCGCGTTCCGGACCAACCCATCGAACACTCCCCGGCCCTGGACGACGCCCACCCGGCGCCGACCCGGTCCGCGCCCGGCCGACCGCCCGGCATCCGCACCGACGAGGCCGGGCTCACCGAGCGCCAGCGGCGGGTGATCGAGGTCATCCGGGACTCCGTGCAGCGCCGGGGCTACCCGCCGTCCATGCGGGAGATCGGCCAGGCCGTCGGCCTGTCCAGCACCTCCTCGGTGGCCCACCAGCTGATGGCCCTGGAGCGCAAGGGCTTCCTCCGCCGGGACCCGCACCGCCCGCGCGCCTACGAGGTCCGCGGCGTCGAGGTGGCCCGGCCGAACACCGCCGAGACCGCCGGCCGCCCGTCCACCTCGTATGTGCCGCTGGTCGGCCGGATCGCCGCCGGCGGGCCGATCCTGGCCGAGCAGACGGTCGAGGACGTCTTCCCGCTGCCCCGCCAGCTGGTCGGCGAGGGCGAGCTGTTCGCGCTGACCGTGCGCGGCGACTCGATGATCGAGGCGGCCATCTGCGACGGCGACTGGGTCACCGTCCGCCGCCAGCCGGTGGCCGAGAACGGCGACATCGTGGCCGCCATGATCGACGGCGAGGCCACCGTCAAGCGCCTCAAGCGCGAGGACGGCCGGATCTGGCTGATGCCGCACAACCCGGCGTACGAGCCGATCAACGGCGACAACGCGACCATCCTGGGCAAGGTCGTGGCGGTCCTCCGCCGGCTCTGAGCTCCGACCGACCGGCCCCGCGCCCCGGCGCGACCGCCCGCACGCCCGCACTCCGGCACCGACAGGAAGGGGCTCCCCGCACACCGCGCGGAGCCCCTCCGGTCTGTCCGGGGCCGGTCTCAGCCCCGCTTCGGCCCGCTTCAGCCCCGCTTCACCACCGGCCGGACCGGCGCCGCCGCGGCGTCGATCGCCGCCAGCGAGCGGCGCACCTGGTTGCGGTCCGTGGTGTACCAGAACTCCGGCATCGAGGAGCGGAAGAAGCTCCCGTACCGCTTGGTCTCCACCCGCGGGTCGAGCACCGCCACCACGCCCCGGTCCTCCGCCGCGCGCACCAGCCGGCCCGCGCCCTGCGCCATCAGCAGCGCCGCGTGGGTGGCCGCGACCGCCATGAAGCCGTTCCCGCCGCGCTGTTCGACGTCCTTCTGCCGGGCGCTCATCAGCGGGTCGTCCGGCCGCGGGAACGGGATCCGGTCCATCACCACCAGCTGGCAGGCCGAACCGGGCACGTCCACGCCCTGCCAGAGCGACAGCGTGCCGAACAGGCAGGTGGTCGCGTCCGAGGCGAACTCGCGGATCAACTCGCCCAGGGTGTCCTCGCCCTGGAGCAGGATCCGCTGGTCCAGCCGCTCCCGCATCGCCTCGGCGGCCGCCTGGGCGCCGCGCATCGAGGAGAACAGGCCCAGCGTCCGCCCGCCGGCCGCGCCGATCAGGTCGGCCAACTCGTCCAGCATGTCCGGCCGTTCGGGATCACGGCCGGGATCGGTCAGATGCCGGGCGACGTACAGGATGCCCTGCTTGGGGTACTTGAACGGCGAGCCGACGTCGATGCCCCGCCAGGTCGGCACCGGCTCGTCGCCGAGGCCGGCCCCCGCCGCCTCCGGGTTGTCGCCCGGCGTGCGGACGTCCGGCAGCCGGGCGTCCGAGGGCAGGCCCACCGAGGCGGCCACGCCGTTGAAGTCGCCGCCGAGCCTGAGGGTGGCCGAGGTGAGCACCACCGAGCGCTCCTTGTACAGGCCCTCGCGCAGCAGCCCGGAGACACTCAGCGGGGCGACCCGCAGCGAGGCCGTGCCCAGCCCGTAGCGGTCGCTGCGCTCGATCCAGACCACGTCGTACTCGGAGTCCCGGAGCAGCCGGTCGGCGGTCTCGTGCAGGCTCTCGGCGGAGGCCATCGCCTGCTTGCGCACGGCGTCCTCGTCGCTGAGCCCCTTGTCCCTGGTCTCGCCGAGCGAGGTGATCACCTGCCGGGAGGCGTCCCGGATCGCCGTCACCGCGTACCCGAGGTACTCGGGCAGCTCCTCGACCCGGCCGGGCTGGGCGGTCTCCATCAGGCCGTGGTAGTTCTCGGCGGCGGCCTGCAGCGCGTCCACGGCCTTCTCGTTGGCGAGCCGGGCGGCCCGCTTGACCGCGCGGTTCACCGCGCCGACGGTCAGCTCGGCGGTGGCCGCCCCGGTGACCCGGTTGACCAGCTCGTGCGCCTCGTCGATGATCAGCAGCCCGTGCTCGGGCAGCACCGGCGCGCCCTCGATCGCGTCGATCGCGAGCATCGCGTGGTTGGTGACGACGACGTCGGCGAGCTTGGCCCGCTCCCGCGCCTTCTCGGCGAAGCACTCCTGGCCGTACGCGCAGCGGCTGGCGCCCAGGCACTCCTTGGAGGTGACCGAGAGCTGCGCCCAGGCCTTGTCGGAGACGCCCGGGGTCATGTCGTCCCGGTCGCCGGTCTCGGTCTCGTCCGCCCAGTCGCGCAGCCGGAGCACCTCCTGGCCGAGCTTGCCGGCGGGCCCGCCCATCGCCTCGACCGGGTCGAACAGGCCCTCGCCCTCCTCGCTCGGGGTGCCCTCGTTGGCCCGGTGCAGGCACAGGTAGTTGGAGCGGCCCTTGAGCATCGCGAACAGCGGGCGGCGGCGCAGCACCGGGTGCAGCGCCTCCACGGTGCGCGGCAGGTCCCGCTCGACCAGCTGGCGCTGGAGCGCCAGGGTCGCGGTGGCGACCACCACGCGGTCCCCGTGGGCGAGCGCCGGCACCAGGTAGGCGAGGGACTTTCCGGTGCCGGTGCCGGCCTGCACCAGGAGATGCTCGCCGTGGTCGACGGCGTCCGCGACGGCCTCGGCCATCCGGAGCTGGCCGGGGCGCTCGACGCCGCCGACGGACGCAACCGCGGCCTGCAGCAACTCGGGGATACGGGAGCGGGGGACGGCCTCCACCGGGGCGTCCGCGGCGCTCCCGGCCTCGTCGGTGTCCTCGGCGGGGAGCTGGGATTCGGAGTCGTTCGTCATGACCCTCCCACCCTACGGGGCGGGGCTGACAATCCGGTCCCGCTGCGGCGGCAGGTGCGCCGTCCCGCCGGCGGCCAGCGGGTTGGGCACGGTGCCGTGCCGGGCGGCGTGCGGGCGGTGCGGGCGGTCCCCGTAGCCGTCCAGCAGCAGCCGGTTGCGGTTCAGGCAGAGCCGGTCGATCCGCGGCCGGAACAGGTCGAACAGCGCGAACCGGTCGGCGAGTTCCGGGAACCGCCGCTGGTGGCGGAGGATCTCGGCGCGCAGCAGCGCCCAGAACTCCGCCTCGGCCAGACCGGTCCGCGCCTCCAGCAGCGGCGCCAGGTAGCGGAACACGCCGATGAACAGCCCGGAGTGCAGGAACTGGCACAGGCCCTGCGGGTCCTCGCGCAGCAGCACCGCGTCCACCTCGGCGGGCAGCCCGCGCAGCTCCGGCAGGTCCTGGTCGCTGAGGTTGACGTCGTCGACGAAGTCCTTGACCGCCAGCCGGACCGGGACGTCCCGCTCGTCGAAGACCACGATGGCGTTCTCGCCGTGCGGGGAGAAGACCAGCCCGTACCGGTAGAGGAAGTGCAGCAGCGGCGGCAGCATCGCGGCGAACAGCCGGCCGGTCCACTCGGCGGGGGTGAGCCCGGAGCGGGCGATCAGCTCGGCGGCCAGCGGCCGCCCGTCGCGGCCGGTCTGCAGCAGGGCGGCCAGGGTGCGGCCGCGCTCGCCGGGTGCCAGGGCCGGGCCGAGCGGCTCGCGCCAGATCGCGCCGAGCAGTTCCTTGTACTGGTACGGCGCCTCGGGCAGTTCGCGGTAGACCGGGTGGTCGACGGTGACGGAGGCGATCTCGCCGAGCAGCACCACCCGGCACTCCTCGCGCAGGAACGGGTCGGCGTCGCGCAGCCCGTGGATCCAGGCGGTGACGGCGGGCGCGGCCAGCGTGCGCTCGGTGGGCAGGCCGCGCCAGACCAGGGTGTTGAGGATGGCCAGCGGCAGCTTGACGGTGCAGCGCTCGGGGCGGCTCTCGTTGAAGAACGAGCGGATCGACTGCTGGGGCAGCCGCAGGTCGCCGTCGGTGCCGAGCGGGACGATCTCGCCGGAGGCGATCCACGGCGCGAACAGCGGCACCACGGTCTCGTCCCACTGCCAGGGGTGGACCGGCAGCAGCAGGTAGTCCTCGGCGGCGGCGCCGAGCGGGGCGCGGAGCGCGGCCGAGTCGTCCAGCTCCCGGCGGTACAGCCCCTCGGGGTCGGCGAGGCCGGGGACGCCCCGGTACTCGGCGAGCCGGCGGTGCACGGCGATCCAGGGCAGCGGGCGCGGGGTGCGGGCCTCGGGGGCCCAGCGCGCGGCGTCGGCGGCGGAGAAGCCGATCCGGCCCTTGTTGGGGACGATCCACGGGTGGCCGCCCTGCCGGCCCTCCAGCTCGGTGTGGCCGAGGTCGGCGAGTTCGGCGGCGGTGAGGCCGGTGGCCAGCAGGTGGGCGTCGGCGGTCAGGGTGGCGGTGAGCTCGCGCAGCAGGTGGCCGGTGGTGTCGCCGCGCAGTCCGAGGGTGTGCCGGGCGTGGACGAGGAAGCGCAGCGGGTCGAGGCCCTCGGGGTCGTCGCAGGTGACGGAGTCGGGATCGACGAGCCAGCTCTCGTAGGCGCCGCGCCGCGCGGTGAAGCGGTACTCGGCCCCGGGCAGGGCGAGGAGGTGGCCGCCGGGCTCGCCGGTCTCGACGGGGGTGACGAGTTCCTCGTAGGCGAACTCGCCGAGCATCTTGGCCAGCAGTGCGCGGCCGGCCCGCTGCCAGTGGCCGGCGGTGAGCTGCGGCGGCAGGTACAGCGGCGGTTCAGCGGCCGGCGGTTGCGGCACGGGTCGACTCCTGGGGTCGGGGAAGGGCGGGAACGGGGGCGGAGGCGGGAGCGGCCCCGGACGTGGGCGCGGCGGGCGTCGCGGCGGCCGTCGGGGCGGCCGTCGGGGCGGGCGGTGCGAAGCCGGTCCAGGCGGTGCGGGCGGGCAGCCGGTGGACGGTCCGCCCGGTCACCGCGTTGAGGATCACCGCGGCCCGGTGGGCGCCGAGCCCGAGGTCGGGGGTGCCCACCCCGTGGGTGTGCAGCTCGCCGTTCTGCACGTACAGCCCGCCGGTGAGCTCCGGCCGGGTGGCCACCCGGTGGTCGAGGTCGACCCGGTACCGGCCGGCCTGGTCCCAGTCGACCAGGTGGGCGAGCGGTTCCAGGGCGGCCGGCCGGGCCGCCCGGTAGCCGGTGGCGAGCACCACGGCGTCGGTGCGCAGGACGTGCCCGGTGCCGGAGTCGGTGTGCCGGCAGTCGAGTTCGAGCCCGCCGCAGGGGCCGGGCCGGGCGTCCGTGACGGCGGTGCCGGGCGTGATCTCGACCGGCGCGCCGCCGACCGGCCGGCCGACGGTGCGCTCGTACAGGTGGTCGTGGATCTCGGCGAGGGTCTCGGCGGAGGCGGCCTTGTGCAGCTGCCACTGGGCCTCGACCAGGGTGTCGCGGACGTTTTCGGGCAGGCCGTGGAAGTACCGGGTGTAGTCGGGGGTGAAGTGCTCCAGGCCGAGCTTGGAGTACTCCATCGGCGCGAGCGCCCGGGTGCGGGTGAGCCAGCGCAGCCGGACGCCGTCGCCGTCGTGGCGGCGCAGCAGGTCGAGGAAGATCTCGGCGCCGGACTGCCCGCTGCCGACCACGGTGATGTCCCGGGCGCCGGCCAGGCCGTCGCGCCGGTCGAGGTAGTCGGCGGAGTGGAAGACCCGCGGGTGGCCGTCGAGGCCGGTGAAGGCCGCGGGCCGGACGGGCCGGGTGCCGACGCCGAGCACGATGTTGCGCGCCTCGACGGTGCGCTCCCGCCCGGTGGCGCTCTCGCGCAGCTCGGCGCGGTAGCGGTCGCCGGTCCAGTGCAGGGCGGTGACCTCGGTGCCGAAGCGGCAGTTGGCGAGCCGTTCGGCGGCCCAGCGGCAGTAGTGGTCGTACTCGCGCCGGGTGAGCTGGAAGCGCTCGGTGAAGTAGAACGGGAACAGCCGCTCCTCCTCGCGCAGGTGGTTGAGGAAGGACCAGGGGCTGGTCGGGTCGACCAGGGACACCAGGTCGGCGAGGAACGGCACCTGCATCCGCGCGCCCTCGACGAGCATCCCGGGGTGCCAGCGGAACTCCGGGCGCCGGTCGCAGAAGAGGGTGCGCAGTCCGGGGACGGGCTCGGCGAGCGCGGCGAGCGAGAGGTTGAACGGGCCGATGCCGACGCCGAGCAGGTCGTAGGGCCCGGGCGGGGGTGCTGGGGTGTCCATGAGGCGGGTGCAGTCCTAGGCGGGGTGCGGGGTGCGGTCGCGGACCATCAGGGCGGCCCGCTTGTCGGGCAGGTCGAGTTCGGCGGCGAGCCGGAACCCGGCCCGCCGGAAGGCGCGGACGGAGCGCCGGTTGCGCAGGTCGGGTTCGGCGACCACCCGCTCGCAGTGCGGGCGCTCCCGCAGCAGGCGGTCGGCCAGGGCGGCGAGCAGGGTGGCGCCGAGGCCCCGGCCGCGGCTGTCGGCGGGTCCGAGCAGCAGGTGGACGCCGGTGTCGTGGGGCCGGGCCGGGTAGTGCGCGGCGAGCGGGTCGAGGTCGGCGCGGTAGACCTCCCAGTAGCTCATCGGGGTGTCGTCGAGCAGGCCGAGGCAGGGCAGGCTGCGGCCGTCGCCGTCGAGCTGGGTGCGCAGGTGCCGCTCGGTGACGGCGGCCGGGCCGGCGAGTTCCCAGAACGCGGCGACCTCGGGGTCGTTCATCCAGCGGGTGAGCAGGCCGAGGTCGGCGGGGAGCCGGACCGGGCGGAGCCGGAACTCCCCGGCGGCGGTGGCCATGGCACCCCACCCGGCCGGGTCGTCGGACTCGTCCAGGACCACGCGACGGTCCCCGGGCTCGTCCCGGACCACGCGACGGCCCCCGGGCTCGTCCCGGACCACGCGACGGCCCCCTGGCTCGTCCCCCACCACGCCGCCGCCCCCCGTCGGCCCGTTCACGCGCCGGCCACCGGGTTGGGGAGGTCGACGTAGACGGACTGGGTGGCGACCGGGCCGACCAGCTCGTCCAGCCCCTGGATCCGGGTGAGCAGATTGGCCTTGCAGGGCAGGGTCGGGGCGTCGAGCAGCAGGCCGGGCAGCGTGGAGCCGGTGGCACTCGCGGCCGGTCCGGCCAGGAAGCGCCGGAGTGCGGCCAGCAGCACGGCCTCGTCGGCGAGCCGCTGCGAGCCGAGGGCCCCGACCAGGCCGAGCACGTGGTTGATGCCCAGGTAGTAGGCGAAGTGGTGGTCGATCACCGGGTCGTCGAGGAAGGTGTCGCTGCGCGCGCCGAGGCCGGGCAGCCGGGCGGTGAGCCGGTCGGCGGCGCTGTGCCGGTAGTAGTAGCCCTGGTTGTCGCGGTAGCGGCCGCCGTTCGGCCAGCCGTCGGCGTCGAGCAGCACGAGGCTGTTCTGCTGGTGGGCCTCCAGGGCGATGCCGGCCCGGCCGTCCAGCCAGAGGACGGGCAGCACCACGGCGTCCAGGTAGCGCAGGAACCATTCGGCCGCCACGGTGGGCAGCGGCCGGCCGGTGCGGGCGGCGAGCGCGCGCAGCAGGTCGCCGAGCCGGGACGGGACGGTGTCGGGCTCCTCGGCGCCGCCCGCCGGGTGCGGCCGTTCGGCGACCAGCCCGGCCACGCAGTAGGCGCGGTCGCCGGGGGCGAAGGGCTGGGCGCGCAGCACGGTGTCCAGGCCGCCGGGGTCGCCGAGCCCGGGGTGGTCGACGCCGATCCAGGCGGGGTCGCGGACGATGTCGAAGCCGGGGTGGGCGGCCCGCCACTCGGCGCCGAGGCCGCTCTCCAGCAGCCGGTGCATCTCCAGGCCCCGGTGGAGCTCCTTGCGGAGGTTCTCCCGGCGGGAGTTGGTGATCCGCAGGCCGAGCGAGAGCTTGAGCATCCAGGGGGTGCCGGGCCGGTAGACGGTGCGCACCGAGGAGGTCGGGTACCAGGCGGCGCCGGCCGGGCCGAGGTCGCGCAGCCGGCCGTCGGCGAGCAGGGCGGCGACGGCCGGGCGGTGGGCCAGTTCGCGGGCCTGCCAGGGGTGCAGCGGCAGGGCGGCGGTGCCGGGCGGCAGCAGGGCGGGGTCGCCGAGGAGCTGGGCGGTGATCCGGTCGGCGCTCTCGGTGAGGGCGGAGCCCGCGGCGAGCAGCTCGCGGTCTACGGCGTACCAGTGCAGTTGGAAGGAGCCGTGCAGTTCGGGCGAGTAGGCGGCGCTCTGGGCGGGGCCGAGGCCGTCGCGGCTCTTCGGGGTGGGGTGCAGCGGGTGTCCGAGCAGCAGGGACTGCTCGGCGGCGAGGAACTCGGAGCGCTCGGGCCCGCCGGGCACCGGGGCGGTGGCGGCGCGGTGGTGGGTGAGGATGTCGGCGGTGCGGACCACCGAGTCGGCGACCCGGGCGGCGAGGTCGGCGATCTGCCCGGGGTCGGGCCGGGCGGCGGCCGCGGCGGCGAGCAGGGCGGCGGCGGTGACGGCGTCCACCGGGGCGTCGCCGAGGTCCCCCGCCGTGCCGGCCGCGAGGGTGGCCGGGCCGAACCGGTGCCAGCCGGCCGGCGACCAGTGCCGGACGGGGGCGGAGAGCCGGGCGGCACCGCCGAGGACGGCGATCCGCAGCTGCCCGTCCGGGCCGGGCGCGGCGCCGGTCTCCCGGGCCCAGCAGCGCAACAGGGCCTCCAGGGCGGCCTGTTCGGCGGCGACGGCCGGGTCCGGGTGGAGCAGCCGGTCGGTCTGGACCGGGCTCGCGGCGGCGGGGCCGGGGCGGCGGGCGGGGACGGCGGGCGGGGCTCCGGTGAGGGCGGTGCTCAATGCTGCTCCTTGGTGCGCGTGGAGTGCCGACGCGCGTGGGGTGGAGATAACTGGCGGGCGCTCGCACCGTCGCGTCAGGTAAGGGTTAGCTATCCCTGACGGGTGATCACAAGGACAGCTCACTCGTCCGGGTGAAGATCGGTGAATGTTCACCGTCCGGGAGGGAACGCGGGCCCCCTGTGCCAACGATCCGGCCGCCCGCACGTCACAGATCGGTGACCGCCGCGGCCGGCCGCAACCGGGGGCCGCCCGGTGCCGTCCTGGTGGCCAGTGGCAGACTCCAGGACGGCGGTCCGCCGCCCACACCGAACTACCAGGGGGACAGCACCCATGCCAGCGATCCACCGGTCAGCCGCGGCCGCGGTCCTCGCCGCGGGGACCCTGCTCGCCGTCACCGCCTGCGGCCCCGACGGGCCTTCGGGCGGCGGGGGGACCGCCGCCCCGCCGCCCTCGCCGGGCGTCTCCGCCTCCGCCTCCGCCTCGGGGGGCGGCAGCGGCAGCGGCGCGATCGGCGGCATCACCCTGCCCACCGGCCTCCCGACCGGCCTGCTGGATGGCCTGCCGAAGAGCTGGGACGACCTGACGAAGTGGAAGTTCGAGGACTGGGACAACTGGGCGTCCAAGCACGTCTTCAACAACCCGATCGTCAAGGACTTCTGGAACCCGGACAAGATGGGCGACTCCAAGCCGGCCGACCCGGCGCCGCCCACCGCCAAGCCCGCGGACGACGCCGGGGTCACCGACCCCGAGCCGCCCGTGGTCAAGGCCGTGCCGGTGCCGCGTCCGTACACCAAGCAGCCGTCGGGGAAGGTCTTCTTCTCCGCCGAGGGCGGGCGCGGCAACTGCTCGGCCACCGTGGTCCAGGACCCGGCGCACCCGGGCAAGAGCAACCTGGTCTGGACGGCCGGCCACTGCGTCCACCCGGGCAAGGGCGGCAGCTACTTCAAGGACCTCGTGTTCGTCCCCGCCTACAACAACTCGGGCGCGTCCAGCGGCGGCAAGAAGGCGCCGCTGGCCGAGCTGGCGCCGCTCGGCACCTGGTGGGCCAAGGACGTGGTCACCTCGCCGCAGTGGCTGGTCGAGGGCGGCGAGACGGGTGACGCCGCGAACCAGTACGACTTCGCGATCATGCGGGTGAGCAACCAGAACGACACCGGCAAGTCGCTGGAGGAGACGGTCGGCGGAGCCGTCCCGGTCTGGTTCGACGCCCCGCGCGACAAGCTCTCCGTCACGGCCGTCGGCTATCCGCTGTACAAGCCGTTCGACGGCCAGGAGCTGTACAAGTGCGAGGGTGGGAAGCCGACCCGGCTCTCCTTCGACCCGAAGCGCCCCTCGATGCTCACCGTCGGGTGCAACATGACCCAGGGCTCCAGCGGCGGCGGCTGGTTCGCGCCGATGCCGGACGGCAAGCTCGCGCTGGTCTCCAACACCTCGATCGGCACCCAGGACCACACCTCGCTGAGCGGGCCGTACCTGCAGACGGTCGCCAAGCAGGCGCTGGACTGGATCGCCAACAAGAAGAAGTAGCCGACGGGAACAACCAGGGCGTGTGAACGGCCCCGGCCCCCTCTCCTCGCGGGAGGGGACCGGGGCCGTTCGCGTGCGGTGCGGCCGGGCCGGGCGGCTCAGCCGCGGGGCGTCAGCGCCACCGCGAAGTACTCCAGCTCGGCGGCCAGCTCGGCCGGCACCTTGGCGTGCAGCAGGGTGCCCTCACCGGTGTGCTCGGTGCCGAGCAGCTCGCCCTCGGCGTGCACCCGGGACACCAGCGCGCCCTGGGTGTACGGGACGAGCGCGTGCACCTCGACGGCCGGACGCGGCAGCTCGTCGTCGATGAGCTTGAGCAGCTCCTCGATGCCCGCGCCGGTGCGGGCCGACACCACGATGGCGTGCGGCTCGCGGCGCAGCAGGCGCTGCAGCACGTGCGGGTCGGCCGCGTCGGCCTTGTTGATCACCACGATCTCCGGCACGTTCTGCGCGTCGACCGAGACGACGACCTCGCGGACGGCGGCCAGCTGCGTCTCCGGCTCGGGGTGCGAACCGTCGACCACGTGCAGGATGAGGTCCGCGTCGGCGACCTCCTCCATGGTGGAGCGGAACGCCTCGACCAGGTGGTGCGGCAGGTGCCGGACGAAGCCGACGGTGTCGGCCAGGGTGTAGACCCGGCCGCTCGGGGTCTGCGCCCGGCGCACGGTCGGGTCGAGGGTGGCGAACAGCGAGTTCTCCACCAGCACGCCCGCGCCGGTGAGCCGGTTGAGCAGGGAGGACTTGCCGGCGTTGGTGTAGCCGGCGATGGCCACGGACGGCACCTGGTGGCGCTTGCGCTCCTGGCGCTTGGTGTCGCGGCCCTTCTTCATGTCGGCGATCTCCTTGCGGAGCTTCGCCATCTTCTCGCGGATCCGGCGCCGGTCGGTCTCGATCTTGGTCTCACCGGGACCACGGGTGGCCATGCCGCCGCCGGACGAGCCGGAGCCGCCACCACCCATCTGCCGGGAGAGCGACTGACCCCAGCCGCGCAGGCGCGGCAGCATGTACTGCATCTGCGCCAGCGAGACCTGCGCCTTGCCCTCGCGGGACTTGGCGTGCTGGGCGAAGATGTCCAGGATCAGGGCCGTCCGGTCGACGACCTTGACCTTGACCACGTCCTCCAGCTGGATCAGCTGGCCCGGGGTGAGCTCACCGTCGCAGACCACGGTGTCGGCGCCGGTGGCGGCGACGATGTCGCGCAGCTCCTTCGCCTTGCCGGAGCCGATGTAGGTGGCCGCGTCGGGCTTGTCACGGCGCTGGATGACGCCGTCCAGCACCTCGGAACCGGCCGTCTCGGCCAGCGCGGCGAGCTCGGCCATCGAGTTCTCCGCCTCCTCCAGCGTGCCGTCGGTCCAGACACCGACGAGCACCACGCGCTCCAGGCGGAGCTGGCGGTACTCGACCTCGGTGACGTCCTCGAGCTCGGTGGAGAGGCCGGCGACGCGGCGCAGCGCGGCGCGCTCGCTGCGGTCGTACTGGTCGCCGTCGTAGTGGTGGTCGAGGTCCTCGTCGATGGCCGCGAGGTCCTCGTCCATGAGGGCTTCCGCCCGCAGTCCGTCCAGGCGGCGCGGGGCGTCGGCGTGGTCGCGGGTGTCGAACGTGGAGGTCATTCTGTCCTTAGGCTGCTGGAACGGGTGGCCTGTGCGCGACCGTACGGACGGTCGTGCCGGGAGTCTGCCCAGCTGCCGCCCCGTCTACCGCTCGGGCGAGGTGTGAGCTACCCCTCGGGGCCGCGGGTCGGGCAGAGACTCCTCTGCCCCCTGAACGCCGCGGTCCGGCCGTGAATTCCCCATGATGTTCGCACGCCGGGCGCGTGCGGGTCATCCCCATTTCCCTCCGGCGGCGCCGGGTCGTCCGCGGGCGGGTCGGCCGGGGCCGACCGGGGCGGGCTGGGCGGCCGGAGCCCGGCCCGGGCCGCCGCCCGCCGGGGCGTGCGGGCGCTCCACGTCGTATACCCCGGAGACCCGCAGCATGGCCCGCTGCACGGCGGCCAGCACGGCCGGGTCCGGCAGCTCGACGGTGTAGGTGTGCCGGACCCGCAGCTCCTGGGGCGGCTCGACCTCCGCCGAGACGATGCCGACGCCCTCCGCCGAGATCGCCGCGGTGAGGTCGGCGAGCAGCCGGGGCCGGTTGAGCGCCTCGGCCCGCAGGGTGGCCCGGAAGCCGGTCGGCGGGGCTCCCCCGGGCCGCCAGCTGACCTCCAGCGCGCCGCGTCCGTCGGCCCGCATCCGCTCCCCCGCCGGGCAGCCGGACCGGTGCACGGCGACCGCGCCGGCGCGGATCGGGTAGCCGACGATCTCGTCCGGCGGCACCGGGGTGCAGCAGCGAGCCAGCCGGACGGGCGCGCCGGGGCGGTCGGCCGCGGTGACCGGGGCGGCGGGCCGTCCGGCGGCGACCGGGTGGGCGGGCGGCGCGGGCTGGCCGGCCGAGGGGCCGGTGCGGACGACCGGGCGGCGCGCCGGGTGGTCGGCCAGCCAGCGCTCGATGGCGAGCCGGGCGGCCGGGGTGCGGGCGTGCGCGAGCCACTCGGGGGCCGGGCCGGACGGCTCGGCCCGGCGCCGACCACCCGGCGCCGCCCCTTCGACGCCGCCGGGCCCGTCGGAACCGCCGGGCCCGTCCGAGCCGTCGGTGAGGATGGCCACCCGGTCGCCGTCCTGGAGCACGGTGGAGAGCGCCGCCAGCCGGCCGTTCACCCGCGCCCCGATACATCGGTGCCCGGTCTCCTCGCCCAGCAGGTAGGCGGCGTCCACGCAGGTCGCGCCGGCCCGGAGCTGAAGCGTTTCACCGAGCTCGGTGACCACGGTGATCTCGCGGTCCCCGGCGAGGTCGGCGGTGAGCGCGGACCAGAAGGCGTCCGGGTCCGGGGTCTCCTGCTGCCACTCCAGCAGGCGGGAGAGCCAGCCGGGCCGGGCCGGGTCGGTGCGGTCCAGCTCGTCCGCGGCCTGCTCGCCGCCGCGCGCCCCGGGCTGGCGGGGGTCGCCGAGCGCCACCACCCCGGTCTCGGCGACGGCGTGCATCCGCCGGGTGCGTACCAGCACCTCGACCACCTCGCCGCCGGCCAGCGCCACCGCGGTGTGCAGCGACTGGTAGAGGTTGAACTTGGGCGCGGCCACGAAGTCCTTGAACTCGCCCGGCAGCGGCGTCCAGCAGGTGTGCAGCTCGCCGAGCACGGCGTAGCAGTCGGCGTTCTCCTCGACCACCACCAGCAGCCGCCCGAAGTCGGCCGGCTGCGGCTCCTGCGGCCGGCCGTCCCGCCCGGGGGCGGCGTCCCGCTTGAGCAGCACCCGGTGCAGCGAGACGCAGTGCCGGGGGCGGACGGTGACCTCCGCGGCGATCCCGGCCTCGGCGAGCTGGCGGCCCAGGGCCCCGGCGAACGGCGCCAGCAGGGTGTCCGGCCCGTCCTCGTGCCGGGCCAGCAGGGCGCGGCTGCGGGCGTGCTCCTCCGGGTGCAGGGTGGCGAAGACGATGTCCTCCAGCTCCGCCTTGAGCACCTGGATGCCGAGCCGCTCGGCCAGCGGGATCAGCACGTCCCGGGTGACCTTGGCGATCCGCACCTGGCTGGCCGGCTTCATGTGCCGGATGGTGCGCATGTTGTGCAGCCGGTCGGCGAGCTTGATGACCATCACCCGGACGTCGTCCCCGGTGGCGACGAGCATCTTGCGGAAGGTCTCCGCCTCGGCCGCCGCGCCGAAGTCGACCTTCTCCAGTTTGGTCACCCCGTCGACCAGGTAGGCGACTTCGGGACCGAACCCCTCGGCCACCTGACTCAGCGTCAGGTCGGTGTCCTCCACCGTGTCGTGGAGCAGCGAGGCGACCAAGGTGGTGGTGCCGGCGCCGAGTTGGGCCAGGATCATGGTGACGGCCAGCGGGTGGGTGATGTAGGGCTCGCCGCTCTTCCGCTTCTGGCCGCGGTGGCTCTCCTCGGCCAGCCGGTAGGCCCGGCCGAGCAGGCCGAGGTCGGCCTGCGGATGGTGCCGACGGTGGGCCTGGACCAGCGGTTCGAGGGCGTCCGGCACCGGCGGACGGCCGGTGGCCAGCAGCGCGGCCCGGCCGGCGCGGCCGAGCGCGACCCGGCCCAGTCCGCCGAGCGGGCGTCTGGGCCCGGCCTGCCGTGCGGACGTCGGCTGCCCCGCCAGGGGCTGACCGGCTTCGATGGTCATCGGCACCTCCGGCAGCAGTACCGGGGGCGTGGGCCGACCCGGTGGTCCATGCTACCGAGCAGAGCACGTTCCGCGACGCCCCGCTTCCCGTCCGTCATCGCTGTCACTCGAACGGGGGGATTCGATCCCGTACGAATTGGGCAAACGCGATCGGCGACGGCCGGTCAGCACCGCACCGCGGCCCGGTACCTCACGACGGCCCAGGACAGTCCGGGCGGTCACACGCCGCGGATCAGCTCCGACCAGGCCGGGTCCAGCTCGCCGCGGGCCACGATGACGGCGGGTCCGGTCTTCTCCACCCGGCCGTCCGGGTGCTCAGTGATCGTCAGCCGGCCGCCCAGCACGTCGACCGTGTACGTCACGGCCTCGCCGGTGACCGCCGGGTCCACGCCGTCCCGCCGGGCGGCGGCCACGGCGACCGCGCAGGCGCCGGTGCCGCAGGAGCGGGTCTCGCCCGAACCGCGCTCGTGCACCCGCATCGCGACGTGCCGCGGCCCCCGGTCCACCACGAACTCCACGTTGACGCCCTCCGGGTAGGCGCCCTCGGGGCTGGTCGCCGGCGCGGTCCGCAACTCGCCGGCGTGGTCCAGGCTCTCGACGAAGGCGACCGCGTGCGGATTGCCCATGTTGACGTTCAGCGCGGGCCAGCTGCGCCCGCCGACCGTGACCTCGATGCCGTCCGGGCCGGGCAGCGCGGCGCGCCCCATGTCCACGGTGATCTCGCCGGGCGTGCCGTCCTCGGCGTCCGCCGCGACCAGCACGGTCCGCAGTCCGGCCCGGGTGGCCACCGGCAGCGCGCCCGGCCCGACCAGTCCGGCCTCGACCAGGTACCGGGCGAAGACCCGGACGCCGTTGCCGCACATCTCACCGATCGAGCCGTCGGAGTTGCGGTAGTCCATGAACCACTCGGCGCGGTCGGCCTGGTCGGCCGCCGCCGGGTCGGCGGCGGAGCGCACCACGCGCAGCAGCCCGTCCCCGCCGATGCCCGCGCGGCGGTCGCACAGCGCGGCGACGGCCTCGGGGCCGATCGTCAGCCGGCCGTCCGGGTCGGGGACGATGACGAAGTCGTTCTGGGTGCCGTGCCCCTTGAGAAAGGGGAGGCCGACGGGCTGCGCGGAGGATGCGGTCACCCTCCCGATGGTACCGACGCGCCCCGGACCCCCGTCCTCCGGTTCCGCCCCGTGGACGGACCACAGACGGGCCGGGAGCGGGCAGGCAGCGGGTCGAGGGAGCGGCCGGCGCTACCGTCCGGAGAGTCGGACGACCCGCCAGAGGGCCAGCGCGCAGGCGGCCAGCACGATCAGGGTGTAGATCACGATCGTCTTCCACCCGGCCCGCTCACCGGTACCGCGGCGCGGCAGGCCGGGCCACTCGTAGCCGGCGTGCCGGGCGGCCATCGCGCCCCAGCCGAGCGAGGCGGCGGTCAGCAGCAGACCGAGCATCCCGATCATCGCCGAGCCGGTCCCGGCCGAACCGAAGGCCAGCGGGAAGGCGAACATCAGCGACCCGGCGGTGGCCAGCAGCGCGATCGGCAGGGTCTGCCACCAGCGGAGCCGGCGGCGCGGCCGGATCTCCCGCTCGTGCACCGCGCCGGCGGGGGCGCGGGTGTCGAGCACCGGCAGCGCGACCGCGTAGGAGGTGGGCGAGTCCAGGCCGGGCAGCACCGGCAGGTCGGGCAGCGTCGAGGCGTCGAGGTCGGCGGCCTGCGCCGTGGCGCCGCCGCTGCCGGGCCCGCCGTTCAGGGGCCGTCTGGCGCTCCGGCCGGGGCCGGTACCCGTGGACACGCGGCCTCCCCTGACAGTTCGACACGAGTGCGGACTCGCGGCCTGGCACGGTCGGCCCACCCGGGCCGACCCTTATGACCTCGATGATGGCATGTTCAGGGCCGCGTTCCGGGCCTGACCGGGGTCGGCGGGTGATCCGTGGCCATCACGTGATCCGGCCGTGACCGCCGAGCTGTTCTGCACGGCCGTCTGCGCGCGCAACTGCACCGCCGGATGGCCGGAAACCGCCTGGCGGGCGCCGGATTACGGACGCCGGACTACTGACGCCCGATCAGCTCCAGCGACCGGTCGAGCAGCTCCACCGGGTCGGTCCCGGCGGGCCGGGCGAGCCAGTGGATCCGGTCGTCCCGGCGGAACCAGGACTCCTGCCGGCGGGCGAACCGCTTGGTGGCCCGCACGGTCTCGGCCCGCGCCTCGTCCTCGGTGCAGGTACCGGCGAAGTGGTCGAGCACCTGCTGGTAGCCGAGCGCCCGGGAGGCCGTCCGCCCCTCGCGCAGCCCGAGCTTCTCCAGCTCCCGCACCTCGTCCAGCAGCCCGTCCCGCCACATCCGGTCCACCCGCAGGGTGATCCGCTCGTCCAGTTCGGGACGCGGCACCGCGACCCCGATCTGCACCGCGTCGTACACGGCGGTGTTGCTCGGCAGGTTGGCGGTGAACGGCTGCCCGGTGATCTCGATGACCTCCAGCGCGCGGACGATCCGCCGGCCGTTGCTGGTGAGGATCGCCTCGGCGGCGGGCGGGTCCAGCTCGGCCAGCCGCCCGTGCAGCACGAACGGGCCGACCCGCTCCAGTTCCTCCTCCAGCCGGGCGCGGACCGCCGGGTCGGTGCCCGGGAACTCCATCTCGTCGATCGCCGCCCGGACGTACAGGCCGGAACCGCCGACCAGGACGGGGGTGCGGCCGGCCGCGAGCAGCCGGTCGATCTCGGCCCGGGCCAGCCGCTGGTACTCGGCGACGCTGGCGGCCTCGGTGACGTCCCAGATGTCCAGCAGGTGGTGCGGGATCCCGCCGCGCTCCGCGGCGGTGAGCTTGGCGGTGCCGATGTCCATGCCGCGGTAGAGCTGCATCGAGTCGGTGTTGATCACTTCGCCGCCGAGGGCGCGGGCCAGGGCCACGGCGAGGTCGGACTTGCCGGCGGCGGTCGCGCCGACGACCGAGACGACGCGGGGGCGGCTGGGCTGGACGGTAGTGGGGCTGCTCACCGGTCAAGTCTGCCAAACAACGCCGGCCCGCCGGCGGGGCACCCGGTTGCACCCGTTTTCGGCCACCGCCTCCCCTTGCGAACGGTTCGGGAGTGGCGGACGTTGTGAGAGAGACAGAAGAGGAAGGGTGAGGCGCCATGGGTCTGATGGACAACCTCAAGGTCAAGGCCGAGGAGCTCAAGGGGAAGGCCAGCGAGTTCGCCGGCAAGCACAGCGACCAGATCGGGAGCGCGGTGGAGAAGGCCGGCGGCGCGATCGACAAGGCCACCAAGGGCAAGTACAGCGAGAAGATCGAACACGGCACCAGCAAGGCCAGGACCGCGGTGGACGACTTCGCCCACAAGCCCGAGGAAGCCCCCGGCGCCCCCGGCACCACGCCGGAGAGCCCGGCGGGCGGCAGCACCCCCGGCACGCCTCCAGGCGCCACCCCCGGCACGCCTCCCGGCAGCACCCCCGGAGGCCCGACCGGCGGCACCACCCCCGGACCGACCGGCTGACCGGCTGACCGGCCCGGGGCTCAGCTCCAGGAGGCGACCAGGTACCCGACCCCGTACGGCGCGTCCTGGTACCCCAGCCGCGCGGTGAGGCCGGCGCCCTCGGCGGCGCCGGCCAGCACCTGCCAGGGCGCCCGGCCCTCGGCCTTCAGCTCGGCGGCCAGGCCCGGGTCGAGCGCGGCCAGCGCCGCCGTGTCCGCCGCGCCCAGCGCCCGCGCGAGGGCGGCGTCGTAGCCCTCCGCGCGCTCGTCCAGGTAGCCCGGCGCCTTCAGCGAGCGGCAGGCACTGCCGTCGCCCATCACCAGCAGCCCGACCCGCTCGGCCAGCCCGGCCAGGCCCTGGCCCAGCCCGAGCATCCGGTCGGCGGGCGCGTCGGCGGGCACCGCGCAGGCGTGCGTCGGCAGCGTCACTCCGGCCCGGCCGAGCAGCCAGGCGCCGACGGTCAGCGAGGGCGCCAGCTCCGGCCCCTCGGCCCGGCCACCCGGCAGCGCGGCCACCAGCGGCACGCCGTACCGGTGGAAGGAGCCGGCCCCGCCCTCGGTCCACACCTCGGCCTCCGGCCCGGTGCCGACCACTACGATCAGCTCCGGCCCGGCCGCGAGCACCGCCCCGACCGCCTCGTCGCAGGCCGCGCGCAGCGGCTCCAGCTCGGCCGCCGCCCCGGCGGCGACCTCCGGGACGAGCAACGGCGGACAGGGGCACACGGCGGCGGCAACCAGCATGTGGATCACTCTAGGGCGTGTCCGACCGAGAACGCAGAACGGCCCGGTGGGACCGTGCGGTCCCACCGGGCCGTTCCGGACGCGGTCGGGTCAGTCCCCGCAGCAGGCGCCGCCGGCCGGGGCGGCCAGGGGCAGCGCCTGCGGGGCGCCGATCGACGGCAGGCCCAGCATCACGCCGGCCAGCTTGGCGGCGGGCACGGCCCGGCGCTTCTCCCAGGCGTCACCGGCCGGGGTGCGCCGCACCGCGAGCGCCGGCCCCTCGGCCAGCAGGTGGTGCGGGGCGGCGTAGGTGATCTCCACGGTGACCATGTCGCCCGGGCGGACCGGCTCGGCGGGCCGGCTGCTGTGCTGGCCGTTCACCCCTCGCATGCTCGGGTTGAAATGCACCAGCCGGTTGTCCGGTGCGCGGCCGGAGAGCCGGTCGGTCCGGTCGTCCTTCTTGCCCTCGCCCTCGGCGACCAGGACCTCCAGGGTGCGGCCGACCTGCTTCTTGTTCTCCTCCCAGGAGATCTCCTCCTGGAGGGCGATCAGCCGGTCGTAGCGGGCCTGGACGACCGCCTTCGGGATCTGGTCGTCCATCTCGGCGGCCGGGGTGCCCGGGCGCTTGGAGTACTGGAAGGTGAAGGCGTTGGTGAAGCGGGCCTCGCGGACGACCTTCATGGTCTCCTCGAAGTCCTCCTCGGTCTCGCCGGGGAAGCCCACGATGATGTCGGTGGAGATCGCCGCGTCCGGCATCGCCTCCCGCACCTTGCGGATGATGCCGAGGAAGCGGTCCTGGCGGTAGGAGCGGCGCATCGCCTTGAGGACGCGGTCCGAGCCGGACTGCAGCGGCATGTGCAGCTGGTGCATCACGTTCGGGGTCTCGGCCATCGCGGCGATCACGTCGTCGGTGAAGTCGCGCGGGTGCGGCGAGGTGAAGCGGATCCGCTCCAGGCCCTCGACCTGGCCGGCGGCGCGCAGCAGCTTGGAGAAGGCCTCGCGGTCGCCCAGGTCGGAGCCGTAGGCGTTGACGTTCTGGCCGAGCAGGGTGACCTCGATGACGCCCTCGCCGACCAGCGCCTCGATCTCGGCGAGGACGTCGCCGGGGCGGCGGTCCTCCTCCTTGCCGCGCAGCGCGGGGACGATGCAGAAGGTGCAGGTGTTGTTGCAGCCGACCGAGATCGCGACCCACGCGGCGTAGGCGGACTCCCGGCGGGTGGGCAGCGTGGAGGGGAAGGTCTCCAGCGACTCCAGGATCTCGACCTGGGCCTTGCGCTCGACCGCGGCCCGCTCCAGCAGGGCCGGCAGGTGGCCGATGTTGTGGGTGCCGAACACCACGTCGACCCAGGGGGCCTTGGCGACGATGGTGTCGCGGTCCTTCTGCGCCAGGCAGCCGCCGACCGCGATCTGCATGCCCTTGTGACGGCTCTTGACCGGGGCCAGCTGCCCGAGGTTGCCGTACAGCTTGTTGTCGGCGTTCTCCCGCACCGCGCAGGTGTTGAACACCACCAGGTCGGGGTCGCCCTGCTGGCCCGCCTTGACGTACCCGGCGTCCTCCAGCAGCCCGGAGAGACGCTCCGAGTCGTGGACGTTCATCTGGCAGCCGTACGTGACGACCTTGTAGCTCTTCGATCCGCTGTCACCGCTCACCCGACCAGGGTACGGGCACCGGTGAAGCAACTCTTTCCCGGCGGCCGCCCGGGCGCCCACCACCGGGCCCGGGCGCCCCGCGGGGCCCGCGCTCCCCCGCTCCCCCTCCCGTTCTCCGCACGCGCCTGGCACTATCCCTCCATGGCCTCCAGCACTTCTTCGCGTCTGCGCGCCGCCGCCCGGCGGCCGCTGTGGCGGATCGTGCTGGCCCTGGTGATGCTGCTGACCGGCCTGGGCGGCTGGTGGCTGTCGGAGACCGGCTCGACCGGCTACCCGCGCGGCGAGACCCGGCTGGCCACCGGCGTCCAGCGCGGGGTGTACGACCGGTACGGGCAGCTGCTGGACGCCCATCTGGCCAAGTCCATGCCCGGGGTGCGCCTGGAGCTGGACAACTCCGAGGGCTCGCTCGACAACCTCGCCCGGGTCACCTCCGGCCGGGACGACTTCGCGATCGCCACCGCCGACGCGGTGGCCCAGTACACCGGCCCCGGCCGGGAGAAGCTGCGGGCCATCGCCCGGCTCTACGACGACTACCTGCAGCTCATCGTGCCGGCCGGCTCCCCGGTGCACCGCGCCGCCGACCTCAAGGGCCTGCGGGTCGGCGTCGGCCAGTCGCTGTCCGGGGTGAACCTGGTGACCCGGCGGCTGCTGGCCGCGGCCGGGCTGGACCCGGACCACGACATCAAGCCCGCCCCGCTGGGCATCGGCGACGCCGCCGACGGGCTGCGGCGCGGCGAGCTGGACGCCTTCTTCTGGTCGGGCGGGCTGCCCACCAGCGCGCTCACCGACCTGTCCGAGCACGTCCGGATCCGGCTCGTGCCGCTGGGCGACCTCGCCGAGGCGGTCCACATGGTCGAGGGCGGCGGGACGGACGCCTACCGGGCCGCCACCATGCCGAAGGGCACCTACCCCAACGCCGAGCCCCAGGACGCGGTCGCCACCGTCGCCGTCCCCAACCTGCTGATCACCCGCGCCGACGTGAACGACAACCTGGTCCAGGGGATGACCCGGGCGGTGATCGACAGCCGCGACCAGATCGGCGCCCAGGTGCACGCCGCCCAGCTGGTCGACCTGCGCACCGCCGTCTACACCGACCCCCTCCCGCTCCACGAGGGCGCCGCCCGCTACTACCGCTCGGTCAAGCCCTGATCCGCCCGGCCCTGCCCTGACGCCCGCGGTCCGTCCTTCCGGGTGGCGCGCGGCACGGCGAGGGTGACGGCGAGGCCGGAGGGGACCGCGGTGTCGAAGGTGAGGGAGCCGCCGGCCGCCTGGAGGAGGGTGCGGGCGATCGACAGGCCGAGGCCCGAACCATCCACGTTCTGGTGGCGGGTGCTGCGCCAGAAGCGGTCGCCGGCCCGGGAGAGCTCCTCCTCGGTGAGGCCGGGACCCTGGTCCGAGACGATCACCGCGACCTCCTCGCGCCGCACCGCGACCATCACCCGCACCCGGCTGCCCGCCGGTCCGAACTTCAGCGCGTTGTCGACCACCGCGTCCAGCGCGCTGCCGAAGCCGATCGGGTCGGCCAGGCCGAGCGCCAGCGCCGGACCCTCCCAGGCCAGCTCGATGCCGCGCTGGGCGGCCAGCGGCCGCCAGGCGTCCACCCGGGCCAGGGTGAGCGTGGCCAGGTCGGTGGGCTCCGGTTCGGGGCGGGCGTGCTCGGCGGTGGCCAGACCGAGCAGGTCGTCCAGTACCCGGGCCAGCCGGGTGCCCTCCTCGCGGACCCCGCCGAGCTCCTCCTCGTGCCCCTCCGGCAGCTCCAGGCCCAGCAGCTCGACCCGCAGCAGCAGCGCCGCCAGCGGGTTGCGCAGCTGGTGCGAGGCGTCCGCGACGAAGGCCTTCTGCTGGTCCAGGGCGAGCACCACGTGGTCGGCCATCTCGTTGAACGAGCGGGCGAGCCGCTGCAGCTCGGGCGGCCCGCCGGCGGGCGCCACCCGGGCGTTCATCCGGCCGGTGGCGATGTCGTGGGTGGCCCGGTCCAGGGTGCGGACCGGGCGCAGCACCCACTCGGTCAGCCGGGCCGCGAGCAGCACCGCGACGATCATCGCGGCGGCCTCGCCGGCCCCGATCACCAGCCACTTGCGCACCACCCGGGTGCGCAGGGCGCCGGTCGGGGACTCGCTGAGCACCACCGCGACCACGTCGCCGTCACGGACCACCGGGGTGGCGACGGTGAGCGTCCGGTCCGGGGTCCACGGCCAGACCTGCGGCGGGTTGTGGCTGCGCCGGCCGTCGAGCGCCTCCTGGAAGGCCTGGTCGCCCCAGCCGCTGGAGGGCACCCGCCAGTCGGCCGGGGCCACCGCTATCGGCATGCCGTCGCGCTGGAAGATGCCGATCCGCACCCCGTACAGCTCGTGGTAGCGCACCACCTCGGCGTCCAGGGCGTGCCGGCGGCTGAGGTCGCCGGGGGCCGGCTGCGGGTCGCCCTTGAGCGCGGACTCCAGTCCGGAGACCCCGGAGGTGGGCAGGTCCTGGGCGAACCGGGCGGCGTCGTCGAGGCGGTCGACCACCACCCGGCTCTGCTCGGCGGCGGCGAACGCGGCGGCGAGCGGCAGGCCGAGCGCGGCGAGCACACAGAGCGTCAGCGCGATCAGGATGCCCAGCAGGCGGGTGCGCACGTGCGGTCAGCGCTCCGCGCGGGCCTGGGCCGAGCTGTCGGCGGCGGCGGTCGGGCACTCCGGGATCAGCCGGTAGCCCACCCCGCGGACGGCCTCGACCAGGCCGGGCAGGGCGAGCTTGGTGCGCAGCGAGCCGATGTGCACCTCCAGGGTGCGGCCGTTGCCCTCCCAGCCGCTGCGCCAGACCTCGCTGAAGATCTGCTCGCGGCGGTAGACCACGCCGGGGCTCTGGGCGAGCAGCGCCAGCAGGTCGAACTCCTTGCGGGTGAGCGGCACGTCCCGGCCGTCGACGCTGACCCGGCGGCGCTCGCGGTCGATCACGATGCCGCGGGACTCCAGCGGGCCGCCCTGCCGCGGGAGGGTGTCCGGGGTGGGCGCGGCGACGGCGGCGGGCGCGGCGCCGCGGCGGGCGACGGCGTGGATCCGGGCGAGCAGCTCGCCCATGTCGTACGGCTTGGTGATGTAGTCGTCGGCGCCGAGGTTGAGGCCGTGGATCCGGGAGCGTATGTCGGCGCGCGCGGTCACCATGATCACCGGTACGCCGCTGCCGGCCCGGATCCGGCTGCAGACCTCGAAGCCGTCCCGGTCGGGCAGCCCGAGGTCGAGCAGAACCACCCGGTAGGGCTCGTTCCCGTCCGGGACCAGGGCGTCCAGCGCCTCGTGGCCGCTGCGGGCGTGCCGGACCTGGAAACCGTGCCGGCCCAGGACCGCGACCAGCGCGGCGGCCACCCGTTCGTCGTCCTCGACGAGCAGCAGTCGCATGAATTCTCCTCCTCTCCCGGACGGCTTCCCGGGGGCTGTCCCGCGGTCGCCGCGCGATCGGCACGGCCCCCTGCCGGGCAGGTCCCGGTTCTGCGCAGTATGGGCCAGCGAACGCGCGGACGCCAGGCTCGGCCGGGCGCCGCCCACCGGCACCGGGGCTCCGCGACCACCTCCGCCGGGGCTCGCGGACGGTGTCACTGTGCCCGCGCGGGGGCCGTGTGAACAGCGTTCGCCGAGCGTGTGTCCGGATCGTGATCCTCAAATTCCACTCAGATCGGCTGACGTGGCCTCGTCGCTGATCCTATGGTCACCCCACCGAGGGCCGCAGCTCCGCCGGCTGCGGCCCTCGGATTCCTACCACCATTGCCGCCCAAGGGAGTTCGCACCCACGGGCCGACCCGAGGGAGCAGGCCCGATGACCACGAGCCTCCACACGGACTCCCGCGCCGACGCCGCTCCCCTGGTGGTCCTGCGCAACGTGAACAAGCACTTCGGCGCCCTGCACGTGCTGCAGGACATCGACTTGGAGATCCAGCAGGGCGAGGTGGTCGTACTGATCGGCCCCTCCGGCTCCGGCAAGTCCACGCTGTGCCGGACGATCAACCGGCTGGAGACCGTCGACTCAGGAACGATCACCATCGACGGCCGACCGCTGCCCGCCGAGGGCCGGGAGCTGGCCAAGCTGCGGGCCGAGGTCGGCATGGTCTTCCAGAGCTTCAACCTCTTCGCGCACAAGACCGTGCTGGAGAACGTGGCCCTCGGCCAGGTGAAGGTCCGCGGTATCGCCCGCGACAAGGCCGTGCAGACCGCCAAGGAGCTGCTGGACCGGGTCGGTGTCGGCGCCCAGGCCGAGAAGTACCCCGCCCAGCTGTCCGGTGGCCAGCAGCAGCGCGTCGCGATCGCCCGGGCGCTGGCGATGAACCCCAAGGTGATGCTCTTCGACGAGCCCACCTCGGCGCTCGACCCGGAGATGATCAACGAGGTGCTGGAGGTCATGCGCCAGCTGGCCGCCGACGGCATGACGATGGTCGTCGTCACCCACGAGATGGGCTTCGCGCGCTCCGCCGCCAACCGGGTGCTGTTCATGGCCGACGGCCGGATCGTCGAGCAGAACACCCCCGAGGCCTTCTTCACCGCGCCGCGCTCCGAGCGCGCCAAGGACTTCCTCTCCAAGATCCTGCACCACTGATCCGATCCCCCACTGATCCGATCCCCCGGTCCGGCCCCGGCCGACGGCGGCGAGAGCGCCGCCGTGCTCCGGCCTGCCCGCCTGCCTTACCCGCCTGTCCCGCCTGTCCTGCCTGTCCCGCCTGTCCTGCCCGCCCTGCCCGAAACGCACGCCCTTCGCCAGAGCCCGGTCGACCCGTGGCCAAGCCCGAGGAGAACTACCCTCATGAGGACTCGTCGCACCTTCGCCGTCGCGCTCTGCGCCATCGCGCTCACCGCCACCGCCGCCTGCGGCAAGGACGGCACGCCCGGCAGCAGCAACACCTCGGCCGGCGGCAGCGCCGCCCCGGCGCTGCCGACCTACACCGTCAAGACCGACGTCAAGGTGGACTCCGCGGTCCTGGCCGAGGCCAAGAAGCGCGGCCAGCTGATCATCGGCGCCAAGTCCGACCAGCCGTTCCTCGGCTGGGAGGACCTCGCCAGCGGCGACCGCAGCGGCTTCGACATCGAGATCGCCAAGATGGTGGCCGCCGACCTCGGCTTCACCCCGCAGCAGATCAAGTGGCAGACCCTGGTCTCCTCGCAGCGCGAGCCGGCCATCTCCAAGGGCCAGATCGACTTCTACGTCGGCACCTACAGCATCAACGACGAGCGCAAGAAGTCCGTCTCCTTCGCCGGCCCGTACTACGTCGCCGGCCAGGACCTGCTGGTCAAGGCCGACAACACCGCGATCACCGGCCCGGACTCGGTCAACGGCAAGAACGTCTGCACCGCCACCGGCTCGACCTCGATCAAGAACATCGAGAAGTACTCGCCGAAGATCACCCAGTTCGACACCTACTCGGCCTGCGTCGAGAAGCTGATGTCGGGCGAGGTCGACGCGGTCACCACCGACGACGCCATCCTCAAGGGCTACGCCTCGAAGTACGCCGGCAAGCTCAAGGTCGTCGGCCAGCCCTTCACCAAGGAGAACTACGGCGTCGGCCTGGGCAAGGACGACAAGGCGCTGCGCGACGCGATCAGCGACGCGCTCAAGGCCCACCAGGACAACGGCGACTGGAAGAAGGCCTACGACGCCACCCTCGGCCTCTCCGGCGCCGCCGCGCCGCAGCCGCCGGCCCTGGACCGCTACTGATCCACCCGGTGCCCCGGGCGACCGGGGCACCGGCCCCTCGCATCACTGAAACCTGAGAGGAGGGCCGCCGGATGGGCTTCCTGTTCGAGGACGGCAACTTCGCGCTGTTCCGCGACGGCTTCCTGCAGACGATCGAGCTGAGCGCGCTCAGCGCGCTGCTCGCCCTGCTGCTGGGCACCCTGCTGGCGGCCTTCCGGGTCTCCCCCGTCCCGGTGCTGCGGGCCTTCGGCACCGGCTGGGTGACGATCTTCCGCAACACCCCGCTGACCGTGCTGTTCTTCGCCGTGACCTTCGGCCTGCCGCCGCTGGGCGTGCACTTCAGCCACCTGGTCTTCGCGGTGCTGGCGCTCGGCAGCTACACCGCGGCGTTCGTCTGCGAGGTACTGCGCTCCGGCATCAACACGGTGCCGCTCGGCCAGGCGGAGGCGGCCCGCAGCCTCGGCCTGACCTTCGGCCAGACCCTCACCCAGATCGTCCTGCCGCAGGCGGCCCGGACCGTACTGGCGCCGATGAGCAGCGTCTTCATCGCGCTGCCGAGGAACTCGGCGATCGCCGGCGCGTTCAGCGTCAGCGAGCTGTACAGCGTCCAGCAGGGCTTCTCCGACGGGGTCGGCTACTCGATCTTCGCGATCTTCTTCTGGGTGGCCTGCGCCTACCTGCTGATCAGTGCCGCCGTGGCCCTGCTGTTCCGTTTCCTGGAGTCCCGACTGGCGGTGGCCCGATGAGCAAGCTCTTCACCCGCTCCGCGACGGCCAGCGTCCTCTACGACGCCCCCGGCCCGAAGGCGCGCACCCACAACCGGATCTTCGGTGTGCTCGCGCTGGTCGGCATCGCCGGCCTGTTCTGGTACGCCTTCACCACGCTCGACCAGAACGGCCAGTTCGACCCCGAACTCTGGGACGCGTTCCAGTACACGACCATCCAGCAGCGGCTCGTCGACGGCCTGGTCTCCACCCTGCAGGCCTTCGGGCTGGCGGCGGTGTTCTCGCTGGTGCTGGGCGCGCTGCTGGCCGCCGGGCAGCTCTCCGACCACAAGCCGGTGCGCTGGGCCTGCGTCGCCTTCGTCCAGTTCTTCCGGGCGATGCCCCTGCTGATCCTGATCGTCGCGCTCTACTACGGCTTCTTCGCCAAGGAGCCGATGTGGGCCCTGGTGCTCGGCCTCACCCTCTACAACGGCTCGGTGCAGGCGGAGATCATCCGCAGCGGCGTCAACGCGGTGCCGCGCGGCCAGGGCGAGGCGGCGTTCGCGCTCGGCCTGCGCAAGACCCAGGTGATGACCACCATCCTGGTCCCGCAGGCGGTCCGCTCGATGCTGCCCACGATGATCGGCCAGCTGGTCGTCACCCTCAAGGACACCTCGCTGGGCGCCATCATCACCTACCACGAGCTGCTCTTCGTGGGGAAGGCCATCGCCACCCAGCCGCTGAACGCGGCGGGCTTCCCCTACATCCCCGTGGTCCTGGTGATCGGTCCCATCTACATCGCGATGTGCCTGTTGCTCACCGCGCTCGCCCGGTGGATCGAGGCACGCGGCCGACGCGGCGCGAACCGGCGCACTTCAGCTGCTGCTTGACGGACACGCAGGCGATCTGTTGCATTGCTCTTCGTGACACCATCCGGGAGCATCCACGCGGCATATGACGGCAGCCTCACGGCCGACCCATGCTCCGAGGACCACGGCGCCCGTCCGGGCGCGAAGGGACCGGCATGGACCCGGTGATCGTGGTCGGGGCCGGGCCGGTCGGCCTGGCCCTGGCCCTCGCCCTCGCCCGGCACGAGGTGCCGACCGTGGTGCTCGACGAAGGCCCCGGGCTCTGCCCCGAGAGCCCGCGCAGCCTCGTCCTCGGCGCCGACACCGCCGCCTTCCTGACCCGGATCGGCTACGCCCGGGCGGTCTCCGACGCCGCCCGCTGGGACGCCTTCGCCGTCTGGCGCCGCCGCCAGGAGGTGCTCCGGATCGACCTCGCCGACACCCCCGTCCTGCACCTGCCCCAGCACCGCCTCCAGCGCGGCCTGCGGGACGCCCTCACCGGCACCCCGCTGGTCAAGCTGGTGCCACTGCACCGGGTGACCAGGCTCGAACAGGACCGCGACGGCGTCAGCGTGCTCACCCGCAACCCGCAGGACGGCACCGAGACCTGGTGGCGCGGCAGCCACCTGGTCGGGTGCGACGGGGCCCGCTCGGCCGTCCGCAAACTGCTGAAGATCCGCTTCCCCGGCCGGCCCGCCGTCGACCGCAGCGCGATCGCCACCGTCCGGGTCGACCTGCCGTTCAGCGGCCCCCGGCTGCACCGCGAGCCGCCCTGGCGCGGCGACCGCGAGGCCACCGCCCGCCCGCTGCCGGACGGCGTCTGGCGGCTCGACTGGCGGCTGCCCCCGGGCCGGCCCGCCCCCACCGAACCGGTCGACCCGCACGCCACCTGGCCCGGCATCGTCACCGGCGACACCCTGCTCACCCGGGTCACCGCCACCCTCACCGGCTGGTGCGGCGAGCTCCCGAAGTTCGACCTGCTCGCCGCCGCCGACCACACCGCCCAGCAGCGGCTGGCCGCCCGGTTCCGGGTCGGCCGCTGCTTCCTGGCCGGCGACGCCGCCCACCTGCACGGCGCGCTCGGCATGCAGAACCTCACCGACGGCCTGCGCGACGCCGACAACCTGGCCTGGCGGCTCGCCCTCGCCTGGCACCTCCACTCCGGCGGCCCGCAGCCCGGCGGCACCCTGCTCGACGGCTACGAGGCCGAACGCCGCGGCGCGGTCGGCGCCCGGCTGCGCGCCGTCGACCAGGCCATGCCGCTGCTGCGCCCGCTGCGCGGCTGGGCGCAGACCCGGCGCTCGCTGCTCACCGGCTCCTTCCGCAAGCACGCGCCGATGCTCGCCGACGGGCACCTCGGCACCGGGCGGTTCGGCGGCGCCCCCGCCTACCCGACGGCCCCCTCCGGCGTGCCCGGGCGGGTCCCGGTCCAGCGCGGCGCCCGCGGCACCACCTCGCTCAGCGAACTGCTGCCCGCCACCGCGCCCGGGGTGCTCGTCCCGGACCTGCCGGTGCTGGCCACCGACGGCACCCCGGACCAGCTGCACGCCCGGCTCGGCGCGGGCTTCCTGCTGCTGCTGGTCGCCCCCGGTACCGCCGTCTGGTCCGCGGAGCACTGGCTGGGCGCCGGGCTGATGCCCCGGCTGGCCGAGGTCGCCGCCGCGCTGCCGGTGCCGGCCGAGGTGCTGGTCACCGAGGCCTACCCGGGCGCCGGACCGCACACCGTGCTGCTGATCCGGCCGGACGGGCACCTGGTCGGGGTCACCCAGGGCGCGGCCGCCGACGAACTCCTGGCCCTGGCCGACCGGGCCAGGGGCGGCCCGGCCTCGCTTCCCGGTGCTGATCCGGAGGGCCCGGCCGCCGAACCGGCCTCGCCGGCTGAACCGTCCGCCCAGGCCACCGCTGCCGGGCCCGTCACCACCGCCGCGCCGGTCACCGGCCCGGTCGCGGTCACCGGCCCGGTCGCCGCCCGGGCGGACGACGGGAGTCTGGCGACGGGCCCTAGCGGGCCACCTCGGTCGCCCGGCTCTCCCGGACCACGGTGACCCGGATCTGGCCCGGGTAGGTCAGCTCCTCGGCGACCTGCTTGGCGACCTCGCGGGCGATCACCTGCGCCCCGAGGTCGTCCACCACCTCCGGCCGGACCATCACCCGCACCTCCCGACCGGCCTGCATCGCGTAGACGTTGGCCACGCCGTCGTGCGCCCGGGCGATCTCCTCCAGCCGCTCCAGCCGCCGCACGTACGTCTCCAGCGACTCCTTGCGCGCGCCCGGCCGCCCGCCCGAACAGGCGTCGGCCGCCTGGGTGAGCACCGCCTCCACCGTCCGCGGCGCCACCTCGCCGTGGTGCGCGGCGATCGCGTGCACCACGTCCGCCGACTCGCCGTGCCGCCGGGCGAAGTCGGCGCCGACCGCCGCGTGGCTGCCCTCGACCTCGTGGGTCAGCGCCTTGCCGATGTCGTGCAGCAGCGCCGCGCGCCGCACCGGCTCCGGGTCCACCCCGAGTTCGGCGGCCATCATCCCGGCCAGGTGCGCCGACTCCACCAGATGGCCGAGCACGTTCTGCCCGTACGAGGCCCGGTAGCGCAGGGTGCCGAGGGTGCGGACCAGCTCCGGGTCCATGCCGGAGACCCGGACGGCGAGCAGCGCGTCCTCGCCGGCCCGCACACAGCGGCGCTCGACCTCGGCCTGGCTGCGCTCGTGGACGTGCTCGATCCGCAGCGGGTGGATCCGGCCGTCCTCGACCAGCTGCTCCAGGGTGAGCCGGGCGGTCTCCCGGCGGACCGGGTCGAAGCAGGAGAGCCGCACCACCGCGGGTGTGTCGTCGATGATCAGATTGACGCCGGTGACGGCCTCGAAGGCGCGGATGTTGCGGCCCTCGCGCCCGATCACCCGTCCCTTCATCTCCTCGTTGGGCAGCCGGAACACCGACACCGCGGTCTCGGCGGTCTGCTCGGCCGCCAGCCGCTGGATCGCCCCGGCCACGATGCCCCGGGCCCGCTGCTCGCCCTCCTCGCGGGCGGCGCGCTCGATCTCCCGGACGGTGACCGCCGCCTCCCGGCGGGCCTCCGACTCGGCCGCCCGGACGAGTTCGGCGCGGGCCTGCTCCGGGGAGAGACCGGCGGTCCGCTCCAGCGCGGCCGCCCGGCGCCGGACCAGCTCCTCGGCCTCCTCCCTGGCGCGGGCCAACGCGGCCGAGCGTTCGGCCAGTTCGGCCTCGCGGCCGCGCAGCCGGTCGAGCTCCCCGGCCAACCACTCCTCGCGCCGGTCGAGTTCGGCGCGGAGCCGGTCGGCCTGTTGCTCGGCCTGCCGCCTGGTCCGCTCGGCCTCGGCGACGGCGCGGCGCCCGGCGACCCTGAACCGCCGGGCCGACAGCCAGGCCGCCGTCAGGACCACCAACAGAACGGCCACCAGCAAGGAGGCGGCCGATCCGGCGCTCACCGCGATCCTCATGCTGCCCACTCCCCGTCCCGCTGCGGCGCACCGCCCGGAACCAGCGTGCGGCCGCCCGGAACCGCCCGGTCACAGGCATGGCCGGGCGTGCGGCCGGGGGTGGCCGAGGGATGATCGACGTGCTCCCGCACTGAGTGCGAGGCTAGGCGTGGGTTACGAAACGGTCAAGACTGGTCAGGTGGTTGACCAACCTTCGGGTCACCGCCGGGCGGCGGGGACCGGGGTGGGGCCAGGGGCGGGGCGGAACCGGGCTTCAGTCCTCGTATCCGGCGTCCTCGTATCCGGCGTCCTCGTAGCCGGCGTCCTCGTAGCCGGCGTCCTCGGACCCGTCCGCGGACTCCTCCTCGTCCAGGGCCTCGCGAACCACCCGGAAGGCCAGGCCCTCGGAGTAGCCGCGCCGGGCGAGCATCCCGACCAGTCGCCGGGTGCGGGTCTGCCGCTCCAGGCCCCGGGTGCTCCGGAGCCGGCGGTCGACCAGGCTCCGGGCCGCCTCGGTCTCGTCGTCGTGGTCGAGCTGGGCGAGGGCCTGTTCGGCGAGCTCCCCGGAGACGCCCTTGGTCCGCAGCTCCTGCGCCAGCGCACGCCGGGAGAGGCCGCGGACGCTGTGCCGGGACTCCACCCAGGCCCGGGCGAAGGCCCCGTCGTCGATCAGCCCGACCTCCTCCAGCCGGGTCAGCACCTCCTCGGCGACCTCGTCCGGGATCTCCCGCTTGCGCAGTGCGTCGGCGAGCTGTTTGCGGCTCTTGGCCGCGCCGGTGAGCAGGCGCAGGCAGATGTCCCGGGCCAGGGTCCCGGGATCGACCGACTCCTCGGCGCGGGCCCGCCGGCCGGCACCGTCCCGCTCCCTCGCGCCCCGGCCGCGAGCACCCCGGCCGGACGCGGCCCGACCGGTCTCGTCCTCGCCGGACGCATCCCGGTCCGCGTCCTCGTGGCTCGCGCCTCGTGGGGCGCCGCCCCGCCGGGTACGGCCGGACCGCCGCCCGGTCCGCTCCTCGGGGAACGCCGGAGCGGAGTCGGCCACACCCCCGTGACCGGCCGTCCCCGCTCCACGGCCCCGATCGTCTCCGGCGTCAGCACCGCCCGGTAGGCCGGGCGACTGCTCGGCCTCCAGCGCCGAACGCCGTCGGCGCCGCCCCGAGGGCAGGTCGGAGGCCGTGACGAGCCCGAGCTCGCCGACGCCCGCCGGGCGCCCCGGCTCCGGCCCGCGCGCCGGCTCCGGTGCGGCGTCGGCCGCGAACCAGTCCGGCGGCCCGTAGTCGTCGTCCTCCGGGCCGGCCGGTCCACTGTGCTGCGTCAACGGTTCAGGCCTTGGCAGCCGCCGCCGTCTTCTTCGCCGCGGCCGTCTTGGCGGCGGTCGCGGTGATCGGCTTGGCCGCACCCTCGGCGGCACCCGCCGGCGCCTCGCCCTCGGCCGGCTCCTCCAGCTTGGGGCCGATGCCCAGCTTGCTCTTGATCTTGCGCTCGATCTCGTCGGCCAGCTGCGGGTTGTCCTTCAGGAAGTTGCGGGCGTTCTCCTTGCCCTGGCCGAGCTGGTCGCCCTCGTAGGTGTACCAGGCGCCCGACTTTCGGATGAAGCCGTGCTCGACGCCCATGTCGATCAGGCCGCCCTCGCGGCTGATGCCCACGCCGTAGAGGATGTCGAACTCGGCCTGCTTGAACGGAGCGGCGACCTTGTTCTTGACGACCTTGACCCGGGTGCGGTTGCCGACCGCCTCGGTGCCGTCCTTCAGGGTCTCGATCCGGCGGATGTCCAGCCGGACCGAGGCGTAGAACTTCAGCGCCCGGCCACCGGTCGTGGTCTCCGGCGAGCCGAACATGACGCCGATCTTCTCGCGCAGCTGGTTGATGAAGATCGCGGTGGTGTTCGACTGGTTCAGCGCACCGGCGATCTTCCGCAGCGCCTGGCTCATCAGGCGCGCCTGCAGACCGACGTGCGAGTCGCCCATCTCGCCCTCGATCTCCGCGCGCGGGACCAGCGCCGCCACGGAGTCGATGATCACCAGGTCGATCGCGCCGGAGCGGATCAGCATGTCGGTGATCTCCAGGGCCTGCTCACCGGTGTCCGGCTGGCTGACCAGCAGGGCGTCGGTGTCCACGCCGAGCTTCTTGGCGTACTCCGGGTCGAGCGCGTGCTCCGCGTCGACGAAGGCGACCGTGCCGCCGGCCCGCTGGGCGTTGGCCGCCAGGTGCAGGGTCAGCGTGGTCTTGCCGGAGGACTCGGGGCCGTAGATCTCGACCACCCGGCCACGCGGGATTCCGCCGACCCCGAGCGCGACGTCCAGGGCGGTGGAACCGGTGGAGATCACCTCGATCGGCTCGTTCGCCTTCTCGCCGAGGCGCATCACCGAGCCCTTGCCGAACTGCCGCTCGATCTGGGCGAGTGCCGTCTCAAGGGCCTTTTCGCGGTCCGTACCTGCCATGGCTTCCACCCTCGGGTTCTGTGCTGTGCGCTTCATCGTCCTCGACGCTAGCGCGTCCCACTGACAATCGGCCCCGACCGGGCTCTGCCTGGGGAAAACTCTGCGCCGGAGAGTACAGAGAACACATGTTCGAATCAAGCCGGAGTCGTTCGGCCACCGCTCGGGCCACCGCTCGGGCTACTTCCGCTTCGAGTCCCCGCCCACCATCCGCCGCAGCCGGCGCGCCGCCTCCCGCCGCAGCCGGCGGCGCTGCCGGCGCTGCTCGCCGCGGTCGATCCGCGGGTCGGTGGCCACCTCGTAGCGGCGCACGTACGTCCCGACGAAGCCCTGCAGGGTGGCCGCCGCCGGGATCGCGATCAGCGCGCCGACCGCCCCGAGCAGCGCCGCGCCCGCGATCACCGAGCCGAAGGCCACCGCCGGGTGCACGTCGACCGTCCGCGCGGTGATCCGCGGGTGCAGCAGGTAGTTCTCGATCTGCTGATAGACCACCACGAACACCAACACCCAGAGCGCGTCCACCGGCTGCGGCGTGGTCAGCCCCACCAGCACCGGCAGCGCCCCGGCGAGGTAGGTGCCGATGGTGGGCACGAACTGCGACATGACGCCGACCCAGACCGCGAGCGCCGCCGCGTACGGCAGGTCCAGCAGCGCGAACATCACCCAGTGCGCGAGCGCCGAGGCGACCGCGAGCAGGGCCCGCGAGTAGAGGTAGCCGCCGGTCTTGGCCAGCGCGATCTCCCAGGCCCGCAGCACCTCGGCCTGCTTGGCGGGCGGCAGCATCGAACAGACGGTCCGTCGCACCCGGGGCCCGTCGGCGGTGAAGTAGAAGGTGAAGAGGCCGACGGTGAACACCTGGAAGAGCCCGCCGAGCAGGGTCGAGGAGACGCCCCAGACGTTGTCCGCGGCCTGCTGGGCGTAGTTCTCGATCGCCCCGGAGTCCTTGAGCAGCTTCTTCTGCAGCTCGTCCAGCGAGAGGTCCTGCTGGAAGGTGCGGTTGATCCAGCCGATCAGGTTGTCCAGCAGGTGCGGGAGGTCGCCCGCGATCTTCGCGACCTGGTCGACCAGCAGGGTGCCGAGCGCCGTCAGGAAGCCGGCCACGGCGATCACCACCGCGACGAAGACCAGGAAGGTACCGACCCCCCGGCGCACGCCCCGGGCCGCCATCCGGTCCACCGCCGGCTCCAGCGCCAGCGAGAGGAAGAAGGAGACCAGCAGCATCACGAAGAGGTCGATCAGCTGGTGGAACGCCCAGTCCGCGAGCTGGAACAGACCGACCAGGACCAGGGCGAGCACCATCGCCCGCGGCAGCCAGCGCGGCATCCCCGAGCCCCAGAGACCGTCACCCGCGGTCCGGCCCTCCGTCGGCCCGGAGGGCGGGCCGGGCGGGCCGGGCGGTGCGGTCGGCGGCGAGGCGGGCGGAGGGCCCGCGGCCTCGTCGGCGACCTGCGCCGACCCGTCCGAATTCTGCTGTTCTGCGCTGCTTGCCACCCGCACAGTTTGACCCATGCCCTACGAACGTTCGAGCATCGGTGAAGGGTTCTCCGGGCCGGGGTCGGGGCCGGTCCGGCGCCGCGCCGAGGGTCAGCGGAGCACCGCGGGGACGCCCTGGGTGGCGCAGACCACCCGCCAGACGTCCTTGGCCTCCCAGCCCGCCTCCAGCGCCTGCCGCACGGTCCGCCCGCCCAGCTCGCTCATCACGTGGTCGCTCGCGAAGGACTCCGCGTACGCCCCGCCGAAGTGCTCGTCCATTCGCCGCCAGAACTCCGTCAGCCTCATGCCCACCAGTATCCCGGACCGCCCGAGGACGGCGGCGGGCCCTCAGGGCCGCCAGTCGGCGACCGCCAGGGCGTACTCGACCTCACCGTGCTCACTGCCCGGGATCGCCTCCGGGTAGTCCTCGTGGAAGGTGCGCACGTAGGAGAGCCCGGCCTTCTCCATCACCCGCCGCGAGCCGCCGTTGACCGCCATGGTGTACGCCACCACCCGCTCGACGCCGAGTTCGGTGAAGCCGCGGCGGATCAGCGCCCGGGCCCCCTCGGTGGCGTAGCCGCGCCCCCAGGCGGGGCGGCGCAGCCGGTAGCCGAGTTCGACCTCGGCGCGGTCGCCGTCCGGCGGCCGGAACTCGAACCAGCCGAGGAAGGCCCCGCCGTCCCGCTGCTCGGCGGCCCACCAGCCGAGGTCACCGTACCGGCGGTAGTGGTCGAAGTAGAGCGGCAGCAGGCTCTCCTCGACCACCGCGCGCGGGGTGGGCCGCCCGCCGGTGAGATAGCGGGTCACCTCCGGGTCGGCGTCCAGCTCCACCAGGGCGTCCAGGTCGTCGGCGGTGAAGCGGCGCAGCACCAGCCGCTCGGTGGTGAGGAAGGCGTCCATCCCGCGATCCTCGCCCGTCCGCCCCGCCCCGTCACCCGGTTTTCCGCCGGCCCGCCAGCTGGCCCGTTCCGCAGGGGCCCGCGCCCGGTCAGCGCGGCAACACCAGCGTCCCGGCGCCGTAGTACTCCCGGTCGCCGCAGGCGTGCGGGCCGGGCGGGCAGGCGGCGGCCGCCGTGGCGGCCAGCAGCGCGGCGAGCCGGTCGGAGTCCCAGTCCGGGTGCAGCGCGGCGGCCACCGCGACCGCCCCGGTGACGTGCGCGGCCGCCATCGAGGTGCCGGCCAGCGCGGCGTACTGCCCACCCGGCCAGTCGGAGACCACCGCCCCCTGGGCACCGCCGTCCGGATCCCCGCCGGGGGCGGCGAGCGAGACCCGGCCGCGTCCGTGGTTGGTGTAGGCGGACGGGCGGCCGTCCCGGTCGACGGCGGTCACCGTGACCACCCCGGGCAGCTCGCCGGGCAGCCGGACGCACTCGGGACCGACGTAGCGGGACTGCGGCGGCCCGGTCGTACGGTCGTTGGGGCTGCGCTCGTCGGCGCGGGAGGCGCCGAGGTCCTGCGCGTCGTTGCCGGCCGAGGCGACCACCACCGCGCCCTTGCGGCGGGCGTACTCGGCGGCCCGGCCGACGGCGGCGGTGAGCGCGGCCTGGTCGGCGTCGCCGGGGCAGTTGTACTTCCACGGGTCGGCGAAGTAGCTGTTGTTGATCGCCCTGGCGCCGTGGTCGGCGGCCCAGAGCATGCCGCAGACGATGTTCTCGGTGTAGTACTGGCCGAGCGGTCCGAGCAGGCGGACGGCGGCGATCCGTACGCCGGGCGCGACCCCGCTGACGCCGCGGCCGTCCCGGGCGGCGCCGACGATCCCGGCGACGTGGGTGCCGTGGCCGCTCTCGCCGACGCCCGTGTCGGGGCGCCAGGAGCCGGTGCGGGCGTCGGGGCGGCCGTCGGCGCAGGAGGCGGAGCTCCTCGGGTCGACGGCGGCGCGCAGATCGGGGTGGGTGTCGTCGACGCCGGAGTCGAGGACGGCGACCAGCACCTTGCGCAGGGCGTCGGCGGCGGGGGCGGGGGCGGTGGGGCCGCGCAGCAGGTTGGGGGTGGCGTCCGCAGCGGCGCCGGGGGCGGCGCCGAGCAGGGCGAGGTTCCAGGCGTCCCGCTCGCCCGGGTCGGGGACCGTGACGGTGGCGTCGTCCCCACCATCCCCGCCGTCCCCGCCGCCGACCCGTGTGTCGCCCGCCCAGTCCGAAGCCACACGGTCGGCGCCGGCCCGGAAGTCGCCCGCGCCGTCCAGCGGCCGGGGCGGTCCCGGCACCGGCGAGGTGCGGGTGGCGCCGACCGCGGCCACCCCGGGCCGGCCCCGGAGCTTCTCCGCGAAGCCCCCGCCCGCGTACGCGAGCACCACCCCGATCTGGGGGTACTCCTGGACGACCTGCCCGCCGGCCGCGCGGGCCTCGGCCGCCGCACGGCCGGCCCCGTCGGCGTCGGCCCGCTCGGCCAGCACCAGGTAGCTGAGGTAGGAACGCCCCGGCCCGGCGACGTACGGCACGGCCCCGCCGACCACCAGCGCGGTCAGCAGCATCGCGAGCAGGATCCGGAACGGCCCCCGGGCCCGGCGCCGGGCGGCCCCGCGAGGACCGGCCGCCCGGACCGGTACGGGCGGCGGGGCGGGACCACGGCCGGGGACCGGGGCGGGACCGCGGCCGGACGGGTCCACCTGCGCCATGGCACGGTCTCCGCTCGTCGGTCCCGGTGGCCGCGCCGGAGCCGGCCGACCGCAGGAGGGCTGATCTTCACAGGAGCATCACGGGGGTCTGAATCATCACCATATGATCCGTTTGTCCGTCCCGCCTTCCCGGTTGCCCCGAACGGCCAGCGACCCGACGGGGCCCGGCCCCCGTTGTCAGTGCCACCGGGCACCATGGGGGCATGGCGACCGAGCACCCGACCCCGACCCCGGCCGACCCGCTGGCCGGCTTCGCCCCCGCCACCCGGGCCTGGTTCACGGGGGCCTTCGCCGCGCCCACCACCGCCCAGGCCGAGGCCTGGCGCGCCATCGCCCGGGACACCGACGTCCTCGTGGTCGCCCCCACCGGCTCCGGCAAGACCCTCGCGGCCTTCCTGTCCGCGCTGGACCGGCTCAGCAGCACGCCGCCCCCCGCCGAGCCCAGGCGCCGCTGCCGGGTCCTCTACATCTCCCCGCTCAAGGCCCTCGCGGTCGACGTCGAGCGCAACCTCCGCGCCCCGCTGGCCGGCCTGCGCCAGGCCTCCGTCCGGCTCGGCCTGCCCGAACCGGACGTCCAGGTCGGCATCCGCTCCGGCGACACCCCGGCCGCCGACCGCCGGCGCTTCGCCACCCACCCGCCGGACATCCTCATCACCACCCCCGAGTCGCTCTTCCTGCTGCTCACCTCCGCCTCCCGGGAGGCGCTGCGCGGCATCGACACGGTGATCCTGGACGAGGTGCACGCCGTCGCCGGCACCAAGCGCGGCGCCCATCTGGCGCTCTCCCTGGAGCGGCTGGACGAGCTGCTCGACCGCCCGGCCCGCCGGATCGGCCTGTCCGCCACCGTCCGCCCGGTCGAGGAGGTGGCCCGCTTCCTCAGCCCCGGGCGCGGCGCCGAGGTGGTCCAGCCGCCCGCCGCCAAGGAGTTCGACCTCTCCGTGGTCGTCCCCGTCCCGAACCTCGACGACCTGCCCGCCGCCCCCGCCGTCGGCGGCGCCGCGGGCAGCGACCCGCAGCGCCAGGCCTCCATCTGGCCGCACGTCGAGGAGCGGATCGTCGACCTCGTCCAGGCCCACCGCTCGACCATCGTCTTCGCCAACTCCCGCCGCCTCGCCGAGCGGCTCTGCAACCGGCTGAACGAGATCGCCCTGGAACGCTCCGGCCACGCCCCGCTGCCGGAGGCGCACGCCCCCGCCCAGCTGATGGGCGGCTCCGGCGCCGCCCGCGGCGCCCCGCCGGTGATCGCCCGCGCCCACCACGGCTCGGTCTCCAAGGAGCAGCGCGCCCTCGTCGAGGAGGAGCTCAAGGCCGGGCGGCTGCCCGCCGTGGTCGCCACCTCCAGCCTGGAGCTGGGCATCGACATGGGCGCCGTCGAGCTGGTGGTCCAGGTCGAGTCCCCGCCCTCGGTGGCCTCCGGCCTGCAGCGGGTCGGCCGGGCCGGCCACCAGGTCGGCGCCGTCTCCACCGGCGTCGTCTTCCCCAAGTACCGGGGCGACCTCGTCCAGTCCGCCGTGGTCACCGAGCGGATGCGGGCCGGCCGGATCGAGGCGCTGCGCGTCCCGCGCAACCCGCTGGACGTCCTCGCCCAGCAACTGGTCGCGATGACCGGGATGGACACCTGGCAGGTCGACGAGCTGCTCACCGTCGTCCGCCGGGCCGCGCCGTTCGCCACCCTGCCGCAGTCCGCCTTCGACGCGGTGCTCGACATGCTGGCCGGCCGCTACCCCTCCGACGCCTTCGCCGAGCTGCGCCCCCGCCTGGTCTGGGACCGGGTGGCCGGCACCGTCACCGGCCGCCCCGGCGCCCAGCGGCTCGCCGTCACCTCCGGCGGCACCATCCCCGACCGCGGCCTGTTCGGCGTCTTCATCGCCGGTACGGACCCGAAAGAGGGCGGCGGGCATCAAGAGGGGCAGCGCGCAGCGCTTCCCAAGAAGGGTGGCGGCGGGCGACGGGTGGGCGAGCTGGACGAGGAGATGGTCTACGAGTCCCGGGTCGGCGACGTCTTCACCCTCGGCACCTCCTCCTGGCGGATCGAGGAGATCACCCACGACAAGGTGCTGGTCACCCCCGCCCCCGGCATCCCCGGCCGGCTGCCGTTCTGGAAGGGCGACACCCTCGGCCGTCCGCTCGAACTCGGCCGTGCCCTCGGCGCCTTCACCCGCGAGCTCGGCGCCCTCGACCCGGAAGCCGCCACCGCCCGGCTCAAGCGGGCCGGACTCGACGACTGGGCCGCCGGGAACCTGCTCGACTACCTCGCCGAGCAGCGCGCCGCCTGCGGCCACCTCCCCGACGACCGCACCATCGTGGTCGAGCGCTTCCGCGACGAACTCGGCGACTGGCGGATCGTCGTGCACTCGCCCTTCGGCGCTCAGGTGCACGCCCCCTGGGCGCTCGCCCTGGCCGCCCGGCTGCGCGAGAAGCACGGCCTCGACCCGCAGGTCATGCACGCCGACGACGGCATCGTGCTCCGACTGCCCGACGCCGACCTGCTCGACCCCGGCTTCGACTTCGCCGCCCCCACCGCGAAGGCCGTCACCGACGACGCGCCGGTCGGCGCCGACGCCGCCCTCTTCGACCCGCAGGAGATCGAACAGCTGGTCACCGACCAGGTCGGCGGCTCCGCCCTGTTCGCCTCCCGCTTCCGCGAGTGCGCCGGCCGCGCCCTGCTGCTCCCCCGCCGCAGCCCCGGCAAGCGCACCCCGCTCTGGCAGCAGCGCCGGCGCGCCGCCCAGCTGCTGGAGGTCGCCGCCGAGTACGGCTCCTTCCCGATCGTGCTGGAGGCCGTCCGGGAGTGCCTCCAGGACGTCTTCGACGTCCCAGGCCTGGTCGAGCTGATGGGGGACCTCGAATCCCGCGCCGTCCGCCTGGTCGAGGTCACCACCCCCGAGCCCTCCCCGTTCGCCCGCTCGCTGCTCTTCGGCTACGTCGCCCAGTTCCTCTACGAGGGCGACTCCCCGCTCGCCGAGCGCCGGGCCGCCGCCCTCTCGCTCGACTCCCGGCTGCTGTCCGAACTTCTCGGCCAGGCCGAGCTGCGCGAACTGCTCGACCCGGAGGTGCTCGCCGAGCTGGAGGCCGAGCTCCAGCGGCTCACCCCCGAGCGCCGGATCAAGGACGCCGAGGGGGTCGCCGACGCGCTGCGCCTGCTCGGCCCGCTCAGCGAGGCCGAGCTGACCGCCCGCGGCGCCGAACCGCTCTGGGCGCTCGAACTGGAGGCCGCCCGCCGGGTGATCCAGGTCCGGATCGCCGGCGAGCGGCGCTGGTCCGCCGTCGAGGACGCCGGCCGGCTGCGCGACGCCCTCGGCACCCCGCTCCCGGTCGGCGTGCCCGAGGCCTTCACCGAACCGGTCAAGGACCCGCTCGGCGACCTCCTCGCCCGGCACGCCCGCACCCACGGCCCGTTCACCGCCGCCGAGGCCGCCGCCCGCTACGGCCTCGGCACCGCCGTGGTCACCGGCACCCTGCACCGGCTCACCGCCGGCGGCCGCCTGGTCCAGGGCGAGTTCCGGCCGGTGGACAACCACACCGCCACCGTCGAGTGGTGCGACGCCGAGGTGCTGCGCCGACTGCGCCGCCGCTCACTGGCCGCCCTGCGCCAGGAGGTCGAGCCCGTCCCGCCACGCGCCCTGGCCGCCTTCCTGCCCCAGTGGCAGCACCTCTCCGGCCACCGGCTGCGCGGCCCGGACGGCCTGCTCCGGGTGGTCGAACAGCTCCAGGGCTCCGCCCTGCCCGCCTCCGCCCTGGAGAAGCTGATCCTCCCGGCCCGGCTGAGCGACTACTCCCCCGGACTGCTGGACGAGCTGACGGCGGCCGGCGAGATCGGCTGGGCCGGCGCCGGCGCCCTGCCCGGCAACGACGGCTGGATCAGCCTGCACCTGGCCGAGAACGCCCACCTGCTGCGCCCCGAGCCCGTCCCGCCCACCGTCACCCCGGTGCACACCGCGCTGCTGGAGGCGCTGAGCGGCGGCTACGGCCTGTTCTTCCGCCAGTTGGTCGCCCACCTCCCGGAGACGCCCGAGCCGGAGATCGTCGAGGCCCTGTGGGACCTCGTCTGGGCCGGCTTCGTCAGCAACGACACCCTGGCTCCGCTGCGCGCCCTGCTCGGCTCCGGACGGACGGCCGGCTCCACCGCGCACCGCGCGCCCCGGGCCACCCCGCGCGGCCGCTACGGCGGCGCCGGGCGCGCCCACGGCCGGCTCGGCGGGGCCCTGCGCAGCGGCCCGCCGACGGTCGGCGGGCGCTGGTCGCTGCTGCCCCCGTTCGCCGCCGACCCGACCGTCCGGGCCACCGCCCAGGCCCAGAGCCTGCTGGACCGGCACGGCCTGCTCACCCGCGGCACCGTCGCGGCCGAGCGGGTGCCGGGCGGCTTCGCCGGGGTCTACCGGGTGCTCGCCGCCATGGAGGAGCGCGGCCGGGCCCGCCGGGGGTACTTCGTCGAGGGCCTGGGCGGCGCCCAGTTCGCCATGGAGGGCGCCGCCGACCGGCTGCGCTCGGTCAACGGCCGGCTGGAGCGGGCCCGGGGCGTGGAGTGGCCGGCCGCCCCGTCGGCCGAACCGCCGCAGGCCCTGGTGCTGGCCGCCGCCGATCCGGCCAACGCCTACGGCGCCGCGCTGCCCTGGCCCGAGCCGCCCGCCGGGGCCGCCGAGACGGCGGGCAAGGCGCACCGGCCCGGGCGCAAGGCCGGCGCCCTGGTCGTCCTGGTCGACGGCGAGCTGTGCCTGTACGTCGAGCGCGGCGGCAAGTCCCTGCTGGCCTGGCCGGAGGACGGGGCGACGCTCGCCGCGGCGGTGGCCGCGCTGGCCGGGGCGGCCCGGGCCGGGGCGCTCGGCACCGTCACCGTCGAGCGGGCCAACGGCGCGCCGGCCCTCGGCTCGGTGCTCGGCGCCGCGCTGGAGGAATCGGGTTTCCACGCCACCCCGCGCGGTCTACGGCTGCGGCCCTGAACCGCCGGCCGGTCTAGGCGGAACAACGAAGGGCCGGAAAGGGTCCTGGAAGAGACCGAAAAACAGCCCGAACCGGGTACCCGCCGCCCGCCGGACGCCGCCGGACGCACGACGAGGGCCGCGGGACCCTGAGGTCCCGCGGCCCTCGTCCGCGTTCTGTCACCCGGTCGGAGGCTCGGCCTCCGCCCGTGGGTCGGGCTCACCCGTCCGGCGTCGCGACGGGCCGGTGGACCACCGGTCGGCATGGACCGGGATCAACCCGAGGCCCCAGCCGCCGGCCGCCAGCAGGCCCAGCATCGCGCCGTCGGGCAACCGCCCGGCGCCGGTCGACAGCCACCAGCCGAACCCGACGGCCAGGACCGTCAGGAGGGCCAGGACCACCGGACGCCGCCGGGACCGCACCCACCGGAGCCGTATTCGAGCCCCGGCACGCATCGCCGCCGCACTCCGCACGACCGCCTCCTTCGCTCAACCCGGGCTGGATGCAACCCGTTCCGAGGCCAGGTCAGGCGGCGACCACGTCCATCGCGGCGGCCTTGGGCGACATGTTCGCCCGGTCGGTACCGGGGGCCGGCAGCGGTACCGGTTCGAGCACCGGCCTCAGCAGTTCACCTTCGGAGAGGGTGGCCATTGCCGCAAGTTCGGCGAGCGACAGTTCGTCGCTGACCTCGCGCATGACCTCGGACATCCGGACGTCGAGTGCGTCGCAGATGGCGGAGAGCAGCTCCGAGGAGGCCTCCTTCTGTCCCCGCTCGACCTCGGAGAGGTACCCGAGCGAAACCCTGGCGGCCGCCGACACCTCGCGGAGTGTGCGGCCCTGGCGCTGGCGCTGCCGACGCAGTACATCGCCCAGTAGGCGACGGAGCAGGATCATCGGTGCCTCCCTCCTCGGACTGCGGATCGAGATGTCACGCCCCCACCGTACCGCCTTGCCCGCTTCGCGTGCGGGGACCCTGGTCGTGTTCACTCTGGGCTGCAAGGCTGTCCCCTCCCCTGTTTCGGTGTCGCACCCGGGTCGGCGGGCACCCCGTCGTACCCTCCGGGCGGCACCCGGTCACCGCCGCGCCACTCGTTCGCCACCTGGTTTCTGCCCAACCAGGACCCCCGATATAACACGATCCTGCAGCCGTGCGATGCCCGCACGCCAGTTCGGCAGATCTCGGTTCGGTGGAGATCCGGCGAGCGGGCTCCGGCGGGCACCGGAGGCGGAGGTGGGACGAACAGCGGAACGAACGGTGAGGCGGTGCGGACGACGGCTCAGTGCGTGGGCGTACCGGACGGAAGCCGCCCGACGAGCAGCTCCAGAGCGGCTGTCACCGCCCCGTGACGGATTGTGGCACGCTCCCCCGACAACCGTGGCGAACTGACCAGACTTCCCCCCGGGCCCGCCACCGCGAGGTGTACCGTGCCGACCGGCTGCCCGTCCTGCGGCTCGGGGCCGGCCACACCGGTCGTCGCGACCCCGTAGGTGGCACCGAGCAGCTTCCGCACGCCCTCGGCCATCTGCCGGGCCACCACCGGGTGAACCGGGCCGTGGACCTCCAGCAGGCCCTCGTCGACGCCGAGCACCGAGGCCTTCAGCTCGGTCGCGTACGCGGTCACCGATCCCCGGAAGGTCGAGGACGCCCCGGGGACGTCCACCAGGGCCGCCGCCAGCAGCCCGCCGGTCAGCGACTCCGCGACGGCCACCGTGCCGCCCTCCGCCCGCAGCGCGGCGTGCGCCCGCTCGGCCAGCCCGAAGTCGACCGCTCCCAGGCCTGCGGGCCCGTTCCCCGGCCCGCACTCCACCTCGTCCCGCACCCCGTCCCGCACCCCGTCGCCCGGCCCGCCCGCGGCCCGCACCGTCCCGGCTCTACCGCTCATCCCGACGTCCCTCCCTCGCGTTCCCCCGGGCCCGCCCCGGAGTACCCGCCATTGTGGGCCCGGAGGGCCGTCGGGGGACCGCTTCGGCCCGACTTCACCCGGCCGTGCGCCGCGTTCACCCGGCCGTGCGCCGCGCGGCCAGACCCTCCCGCCGCAGGCGCAACGCCTGCCCCACGTAGTCCAGCGCGGTGCCCACCGTCAGCAGCACCGCGACCCCCATCAGCACGGCCCGGGCGGTGGCCAGCCAGCCGGTCAGCTCCAGGACGTACATGCCGACCGCGATGCCCTGGGTGAGCGTCTTGAGCTTGCCGCCCCGGCTGGCCGGGATCACGCCGAAGCGGATCACCCAGAAGCGCATCAGCGTGATGCCGAGCTCACGGGCCAGGACCACCACGGTGATCCACCACGGCAGGTCCCCCAGCACCGAGAGCCCGATCAGCGCGGCGCCCATGATCGCCTTGTCGGCGATCGGGTCGGCGATCTTGCCGAAGTCGGTGACCAGGCCCTTGCGCCGGGCGAGCTCGCCGTCGAACAGGTCGGTGATCATCGCGATGGCGAAGGAGGCCCAGGCCACCGAGCGCCACTTGGGGTCGTGGCCGCCCTCGGCGAACAGCAGGGTCACGAAGACCGGGACCAGCAGCAGCCGGGCCATGGTCAGCACGTTCGCGATGTTCCAGATCCCGGGCGCCGGAGGCACCGCGGCCGCCGGTCTGCCCGGGTGGGCCGCGGTCGGGGCGCCGGGCCCCTGGGTCATGCCCCGGCTCCCGGTGCCCGGCGGACCCGCACCTGCTCCAGCACCTCGGCGACCAGGTCGACGCCCTCACTGGCGACCACCTTGGCCCGGTAGAACTGCCCGACCTCGGGGTCCTCCAGGCCGAGCAGCGTGGTGGCGCCGTCCGTCTCGGGGGCCTGGTGGGCGGCGCGGCCCTCGACCAGGTCGCCGTCGACGAACTCGACCAGCACCTCGATCTCGGTGCCGATCCGCTCCTCGGCCCGCTGGGCGGTCATCTCCTCGGCGAGCCGGCTGAGCCGGGCCAGCCGGTCGGCGACGACCTCCTCCGGCAGCTTGTCCTCGTACGTGGCCGCCTCGGTGCCGTCCTCGTCGGAGTAGCCGAAGACGCCGATCGCGTCCAGCCCGGCGTGCGTGACGAACCGCTCCAGCTCGGCGAAGTCCTCCTCGGTCTCCCCGGGGAAGCCCACGATGAAGTTGGACCGGGCGCCGGCCTGCGGAGCCTTGCCGCGGATGGTGCCGAGCAGCTCCAGGAACTGGTCGGTGGAGCCGAACCGGCGCATCCGGCGCAGCACGGCCGGCGCGGAGTGCTGGAACGACAGGTCGAAGTAGGGCACCACGTCCGTGGTGCCGGTCATCGCGTCGATCAGCCCGGGACGCATCTCGGCGGGCTGCAGGTAGGAGACCCGGACCCGCTCGATGCCCTCGACGGCGGCGACCTCGGTGAGCAGGGTCTCCAGCAGCCGGATGTCGCCGAGGTCCTTGCCGTACGAGGTGTTGTTCTCGCTGACCAGGACGACCTCGCGGACGCCCTCCCCGGCCAGCCACTGGGCCTCGTGCAGGACGTCGGAGGGGCGGCGGGAGATGAACGAGCCGCGGAAGGCCGGGATGGCGCAGAACGAGCAGCGCCGGTCGCAGCCGGAGGCGAGCTTGACGGAGGCGACGGGGCTGTCGTCCAGGCGCTTGCGCAGGGTGCGCGGCCCGGAGGCGGGCGCGACGCCCTCCGGCAGGTCCTCGGGGGCGCCGTGGCCCGGCAGGGCCACCTCGGTGGCGGCGGCCTGGCGTTCGACGGGGCTCAGCGGAAGCAGCTTGCGGCGGTCGCGCGGGAGGTGCGGGGCGTGGTGGCCGCCGGAGAGGATGGTCTGCAGGCGGTCGGAGATGTCCGAGTAGTCGTCGAAGCCGAGCACACCGTCGGCCTCGGGCAGCGCGTCGGCCAGCTCCTTGCCGTAGCGCTCGGCCATACAGCCGACCGCGACGACCGCCTGGGTGCGGCCGTGACCCTTGAGGTCGTTGGCCTCCAGGAGGGCGTCGACGGAGTCCTTCTTGGCGGCCTCGACGAAGCCACAGGTGTTGACGACGGCGACGTCGGCTTCGGCGGCGTCGTCAACGAGCAACCAGCCGTCGGCCTCCAGTCGCCCGGCGAGTTCCTCGGAATCCACCTCGTTGCGGGCGCATCCGAGCGTGACAAGGGCGACAGTACGGCGATCAGGCATAGGGCCAAGATTAACGCGCGGTCGCCGGAGCCGTTCGCCCCGGAGGCCGCGCGGCTCGTCCGGCCGGGTCCCCGGCCGGTCCGACGCCCCTCCCGATCAGCCCGCCTGCGGGTCGCCGGGGGTGTACGTGACGTGCACCACCTGGCCGTTCTTGCCCGCCGGGCCCAGGTCCTTGCCGTTGACGTACACGTGCACGGCGCCCGCGTTGCCGATCACCAGCTTGATCTGCTTGGGGTCGGTGAAGGTCTGGTCGTGACCTTCCTCGATGTTGTTCTGGAACAGCGACTTCCCGGTGCCGTCGACCGCCGAGACCCAGCTGGTGTCCTTCTCGGCGACCAGCTTCACGGTGACCTTGTCGGCCGGGGCGGCGGCGATCGCGGCGGCGCTGGGCACCGGCGCGGGCGGCTGCACGGCCGGGGTGGGCGCCGGGGCCACCGTGGCGACCGAGCCGGTGCCGGAGCCGGAGGGCAGCGGGGCGCTGGCGGAGCCGGTGGTGCCGGTGCCGCTCTTGCCGCTCACCAGGTTGAAGCCGATCAGCCCGACGACCGCGACGATCGCGGCGACCATCGCCGCCGTCCAGTTCGGCCGGCCCCGGCCGGGGACCTTGATCGGGCCGCTCTCGATCAGCTCGGTGGGCCGCCGGGAGGCCGGGGAGCCGCCGTGCGCGGCGTCGTAGCGGGCCACCAGGGCCTCGCCGTCGACGCCGACCAGTTGGGCGATCGCGCGGATGTGGCCGCGGGCGTAGAAGTCGCCGCCGCACCGGCCGAAGTCGTCCTCCTCGATGGCGTGCACGATCGGCACCCGCACCCGGGTGGCACTGCTCACCTGATCCACCGTGAACCCGGCGTCGATCCGGGCGGCGGAGAGCACCCGGCCGATGCTCGGGGCATCGGCCGGCTGTTCCGCGGCCCCGGAGGGCACGGCGGACGACGCGGCGTTCTCGCGGTCGGGGGACTTGCCGATGGTCACGGTGCACGCCTTTCGAGCGGTTGGCCACCTGCTGGGGAACAGTCTAGGGGCGTGGGCGGATCGTTTCTCAAGCGGAACAGGCCCGAATGCGCTCGCCCGCCCCGGCTCGGGGCCGGGCGTGCACTGACCGCCCGTCACCGCGGGGGCCGCCGTCTCCGGGGCCGCCGTACCAGGGCGGCGCATCGGCCGTCGCCGGTGGGACGCCGTGCGCATCCGATCGGTTCCGCACCGGCCGCCTACCCCCGTCCGAACGGGTGAACACCCGTCAGTGCGCCCGGGTGCCCCCGGGTGGCCCCGCCTGCCCCCGGGTGCCCGCTCAGCCGCGGATGGCGACGATCACCCCGTCCAGCTCGTCCGGCTTCACCAGGACGTCGCGGGCCTTGGAGCCCTCGCTCGGCCCGACGATGCCGCGCGACTCCATCAGGTCCATCAGCCGGCCGGCCTTGGCGAAGCCGACCCGCAGCTTGCGCTGCAGCATCGAGGTGGAGCCGAACTGGGTGGAGACGACCAGCTCGGCCGCCTGGATCAGCAGCTCCAGGTCGTCGCCGATCTCCTCGTCGATCTCCTTCTTCGGCCCGCCGCCGACCGTCACGTCCTCGCGGTAACTGGCGGACAGCTGCTCCTTGCAGTGCTTCACCACCGCGGCGATCTCGGCCTCGGTGACGAACGCGCCCTGCATGCGGATCGGCTTGCTCGCGCCCATCGGCAGGAACAGCGCGTCGCCCTTGCCGATCAGCTTCTCGGCGCCGGGCTGGTCCAGGATGACCCGGGAGTCGGCCATCGCCGAGGTGGCGAAGGCCAGCCGGGACGGCACATTGGCCTTGATCAGGCCGGTGACCACGTCCACCGAGGGCCGCTGGGTGGCCAGCACCAGGTGGATGCCGGCCGCGCGGGCGAGCTGGGTGATCCGGACCACCGAGTCCTCGACGTCGCGCGGCGCGACCATCATGAGGTCGGCCAGCTCGTCGACGATCACCAGCAGGTACGGGTACGGCGTCAGCTCGCGCTCGCTGCCGAGCGGCGGGGTGACGGTGCCGGCCCGGACCGCCGCGTTGAAGTCGTCCACGTGGCGGAAGCCGAACGCGGCGAGGTCGTCGTAGCGCATGTCCATCTCGCGGACCACCCACTGGAGGGCCTCGGCGGCCTTCTTCGGGTTGGTGATGATCGGCGTGATGAGGTGCGGGATGCCCTCGTACGCGGTCAGCTCGACCCGCTTGGGGTCGACCAGCACCATCCGCACCTCGTCCGGGGTGGCCCGGGCGAGGATCGAGGTGATCAGGCAGTTGATGCAGGACGACTTGCCCGCGCCGGTCGCGCCGGCCACCAGGATGTGCGGCATCTTGGCGAGGTTGGCCATCACGGTGTGGCCCTCGACGTCCTTGCCCATGCCGACGACCATCGGGTGGGTGTCCTCGGCGGCGGTGCGCGAGCGCAGCAGGTCGCCGAGGTTGACCATCTCGCGGTCCCGGTTGGGGATCTCGACGCCGACCGCGGACTTGCCCGGGATCGGGCTGATGATCCGCACGTCCGCGCTGGCCACCGCGTACGCGATGTTCTTGGCGAGCGCGGTGATCCGCTCGACCTTGACGGCCGGGCCCAGCTCGACCTCGTAGCGGGTGACCGTCGGGCCGCGGGTGAAGCCGGTCACCCGGGCGTCCACCTTGAACTCCTTGAACGTCCCGGTGAGCTGGGCCACCACCTCGTCGTTGAGGGCGCTGCGGGCCTTGGCCGGGCCGCCGCGCTCCAGCAGGTCGAGCGGGGGCAGCGCGTAGCTGAGGCCCTCGGCGAGCTGGAGCTGCTCCATCCGGGCCGGCGCCGGGCCGTGCTCCTCGGCGGTACCGGGGCCGGCGCCGCCGGTGCGGGCGGCCGGGACGGCGTGCTCCTCCGGCGGGGCGGTGCGGTCCTGCACCTGGTGCATCATGTCCGCCACGGCCGAGGAGGCGGGCACGCCGTAGACCAGCGCGCCGTCCAGGTCGGCGGCGGCGCCGGCGGCGATGTTCCGGGTGGCGTACGGGTCCAGTGGATCCTTGGCGAACATGTCCGGCTCGGCGGCGGCGGCCTCGGCCGGCTCCGGCTTCCGCTTGCGGCGGCGCCGGCGGGCGGCCACCTCGTCCGAGAGGTCCTCGCCGGCGGTCTCCACGGTGAAGGGCAGGGCCGCGGGGTCGGCGTCCTCCGGCGGTTCGTGGGAGAACTCACGCTCCGGCGTGCGCCCCCCGTGCCCGGCGTCCTGCGGGCCGGCCTCGACCACGCCCAGCCGGACGCCGGCCGCGCGCATCCGCTCCGGGATCCGGTTGACCGGGGTGGCGGTGGTGACCAGCAGGCCGAAGAAGGCGAGCAGCAGGAGCAGCGGCACCGCGAGGGCCGGCCCGGCGGCGGCCATCATCGGGGTGGACGCGGCCCAGCCGATGATCCCGCCGGCCGTCCTTATCCGGGTCGCGCCGCTGCCCATCACGGGCGCGCCGCAGCCGATGTGGACCAGGCCGAGCACCCCGACCAGCAGGGTGCTCAGGCCGATCATGATCCGCCCGTTGGCCTCCGGCAGCTCCGGGTGGCGCATCAGCCGGACGGCCACCGCGGCCAGCAGGAAGGGCACCAGCACGTCCAGCCGGCCGAACAGGCCGGACACCACGTTGGTGGCCGCCTCGCCCAGCCAGCCCTGCGGGCTGAACCAGGTGCCGGCGGCGGTGACCAGGGCCAGTGCGAGCAGCAGCAGGCCGACGCCGTCCTTGCGGTGCGCCGGGTCGAGGTTCTTCGCGCCGTCGCCGAAGCCGCGGAGGACCGCGCCGATGCCGTGCGCCGTCCCGAGCCAGAGGGCGCGCACGGCGCGGAAGAGTATCGGCCGGGGCGCGGGCGGCGGCGGGGCGGCCGGCCTGGCCGCCGTCCGCTTCGCCGGGGCGGCCTTCTTGGCGGCCGCCTTCTTCGCGGGCGGCTTGGCCGGAGTCTTCGCCACGGCCTTCTTGGACGGTCCCGGACTCGAGTTGCGTGCCGCGCTTCCGGGCGTACGTGTGGCCATGGGTCAGCAGCCTACCGGGGCACACCAGCTGTGCCCATGTCGTCCGGCCGGGTGCCCGGACGTGTCGCCGACACACCGTCACCGCGGTCGCGTTCACCCGGACGGGCCAGCGCAAACGGCCGGCGCCGACGGCCGGTGCCGACGGCCGACGGGAGGCCGCCGGACCGCGCCCGGCGCGGGCTCAGTCGGTGCCGGGGCGCAGCGCGTCCAGCGCGCGCCGCAGGCCGGCCAGCTTGCGCTCCAGGTGCGCCGCGGTGGCCGCCACCCCGCCGTCCTCGGTGCCGTCCAGCTGCTTGGCCAGCGACTCGGCCTGCTCCTCGACGGCGGCCAGCCGGGCCGACAGCTCGCCGAGCAGCGCGCCGCCGATGGCCGGCTCGGCACCGCTCGCCTCCAGCTGCAGCCGCAGCAGCGCGGCCTGCTCCTTCAGCTGGCAGTTCTTCATGTAGAGGTCGACGAAGACCGAGACCTTGGCGCGCAGCACCCAGGGATCGAACGGCTTGGAGATGTAGTCGACCGCGCCCGCCGCGTAGCCGCGGAAGGTGTGGTGCGGGCCGTGGTTGATCGCGGTCAGGAAGATGATCGGGATGTCCCGGGTGCGCTCGCGCCGCTTGATGTGGGCGGCGGTCTCGAAACCGTCCATCCCCGGCATCTGGACGTCCAGCAGGATCACCGCGAAGTCGTCGGTGAGCAGCGCCTTGAGCGCCTCCTCACCGGAGGCCGCCCGGACCAGGGTCTGGTCCAGTGCCGAGAGGATCGCCTCCAGCGCCAGGAGGTTCTCCGGCCGGTCGTCGACCAGGAGGATCTTCGCCTTCTGCATTACGACGCGCCCTCCTGTCGCCTGCCTACCTGGGGAAGGCACCCGCGTACTGCCCACCACTACCCCGGTCATGCTAGCCGCACCCCCTCGCCCGGCACATCGCCCCGTCGCGTCCGGATCCGGAGCGGCGCGCGGTCAGTGCACCGGCGTACGCTCACCAGCGAGTCGTCACTCGGTCACTGTTCGCAACGATCGGTGACCCTACCCGGTTCCCGACCCCTGCCGCCAGCAAACCGCCCACCCCACCGGCGTGAACCCCGGAGCGTACTCCGCGATTCACGCCCCCGCCATTCGAGCAGGCCGAACTCGGCCGTGTCCGGGGCCTCCTGGGCCCCGGCGCCCGGCGGTCAGGACTTCCGGACGGTGAGCCACTCGTGCATCACCGACAGCAGGTGGTCGGTCTCCACCGGCTTGGTGATGTGGTCGGTGGCACCGGCCTCCAGGGACTTCTCCTTGTCGCCCTTCATCGCCTTGGCGGTCAGCGCGATGATCGGCAGCCCGGCGAACTGGGGCATCCGGCGGATCGCCTCGGTGGTCGCGTAGCCGTCCATCTCCGGCATCATGATGTCCATCAGGACCAGCGCGACGTTCTCGTGCTGCTCCAGCATCTCGATGCCCTCGCGGCCGTTCTCCGCGTACAGCACGGTCAGGCCGTGCTGCTCCAGCACGCTGGTGAGGGCGAACACGTTGCGCACGTCGTCGTCGACGATCAGCACCTGCTCGCCGTCGAACCGGGTGTCGCTCCGGCCGGCGGACCGGAGCCCCGACGCGGACTCCGGGGCCCGCCCGTCGGCCGTCCGGCCCTCCGCCGCCCGTCCGGCGTCCCCGCGGAGGCCGGCGGGCCGGGCCTGGGCGGTGCCGCCGTCGGCCGACGAGGCGTCCAGGGCCGCCGCGCGGCGGCGCTCGACCGCGCCCCGGCGGCGGACCTCGACCAGCTCCCGCACCTCCTGCGCCCAGTGGTCGGCCGGGCTCTCCCCCACCGGCACCGGCGTCCCGACCGGCGTCACCCCGACCGAGGCGCGCAGCACGGGCGCGCTCGGCGCCGCCTGGCCGCCGGCGTCCGGGGCCTCGGCCCGCAGCGGCAGGTAGAGGGTGAAGGTCGAGCCCTTGCCCAGCTCGCTCTCGGCGTGGATCTCACCGCCGAGCAGCCGGGCGATCTCCCGGCTGATCGACAGCCCGAGACCGGTGCCGCCGTACTTGCGGCTGGTGGTGCCGTCCGCCTGCCGGAACGGCTCGAAGATCTCCCGCAGCTTGTTGCCCGGGATCCCGATGCCGGTGTCGGACACCGTGAAGGCGATCAGCTGGTCCTCCGGGTCGTCGATCGCGCCCGCCTCCAGCAGCTGCTCGCGCACGTGCTGCGGCACGTCCCGGCCGGCCGGACTGATCGAGAAGTCCACGGCACCGGTGTCGGTGAACTTCACGGCGTTGGAGATGAGGTTGCGCAGCACCTGCTGGAGCCGCTGCTCGTCGGTGTGCAGGGTGACCGGCAGGGCCGGCGAGACCCGGACGCCGAACTCCAGGTTCTTGTCCAGCGCGACCGGCTGGAAGGTCGCCTCCACGTAGTCGACCAGCTGGACGAGGGCGATCCGGGCCGGCCGGACGTCCATCTTCCCCGCCTCGACCTTGGACAGGTCGAGGATGTCGTTGATCAGCTGGAGCAGGTCGGACCCGGCGCCGTGGATGGTGTCGGCGAACTCGACCTGCTTGGGCGAGAGGTTGCCCTCGTTGTTGTCGGAGAGCAGCTTGGCCAGGATCAGCAGCGAGTTCAGCGGGGTGCGCAGCTCGTGCGACATGTTGGCGAGGAACTCGCTCTTGTACCGGGAGGCCAGCGCGAGCTGCTCGGCGCGCTCCTCCAGGACCTGCCGGGCCTCCTCGATCTCGCTGTTCTTGATCTCGATGTCACGGTTCTGCTGGGCGAGTTGCTCGGCCTTCTCCTGCAACTCCTCGTTGGTGTGCTCCAGTTCCTCCTGGCGCGCCTCCAACTCGGCGGACCGCATCGAGAGTTCCGCGGTCAGCCGCTGGGACTCCAGCAGCAGGCCCTCGGTCTTGGTGTTGACGCTGATGGTGTTGACGGTGACGCCGATGAGGTCGGCGATCTGGTTGAGGAAGTCCAGCGCGACGGTGGTGAACGAGCTGAAGGTGGCCAGCTCGATCACGCCCAGCAGTCGGCCCTCGAACAGCACCGGCAGCACCACGATGTGGGCCGGCGAGGCCTCGCCCAGGCCGGAGGCGATCTTCAGGTAGCCGGGCGGCGCCTCCTTGAGGATGATCGCCCGCTTCTCCACCGCCGCCTGGCCGATCAGCGACTCACCGGGGCGGAAGGTCGTCGGCATGGACCGCCGCTGGTAGCCGTAGCTGCCGATCAGCCGCAGCACGGTGTCGTTCTCGTCGTCGTCCTCGGTGATCAGCTCGGCGGTGCGGCCGGCCGGCTGGGCGAGGAAGAACGCGCCGTGCTGCGCCGAGACCACCGGGGTGAGCTCGGTCATGATCAGCGAGGCCACCGCCTCGAGGTCGCGCCGCCCCTGGAGCAGGCCGGAGATCCGGGCCAGGTTGGTCTTCAGCCAGTCCTGCTCCTGGTTGGTGCGGGTGGTCTCGCGCAGGTTGGCGATCATCTGGTTGATGTTGTCCTTGAGCTCGTCGAGCTCGCCGGCGGCGTCCACGTCGATCCGCAGCGACAGGTCGCCCCGGGTCACCGCGGTGGCGACCTGCGCGATCGCGCGCACCTGCCGGGTGAGGTTGTTCGCCAGCTCGTTGACGGACTCGGTGAGGTCCTGCCACGTGCCGTCCACCCCGGGCACCCGGGCCTGGCCGCCGAGCCGCCCGTCGGTGCCCACCTCGCGGGCCACCCGGGTGACCTCGTCGGCGAACGCCGAGAGCTGGTCCACCATGGTGTTGATGCTGGTCTTGAGCTCCAGGATCTCGCCCCGGGCGTCCACGTCGATCTTCTGCGACAGGTCGCCGCGCGCCACGGCCGTGATCACCAGCGCGATGTTCCGCACCTGACCGGTCAGGTTGTTGGCCATCAGGTTGACGTTGTCGGTCAGGTCCTTCCAGATGCCGGCCACGCCCGGCACGCCCGCCTGGCCGCCCAGGATGCCGTCGGTGCCCACCTCGCGGGCCACCCGGGTCACCTCCACCGCGAAGGCGGAGAGCTGGTCGACCATGGTGTTGAGGGTCCCGGCCAGCGCCGCGACCTCGCCCTGCGCCTCGATGGTGATCTTCTTGGAGAGGTCGCCGGAGGCCACCGCGGTCGCCACCTCGGCGATGTTCCGCACCTGGCTGGTGAGGTTCGACGCCATGAAGTTGACGTTGTCGGTCAGGTCCTTCCAGATGCCCGACACCCCGCGCACCCGGGCCTGGCCGCCGAGGTTCCCCTCGGTGCCGACCTCGCGGGCCACCCGGGTGACCTCGTCGGCGAACGCCGAGAGCTGGTCCACCATGGTGTTGACGGTGGTGACCAGCTCCAGGATCTCGCCCCGGGCGTCGACGGTGATCTTCTTCGAGACGTCGCCGCGGGCCACCGCGGTGGTCACCTCGGCGATGTTGCGGACCTGGCTGGTCAGGTTGTTGGCCATCAGGTTGACGCTGTTGGTGAGGTCCTTCCAGGTGCCGGACACCCCCGGCACGCTCGCCTGGCCGCCGAGGATGCCCTCGGTGCCGACGTCCCGGGCCACCCTGGTCACCTCGTCGGCGAAGGCCGAGAGCTGGTCGACCATCGTGTTGATGGTGTTCTTCAGCTCCAGGATCTCCCCGCGGGCGTCCACCTGGATCTTCTGCGAGAGGTCGCCGCGGGCGACGGCCGTGGTCACCTGCGCGATGTTCCGCACCTGGTCGGTGAGGTTGTTCGCCATGAAGTTGACGTTGTCGGTGAGGTCCCGCCAGACGCCGGCCGCCCAGGGCACCTGCGCCTGACCGCCGAGGCGCCCCTCGGTGCCCACCTGACGGGCCACCCGGGTCACCTGCTCGGCGAAGCCGGAGAGCTGGTCGACCATCGTGTTGATGGTGTTCTTCAGCTCCAGGATCTCCCCGCGGGCGTCCACCTCGATCTTCTGCGAGAGGTCGCCGCGCGCCACCGCCGTGGTCACCTGCGCGATGCTGCGGACCTGACCCGTCAGATTGTCCGCCATGAAGTTCACCGAGTCGGTGAGGTCCCGCCAGACCCCGGCGACGCCCGGCACCTGCGCCTGGCCGCCCAGCCTGCCCTCGGTGCCCACGTCCCTGGCCACCCGGGTCACCTGCGCCGCGAAGCCGTTCAGCTGGTCCACCATCGTGTTGACGGTGTTCTTCAGCTCCAGCATCTCGCCGGCCACCTCGACCGTCACCTTGCGGGACAGGTCGCCCTTGGCGACCGCGGTGGTCACCTGCGCGATGTTCCGCACCTGCGCGGTCAGCCGGCCGGCCATGGTGTTGACCGAGTCCGCGAGGTCCTTCCAGCTGCCGGAGACGCTGCGCACCTTCGCCTGGCCGCCCAGCTTGCCCTCGGTACCGACCTCCCGGGCCACCCGGGTCACCTCGTCGGTGAACTCCGACAGCTGGTCCACCAGCCCGTTGACGGTGCGGCCGATCTTCAGGTACTCGCCGCGCAGCGGGTGGCTCACCCCGTTGCTGTGCAGCGAGCGCAACTCCATCTTCTGGTCCAGGTCGCCCTCGGCGATCGAGGTCAGCACCCGGCCCACCTCGGACATCGGCCGCGCCAGGTCGTCGATCAGCGCGTTGCAGTTGTCGACCGCCGCCATCCAGGCGCCCTCGCCGGCGCCGGTCTCCAGCCGCTCGTTCAGCCGGCCCTCGCGGCCCACCGCCCGCCGCACCCGGGCCAGCTCGCCCGTCAGGTGCTGGTTGCGCTCGGCCACCTCGTTGAACACCGCGGCGATCTCCGCCAGCGGTCCGTCCCCGGGCACCGTCAGCCGGCGCCGGAAGTTTCCGTCCCGCATCGCCGTCAGCGCGGCCAGCAGCTTGCGCAGCTCGGCCGGCTCGGCGCCGCGGTTGTGGTTGACACGCCGCCCGGCCGCGCTCCGCGGCGCGGCCCCGGGCCGTCCACCACGCTGAGCGGGCGGCGTCGTACCGGTTGCGTCCTTGGTGGCCGAACTCAACGGGCCCCTCCCAGATCGTGAACTGTCCGGCCCCCGCGGACGCGCCCCGGCCGGGGCCCGCCGCCGGACACCGTCCCGGCGTTACCGTCCCGGTGACCACTCGGGCCCACCGGAACCCGCAACGACCGTACTGCTCCGACCGGACATCGCGGACCCCCCAGTCTGGCAGCACTCGCGCCCGGTACAAGGCCGGTTGCGCTCGGTTGGTACCGGGCCGGTCCGAAACGGGTGGGCAGAATCACCCTCCGGTGCCTGTTTCGACGCCCCGCCCCCACGGGGAACCAAGCGGAAAGTAGGGTGGGGCGCTGCACCGGGCCACCGACCCGCCCCAGCGCCGCCGCCACCCCGCCGGCGCGCACCGGGCGTCGGCGCCGCACCCGGGCAGTCAGGGCCAGAGCAGAGGAGACGTGGCAACGTGGTCACCGCGCGCGCAGCCGCCACCTTCGAACCCGTGGACCGGTCGGCCGGTGCCGCCCGCTCCTTCGTCCGGGAAGCCCTGCTGGGCTGGGGCCTGCCCGAGGTCGTCGACGACGCCGTGGTCCTGGTCAGCGAGCTGGTCACCAACGCCGTCGTGCACGCCGGCACCGCCGCCGAGGTCTGCTGCCTGCGCGAGGACGGCACCGTCCGGATCGAGGTCACCGACCACCACCCCGAACGCGGCCTGCCCAGCTTCACCGACGCCCCCACCACCGCGTCCGACCACTACGCCGACGCCGACGGCGAGGGCGGCCGCGGCCTGCTGATGTGCGCCGCCCTCGCCGAACGCTGGGGCGTCGAGTACGGCTCCGGCCGCAAGACCGTCTGGTTCCGGCTCGCCCTGCCCGCGCACGCCCCCGGCACCCGCTACGCGCTGCCCGCCACCCCCGGCGGCGAACTGCCCCGCAGCAGCGGCCCGGTACGCGTCGCCGTCGTCCAGCTCGACGACGACGGCCGGGTGCTCGCCTGGAACCCCGACGCCGAGGCGCTCTTCCAGCACCCCGCCGACGCCGTGCTCGGCCGCCCCTGGGCCGACCTCGCCCACTGGCCGCAACCCGCCGACGCCGCCCCCGGCCTCGGCCTCGCCGCCACCCTGCGGCTCGCCCGCTGGGAGGGCGGCTACGCCGTGCGCCGCGCCGACGGCGACACCGTGGACGTCTACGGCGTCCAGGTCCGCCTGCGCGACACCGACGGCACCCCGTCCACGCTCTGCCTGCTGGTCCTCGACGACGACCGCGCCGTCCTGCGCTCCCCCGCCCGCGCCCTGCCCGGAGACCGCGCCGAACCCGCCACCCGGCTCGACCTGCTGGCCGGCCTCGGCAGCGGCGAGGACCTCGACACCCTGCTCCAGCACACCGTCGAACGCGCCCGCGACCTGCTCGACGCCGACGCCGCCTACCTGCTGCTCACCACCGAGGACGAGACCGCGTTCGAGGTCCGCGCCGCCACCGGACTGCCCGCCGCACGGCCGCACACCCGCTTCCCCGTCGACACCGGCAACCGCTACGACTCGCCCCGCCTGCCCTCCGTCCACGAGGACCTCGCCACCCGGCCCGCCGGCCTGCCCGTGCTCGACGACAGCGGACTGCGCTCCCTGCTCACCGTCCCGCTCAAGGTCGAGGGCCGGCTGATCGGCTCGCTCGGCATCGCCACCGCCGGCCCCGGCCGCTACGACAACGAGGACGCGCTGCGCCTGCAGTCCGCCGCCGACCGGCTCGCGCTCGCCGTCGAGTCCACCCGGCTCACCGAACTCGAACGGCTGCGCCGCGGCTCGCTCTCCTTCCTCGTCGAAGCCTCCGACCTGCTCGCCGGCACCCTGGAACACGAGCAGACCCTGGCCCTGATGGCGCAGATGGCCGTCCCCACCCTCGCCTCCTGGTGCGCCGTCTACACCAACGGCGACCACGGCGCCCCCGCCTCGCTCGCCTTCGTCCTGCACGAGGACGAGGACCGCATCGACCCGCTGCGCGCGCTGCTCGACAAGACCCCCGCCCCGGACACCGGCCCCACCCACGGCGCCCGCTTCTGGACCGGCCCCACCGAGACCGCCGACGGCAACGGCTTCACCCACGAACCCGGCCTCCACGGCCTCCTCGGCGAGACCGTCGTGCTGCCGCTGAAGGCACGCAACCGGGTGATCGGCCTGCTCGCGCTCGGCACCCCGGCCGGCGTCCGGTTCCGCCAGGAGGTCCTCGAACTCGCCGAGGACCTCTCCCGCCGGGCCGCCCTCGCCCTCGACAACTCGCGCCTCTACTCCGAGCGCACCGCCACCAGCCAGGCCCTGCAGCGCAGCCTGCTGCCGCCGGACCTGCCCGACATCCCCGGCGTCGAGGTCGACGTCTACTACCAGGCCGCGGGCGAGGGCAACGAGGTCGGCGGCGACTTCTACGACCTCTTCCCGATCCGCGAGGGCACCTACGGCTTCGCCATCGGCGACGTCTGCGGCACCGGTCCGGAGGCCGCCTCGGTCACCGGCCTGGCCCGGCACTCGCTGCGCCTGCTCGCCCGCGAGGGCCTGGACGCCCCGCAGGTCCTCAGCCGGCTCAACACCGCGATCCTGGACGAGGGTTCGCGCAGCCGCTTCCTCACCCTGCTGTACGGCGAGCTGACGCCCCGTCCGGACGGCAGCACCGAACTCTCCCTGGTCTGCGCCGGCCACCCGCTGCCGCTGCGGCTGCGCACCGACGGCCGGGTCGACCGGGCCGCCACCCCGCAGCCGCTGCTCGGCGTCATGGACGACCTCGACCTGACCGCCGAACACCTGGTGCTCAACCCCGGTGAAGTCCTGCTCTGCGTCACCGACGGCGTCACCGAACGCCGCGAGGGCCTGCGGATGCTGGGCGACGACGGCCTCGCCGAGGTGCTCACCGGCTGCACCGGCCTCACCGCCGGGGCGGTCGCGCTGCGCGTCCAGCGGGCGGTCGAACGCTTCGCCCCGGAGCCGCCCTCCGACGACATGGCCATCCTCACCCTGCGGGTGCCCACCCAGCGGACCGCCTGACCGCGCCTGACAGCGCCTGACCGATCCAGCACGGGGGCGGTCACAAAATATGCGATTCACAAGGGTACAAGCGCGCTCACCCTGGGTACACCGATCTCACCCGGGGAATCCCCCGGCGGGGACCTGACCAGCGGTTCTTCCGCTGGCCCACTTTCCGACCGCAGCCGTCGCACGCTCCAGCCGTGCGCCTCCGGCGCGGTCACGCGCCTTCATCTCGGACACTCAACCGCGTTCTCTGCGCCCTGCGCGCGCCCATGAGTGAAAGGAGCCTCCGGTGAGCAATGAAGCTACCGGGGCACTGACCGCCCGCTCCACCGGTGCCGACGCGGGTAACCTCGGTTACCTCGCACTCGGCCTGACCCTTCTCGCCTACGGTCTCCTCTCGACCGGCCTGTTCAGCGGCACATCCGCGGGGAACTCGGCCCATCTCGCCCACATCGTCGGCGGTCTCACCCTCTTCATCGCCGGCCTCTGGCAGTTCCGCGCCGGCGAGGGCTTCACCGGGACGGCCTTCACCAGCCTCGGCGCCTTCTGGGCCACCTGGTCCACGGCCTCCGGCGTCGGCAAGAACGCGGCCGGCCTGTTCCTCCTGCTCTGGGCCCTGCTCGCCCTCACCCTGACCGCGGCGAGTTGGAACGCGGGCCTGTTCAGCCGGGTGGTCTACGGCCTGCTGACGGTCTCCCTGTTCCTCTCGGCGATCGCCACCTTCAACACCTCCGGCGGCCTCGCCAAGGCGGCCGGCTGGATCGCCGCGGCCTCCGGGCTGGCGGCCTGGTACTGGGCCACCGCGTCGCTGACCAACAGCGCGTGGGGTCGGGACGCCCTGCCGGTCAAGTAACGGCGGGTGCGCCGGTGGGCCGGACCCTCCCCCCACGGGGCCCGGCCCACCGGCATGTCCGCGCCCGCCCGGCCCGCCCGGCCCGCCCTCGGCTCAGCCGCGGGCACCCACCCGTTCCCGTCCGGTCTCCGGCCGGACGTCCGTCGTGCTCCGTGCCCGCCACCGTGCGAAGCCGCGCTGGGCCACGTAGGCCAGCAGCAGGATCGCCACCGCCACCAGGCCGTCCGCCCAGAAGTGGTTGGCCGTCACCACCACGACCGCGATCGTCAGCACCGGGTGCAGCACCATCAGCCACCGCAGCGGGCTCCGCGCCACCCGCACCACCGCGACCGCCACCAGCACGCACCACGCCACATGGACCGAGGGCATCGCCGACAGCTGCGCGGCCTTGACCATCCCGCCGACCGCGCCGCCGTACACCGACTGCCCGTACTCCGCCGCGACGTCGACGAAGCCCCGCTCCGGCAGCATCCGGGGCGGCGCCACCGGGATGAACTGGACGGCCAGACAGGCCGCCGTCGTGATCACCACCGTGGTCCGCACCCACGCGTAGCGCGCCCGGTGTCTGAGGAAGACCCAGACCAGCACCGCGATCATCACGGTGAAGTGCATCGACGCGTAGTAGTAGTTCGCCAGCTTCACCACCACCGGGTACGGCGTCACCGCGGCCTGCCAGGAGGCCTCGTCGGGCAGCCCGACCGCCAGCTCCGTCCGGTGGATCCAGCGCGCCCGGTCCAGGGCGTGCTCGGTGCTCATCAGCGAGAGGCTCCCGACCAGCTGCCAGAGCGCGAACAGTGCCAGCAGGGTGCCGGCCTCCCGCAGAACCGCCGAAACGCCCGACCTCCGTACCCGGGCCGCCACGTACGAGCCCCCGTAGAGAGCGACCGCGGCGCCCCCGGCGGACTGCCAGGTAAGGGTCAGGTTCTGCAAGGGTTCGCGCCTCTCCACCGAACTCGGACGTGGTGGGGAGACGTTAACGCAAAAACCCCCGCCGGAGATCCGGCGGGGGTTCTTTGGAATGATTGTTCGGCGGCGTCCTACTCTCCCACAGGGTCCCCCCTGCAGTACCATCGGCGCTGTGAGGCTTAGCTTCCGGGTTCGGAATGTAACCGGGCGTTTCCCTCACGCTATGACCACCGAAACACTATGAAACTGTCAACCGCACCCACGACAGGCCATGCCGTGGGGGTCGTTGTTTCAGAACAACACAGTGGACGCGAGCAACTGAGGACAAGCCCTCGGCCTATTAGTACCGGTCAACTCCACCCCTCACAGGGCT
>NZ_JBHSOF010000028.1:0-105039 GCF_042656005.1 Kitasatospora misakiensis | reverse complement strand
CGGCCCCCCGCCAGGTCGTCGGCGGCCGGCGGCCGGGCCCGCGCCGAACCGGCGCCGCCGTCGTCCCGCGCCCCGGCGAGCAGCCGGGCCGCCTCCCCCGCGTGCGGGGTGAGCAGGGTCGGCGCCGTCCGCCCGGCGAGCGCGCCCGGCCCGAGCCGGGCGAGTTCGGTCAGCCCGTCCGCGTCCACCAGTACCGGCACGTCGGCGGCCAGCGCCTCGGCGAGCGCCCGCGCGGCGCCCTCGCCGCCGCCCGGTCCGACCACCCAGGCCTGCACCCGGCCGGCCCCGGCCGGACCGCCCTCGGTGACCAGCGCCTCCGGGAAGCGCCGCACCACCTCCTCGGCCGCCGTCCCCACGTACCGCACCGCGCCGGCGCCGCCGCGCAGCGCCCCGGCGACCGCGAGCAGCGCCGCCCCCGGGTACCGCGCCGACCCGGCGGCCACCCCGACCACCCCGCGCCGGTACTTGTCGCTCTCCGCCCCCGGCAGCGGCAGCAGCCCGGCCACGTCCGCGTGCTGCAGGGCCGCCACCTCGGCCGGCGGCAGGTCCAGCCCGATCCCCACCAACTGCACCACCCCGGCGTACGAGGCGCCCGGGTCGATCAGCAGCCCGGGCTTGTACGTACCGAAGCAGACCGTCACGTCCGCCCGCAGCGCCGCGCCCGCGACCTCGCCGGTGTCGGCGTCCACCCCGCTGGGCACGTCGACGGCCACCACCACCCCGGACCGCCCGGCCCTGGCGTACGGCTCGGCCTCCGGCCGGAGGCCGCCCCGCCCGCCGATGCCGACGATGCCGTCCAGCACCAGGTCCGCGGACGAGAAGTCGGCCAGGCCGACCTCCTGCTCCAGCACCACCCGCCCGTGCGCCGCGCGCAGCGCCGCGAGGCCGTCGCCGTGCGCCCGGTCGGGGGCGAGCAGCACCGCCGTCACCCGGGCCCCGCGCCGGGCCAGCGCCGCACCGGCGTACAGCGCGTCGCCGCCGTTGTCCCCGCTGCCGGCCAGCACCACCACCCGGCTGCCGTACACCCGGCCGCGACGACGTGTCAGCAGCCGCGCGCAGGTCACGGCCAGCCCGGCGGCGGCCCGCCGCATCAGCGTGCCCTCCGGGAGCCGGGCCATCAGCTCCGCCTCGGCGGCACGGACCTGGTCGACACGGTGGGCACTGCGCATGACGGGCTCTCCCCCGGACTCGGCGGCAACTCCCGCCGACGCTACGCGAACGCGCTCCCGACGGCGCCCCGGGGTTTGCGGCACACTTTCGAGTGACACCAACTTCGATCCCCCACCGGCTCCGGTCCGCGCCCCTACTGTGTCGCCCGGTACGGACCAGCAGGAGGGAGAAGGGCCATGGTCGCCATGCCGGCAGTCGAGCACCCGCTGGGCGAGGACAACGTCCTCCGGGCATTCCTGGAGCTGGACACTCCGCCGGGCTTCAAGGCCGAGCTCATCGAAGGGGAGATCACTGTGACGCCACCGCCGGACGGAGCACATGAGACGGCGTTCTCGCTGCTTGCCAGGCAGTTCTATCGCAAAGCTGCGATCGACCTCGATCTCTCCCCCAACAAGGGATTGATCACACCGAAGGGCCGATACATCCCGGACGGCACCGTAAGTCCCGTCGAACACTTCATCGACGCGGATTCCTGGGCCCCGGCAACGGGAGTCCTGCTGGTGTTCGAGGTGACGTCCACCAACCCCCACAAGGACCGCGGGCCCAAGCGGCACGGCTACGCCGCCGCCGGGATCCCCTGCTACCTGCTGGTCGACCGCAGTGAGGGCACGGTCACGCTGTTCACGACCCCCGAGGGCGAGGACTACACCGTCCACATCCAGGTCGCCTTCGGCAAGCCGCTGGACCTGCCCGCCCCGTTCTCGTTCACGCTCGACACGGGGCCCCTGCGGTAGGACGCAGCCACCGCAGGGGCACCACGCCGTCACTACTCGACGGTGACCGACTTCGCCAGGTTGCGCGGCTGGTCGACCTCGTGGCCCTTGGCCGTGGCCAGCTCGCAGGCGAAGACCTGGAGCGGCACGGTGGAGACCAGCGGCTGGAGCAGGGTCGGCGTGACCGGGATGCGGATCAGGTGGTCGGCGTACGGGACGACCGCCTCGTCGCCCTCCTCCGCGATCACGATGGTCCGCGCGCCGCGGGCCCGGATCTCCTGGATGTTGGAGACGATCTTGTCGTGCAGGATCGAGCGGCCGCGCGGCGACGGCACGACGACCACGACCGGCAGACCCTCCTCGATCAGCGCGATCGGGCCGTGCTTCAGCTCGCCCGCCGCGAAGCCCTCGGCGTGCATGTACGCCAGCTCCTTGAGCTTGAGCGCACCCTCCAGGGCGACCGGGAAGCCCACGTGCCGGCCCAGGAACAGCACCGACTTGGCGTCGGCCAGGGAGCGGGCCAGCTCGCGCACCGGCTCCATGGTCTCCAGGACCTGCTCGACCTGCTTCGGCGCGTCGCCGAGCTCCTTGATGACGGCGTGGATCTCGTCGCCCCACTTGGTGCCGCGCACCTGGCCCAGGTACAGCGCGACCAGGTAGCAGGCGACCAGCTGGGTCAGGAACGCCTTGGTGGAGGCGACGGCCACCTCGGGGCCGGCGTGGGTGTACAGCACCGCGTCCGACTCGCGCGGGATGGTCGAGCCGTTGGTGTTGCAGATCGCCAGCACCTTGGCGCCCTGCTCGCGCGCGTGGCGCAGCGCCATCAGGGTGTCCATGGTCTCGCCGGACTGCGAGATGGCGATGACCAGCGTGCCCGGGCCCATGATCGGGTCGCGGTAGCGGAACTCCGAGGCCACCTCGACCTCGCAGGGGATCCGGGTCCAGTGCTCGATCGCGTACTTGGCGATCATGCCCGCGTGGAAGGCGGTGCCGCAGGCGACGATGACGACCTTGTCGACCGAGCGCAGGTCGGCGTCGGAGATCCGCAGCTCGTCCAGGGTCAGCCGGCCGTCGGTGCCGATCCGGCCGAGCAGGGTGTCGGCGACGGCCTTCGGCTGCTCGGCGATCTCCTTGAGCATGAAGTAGTCGTAGCCGCCCTTCTCGGCGGCCGAGGCGTCCCAGTCGACGTGGTACTCGCGCACGTCGGCCGGGGTGCCGTCGAAGTTGGTCACCGTCACGCCCTCGCGGCGCAGCTCGACGACCTGGTCCTGGCCCAGCTCGATCGCCTCACGGGTGTGCGCGATGAACGCGGCCACGTCGGAGGCGAGGAAGTTCTCGCCCTCGCCGCGCCCGACCACCAGCGGCGAGTTGCGGCGGGCGCCGACCACCACGTCCGGGGCGTCGGCGTGCACCGCGACGAGGGTGAACGCACCCTCCAGCCGGCGGCAGACCGCCCGCATGGCGTCCGCCAGGTCGCCCTCGTACAGCTCGCCGAGCAAGTGCGCGACGACCTCGGTGTCGGTCTCCGAGCGCAGCGTGTGGCCGCGCTCGGCCAGCTCGGCGCGGAGCTGGGCGAAGTTCTCGATGATGCCGTTGTGGACCACCGCGACCCTGGCGGCGTCATCCAGATGGGGGTGGGCGTTGGCGTCCGTCGGGCCGCCGTGGGTGGCCCAGCGGGTGTGACCGATGCCGGTGGTGCCGCCGGGGAGAGGGGTCTCGGCGAGCGACTTCTCGAGGTTCGCGAGCTTGCCGGCCCGCTTGTCCGTGGCGAGGCTCCACTGCCCGTCGGAGTCCTGCACCTGCACCGCGACACCGGCGGAGTCGTAACCCCGGTACTCCAGCCGCTGCAGGCCTGCGATTACTACATCAAGGGCGGGCTGGGCGCCCACGTATCCAACAATTCCGCACATGCGTGCCAGCATAAGGGCGCTCCGGACGCCCCATCCGCACGGTTCGCCCCCGGGCCGTGACCGACACCACAACCACCACGAACGGCGCTACGGCCCACAATGGAGCATGTGCTGACCGAACTCTGTACGCGGGGCGCCGCCGCGCCCGGCCCGTCGCCGTCCCCCTACGTCGACCTGAGCCGGGCCGAGTGGAGCGCGCTGCGCGAGCGTACGCCGCTGCCGCTGACCGCCGAGGAGGTGGAACGGCTGCGCGGTCTCGGCACCGCACTGGACCTCGACGAGGTCCGTGACGTCTACCTGCCGCTGTCCCGGCTGCTCAACCTCTACATCCACGCCACGCACGAGCTGCGCGGCACACTGGGCACCTTCCTGGACACCCCGGACACCGAGCGCACCCGCACGCCGTTCATCATCGGCGTGGCCGGCTCGGTCGCGGTCGGCAAGTCGACCACCGCCCGGCTGCTCCAGGCGCTGCTGGCCCGCTGGCCGGAGCACCCCCGGGTCGAGCTGGTCACCACCGACGGCTTCCTGCTGCCCAACGCCGAGCTGCGCCGCCGCGGCCTGATGGCCCGCAAGGGCTTCCCCGAGTCGTACGACCGCCGGGCGCTGACGCGCTTCGTCGCGGACGTGAAGGCCGGCAGGGAGCTGGTCACCGCGCCGGTCTACTCGCACCTGGTGTACGACATCGTGCCGGAGCAGCGGCTCACCGTGGAGCGCCCGGACATCCTCATCGTCGAGGGCCTGAACGTGCTCCAGCCGGCCCTGCCCGGCACGGACGGCCGCACCCGCCTCGCGGTGGCCGACTACTTCGACTTCTCGATCTACGTCGACGCCCGCACCGACGACATCGAGAGCTGGTACCTGGACCGGTTCCGCAAGCTGCGTCAGACCGCCTTCCAGGACCCGAACTCCTACTTCCGCCGCTTCACCGAGGTGCCGGAGGAGGAGGCGATGGAGTACGGCCGCCAGGTCTGGCGCACCATCAACCGGCCGAACCTGCTGGAGAACGTGCTGCCCACCCGCGGCCGGGCCACCCTGATCCTGCAGAAGGGCGGGGACCACAAGGTCCGCCGGGCGCTGCTGCGCAAGCTCTGACGGAACGCCGGAAGGCCCCCTGGAAACCGCGAACCGGCGGTTTTCAGGGGGCCTTCCGGCGTTCCGGGCCGTCAGCCCAGGGAGCTGCGCACCGCCTCGGCGAGCGTCTCCGCGACGGTCTGCGCCTGCGCCTCGTCGGCCGCCTCGACCATCACCCGGACGAGCGGCTCGGTGCCCGAGGGCCGCAGCAGGACCCGGCCGGTGGCGCCCAGCTCGGCCTCGGCCGCGGCGACCGCGGCGGCCAGCTCCTCGCTGGTGCCGACCCGGCTCTTGTCGACGCCCTTGACGTTGATCAGCACCTGCGGCAGGCGGGTCATCACGGCGGCCAGGTCGGCCAGCGGCTGCTTGGTGGCGGCCAGCCGGGCGCCCAGCATCAGACCGGTCAGGGTGCCGTCGCCGGTGGTCGCGTGGTCCAGCAGGATGACGTGGCCGGACTGCTCGCCGCCCAGCGCGAAGCCGTGCTCCTTCATCGCCTCCAGCACGTACCGGTCGCCGACCGCGGTCTCGACCAGGTCGACGCCCTCGCGCTCCATGGCCAGCTTGAAGCCCAGGTTGGACATCACGGTGGCGACCGCGGTGTTGCCGCGCAGCGTGCCGGCCTCCTTCATGGCGACGGCCAGGATCGCGATGATCTGGTCGCCGTCGACCTCGTTGCCGTCCGCGTCGGCGGCCAGGCAGCGGTCGGCGTCGCCGTCGAGGGCGATGCCGAGGTCGGCCGCGTGCTCGCGCATCGCGGTCTGCAGCCGGTCCAGGTGGGTGGAGCCGACGCCGTCGTTGATGTTGAGGCCGGTGGGCTCGGCGCCCAGGGTGTGCACGACCTCGGCGCCGGCCCGGGCGAAGGCCTCGGGGGCGACGTACGCGGCCGCGCCGTGCGCGCCGTCGATGACGACCCGGATGCCGTCCAGCCGGTTGGGCAGCACGCCGATCAGGTGGGCGACGTACTTGTCGAAGCCCTCGGTGTACTCGCGGACCCGGCCGACGGCCGCGCCGGTCGGGCGGTTCCAGTCCTCGCCGCCCGCCGCGTGCTTGCGGTAGTGGGACTCGATGGCGTCCTCGATCCGGTCGTCCAGCTTGTGGCCGCCGCGGGCGAGGAACTTGATGCCGTTGTCCGGCATGGCGTTGTGGCTGGCGGAGAGCATCACGCCGAAGTCGGCGCCGAGCGCGCCGGTGAGGTAGGCCACGGCCGGGGTGGGCAGCACGCCGACCCGCAGTACGTCGACGCCCGCGCCGGCCAGGCCGGCGATGACCGCGGCCTCCAGGAACTCGCCCGAGGCGCGCGGGTCGCGGCCGACGACCGCGACCGGCCGGTGGCCGTCGAAGGCCCCCGCCTCACCGAGCACGTGCGCCGCCGCGACCGACAGGCCGAGCGCCAGCTCCGCCGTCAGTCCCTCGTTGGCCACACCGCGTACGCCGTCCGTACCGAAGAGTCGTCCCATTGTCCCGTCCTCCATCGCCGCAATGCCTTGCAGTGAATCCGATCGAATCCCCGGCCTCCGCACAACGGCCGGGGAGCACGACGCCCCGGAGTACGCGAGGTACTCCGGGGCGTCTGGAGCGCATCCGGGGGCGTGCACCACCAGGGCGGTACGCACCCCCAGGGCGCGACTAGCGCTTGCTGTACTGCGGCGCCTTGCGGGCCTTCTTCAGACCGGCCTTCTTGCGCTCGACGGCACGGGCGTCACGGGTCAGGAAGCCGGCCTTCTTGAGGGCGCCGCGGTTGTTGTCCACGTCGGCCTCGTTCAGGGCACGGGCCACGCCGAGGCGCAGCGCGTAGGCCTGGCCGGAGACGCCGCCGCCGGTGATGCGGGCGACGACGTCGTAACGGCCGTCCAGCTCAAGGAGCTTGAAGGGCTCGTTCACGGTCTGCTGGTGCACCTTGTTGGGGAAGTAGTTCTCCAGGGTGCGACCGTTGATCTTCCACTGCCCGGTGCCCGGGACGATGCGCACGCGGGCGATCGCCTCCTTGCGACGGCCAAGGCCGGCGCCGGGGACGGCCTCGCCGAAGCGGCCGGCCAGGGACTCGGAGGTGTAGCTCTCCTCGGAGGTGTACTCGCCCTCGACGACAGTCTCGTCGAAGTCGACCTCAAGGGTTTCGGTGGTCTCGGCCACGGTGTTCCTCAGCTCTTTTCAGTGATGGGGGGCTAGGTGGCCGGAGTTACTGCGCGACCTGGGTGATCTCGAACGGCACCGGCTGCTGGGCAGCGTGCGGGTGCTGGTCGCCCGAGTAGACCTTCAGCTTCGAGAGCATCTGACGGCCCAGGCTGTTCTTGGGGATCATGCCCTTGATGGCCTTCTCGACGGCCTTCTCCGGGTTGTTGGCCAGGAGGTCGTCGTAGCGGACCGAGCGGAGACCGCCCGGGAAACCGCTGTGGCGGTACGCCAGCTTCTGGGTCTTCTTGTTACCCGACAGGTGCACCTTGTCCGCGTTGATGATGATGACGAAGTCACCGGTGTCAACGTGCGGCGCGTAGATCGCCTTGTGCTTCCCCCGGAGGAGGTTGGCGGCCTGGGAGGCCAGGCGGCCGAGCACGACGTCAGTCGCGTCGATGACGTGCCACTGACGCTGGACGTCGCCGGGCTTGGGGCTGTACGTACGCACGGTCGTAGCCTTCGCTTTTCAGTGAGTGAGTCCTGACAGGAGCACCTGGAGGAGGGATCAGCCTGGCCGCCTTGGACGCAATTCAAGGGGGAGCCGCTGGTCGTCGACCTGATGTCTCCGGCGTACCGACCTCTCACGTGAGATAGAGCGAGCCAATACGCACATCAAGCGCCCAGATTACCGGGCCCGGCCGGGAGGGTCAAAATCCCCCCGGCCGGAGCCGGTGGCGCGACCCCCGATCAGCGGTCCCGATCGACCCGGGTGACGTCCCAGACCGGCTCGGAGGACTCGTAGACCCGGCCGTCCGCGCCGAACACCAGGAAGCGGTCGAAGGTCCGCGCGAACCACCGGTCGTGGGTGACGCACATCACCGTGCCGTCGAAGGCCTCAAGCCCGGCCTGCAGCGCCTCGGCGCTCTCCAGGTCCAGGTTGTCGGTCGGTTCGTCGAGCAGCAGCGCGGTGACGCCGGACAGCTCCAGCTTGAGGATCATCAGCCGGGCCTGCTGGCCGCCGGAGAGCGACTCGAACTTCTGCTCCTCCTGGCGGTCCAGCTCGTAGCGGCGCAGCGCGCCCATCGCGGCGCCGCGGCTGAGCGCGTGCTCCTCCTCGACGATCGAGCGGACCGTCCGGCCGAACAGCTCCGGGTGCGCGTGGGTCTGCCGGAAGTGGCCGGGCACCACCCGGGCGCCGAGCTTCCACGCGCCGCTGTGGGCCACCGTCTCGTCGCCCGCGAGCAGCCGCAGCAGGTGCGACTTGCCGGCGCCGTTGGCGCCCAGCACGCCGACCCGCTCGCCGTAGAAGACCTCCAGGTCGAAGGGCTGCATCAGCCCGGTGAGCTCCAGCCGCTCCATGGTGAAGGCGCGTACGCCGGTGCGCCCGCCCTTGAGCCGCATGGTGATGCTCTGCTCGCGCGGCGGCGCCTCCGGCGGGCCGGCGTCCTCGAACTTCTTCAGCCTGGTCTGGGCGGCGGAGTAGCGGGAGGCCATGTCGTGGCTGACGGACGCGGCCTGGCGCAGGTTGACGACCAGCTTCTTGAGCTTGGCGTGCTCCTCGTCCCAGCGGCGGCGCAGTTCCTCGAAGCGCTCGAAGCGGGCCTTGCGGGCCTCGTGGAAGGTGTCGAAGCCGCCGCCGTGCACCCAGACGCTGCTGCCGGCCGCGCCGGTCTCGACGCTGATGATCTTGTCGGCGGTGCGGGAGAGCAGCTCGCGGTCGTGCGAGATGAACAGGACGGTCTTCGGGGTGGCCTTGATGGCCTCCTCCAGCCAGCGCTTGGCCGGGACGTCCAGGTAGTTGTCGGGCTCGTCGAGGAGGAGCACCTCCTCCGGCCCGCGCAGCAGCGCCTCCAGCACGAGCCGCTTCTGCTCGCCGCCGGAGAGGGTGTTCAGCCCGCGCCACTGGGCCTTGTCGAAGGGCATACCGAGGGCCGCCATGGTGCAGACGTCCCAGTCGGTCTCGTAGTCGTAGCCGCCGACGTCGGCCCAGTCGGAGAGCGACTGGGCGTAGGCCATCTGCGTCTTCTCGTCGTCCTGGGCGATCATCGCCAGCTCGGCGGCGTCCACCGCGCGGGCGGCCACCGCGATCCGCGCGGGGGCGACCGAGACCAGCAGGTCGCGCACCGAGGCGTCGGCCGGCAGCGCGCCGGGCGTGGCCTCCTGGTCCTCCCGGCCGGTGGTGCCGACGAACTGGCGCATCACGCCGAGCCCGCCGCTGATCGTCACCGTGCCGCCGTGCGGCTGGATGTCCCCGGCGATCATCCGCAGCAGGGTGGTCTTGCCCGCGCCGTTGGCGCCGACCAGGGCGACCGCGGCGCCCTCCCCCACCCGGAAGGACGCGTCGTCGAACAGCACCCGCCCGTCCGGCAGGTAGTACTCCAGGTGCGAAATCTCGACGTGTCCCATGGGAGCGATTGTCCCAAGCCGCCGCCCCGGACCAAAACCGATTAACCGGCCGCCGGCTCCGGGGCCTCCGCGGGGCCCGCCGCGGGGGCGGTCACGCCGGGCAGGGTGCGCATCCGGCGGGCGGCGCGGTTGCGCTCGGCGAGCTGGTCGTCGGCCGGGTAGCCGACCTCCTCCAGCGTCAGCCCGTACGGCCGGATCACGTTGACGGCGGAGTTGCGCACCCCGCCGGCCAGCACCTCGCCGGGGAACTCCACCGGCCGGTGGCCGTCGCCGACCAGCAGCATCGCGCCGACCAGGGCCCGCACCATGTTGTGGCAGAAGGCGTCGGCCCGGACGGTGGCGACCGCGAGCGAGCCCTCCTGGGCGGCGTAGGAGTCCACCGGGACGCGGTCCCAGTGCAGTTCCAGCAGGGTGCGGATGGTCGTCGCGCCCTCGCGCTTCTTGCAGTACGCGGCGAAGTCGTGCTCGCCGAGTAGCAGCTTCGCGGCCTCGTTCATCCGGTCGACGTCCAGCGGCCGGTCGTGCCAGAGCACATGGCCGCGCAACAGCGGGTCGACCCCGCCGGGATGGTCGGCGACCCGGTAGGCGTACCGGCGCCAGACGGCCGAGAAGCGGGCGTCGAAGCCGGCCGGGGCCTCGCCGACCCGGTAGATCCGGACGTCCCCGGGGAGCCGCCCGGCCAGCCGGCGCAGCAGCTTCTCCCGGTGCGCCTCCCACAGCTCGGCCGGCAGGTCCACGTGGGCGACCTGGCCGCGGGCGTGCACACCGGCGTCGGTGCGGCCGGCCACCGTGAGCGGGAAGAGCTCCGGGCTCCGGGTGACGATCTGCAGCGCGGTCTCGATCTCCTCCTGGACCGTCCGCCGGCCGCCTTTCTGGCGGGCCCAGCCGGAGAACTCGGCGCCGTGGTAGGCGAGGTCCAGCCGGACCCGGACATACCCGTCGGCCGGGCCGTCCTTCACCGGCGGCTGCTCGGCGCAATCGTTGACCACTGCTTCTCACATCTCCCGGGGATGAGGAACGGGCCCGCTCCCCCACGGATGGGGAAGCGGGCCCGCGGAACACCTAGGCCCTGTCCGGTCGATCTTGGCGGATCAGCGCGCGGCGGTGGGCGCCCGGCTGGGCGTGCGCCCGGATCGCCCTCGTACTGGACGTACTTGGGTGATTCGGGCGTGCGTCCAGGCGGGATGCCCGGCGTCGCGCGCCCGGCAAGATCGGCCGGACAGGGCCTAACGGCGTCAGGCCTGCTCGGCGGCCTCGGCCTCGTCGGCCTTGGTCTCCACAGCGGCGGCCTCATCGGCCTCCTTGACGGCACGCTTGGTGGCGGCCTCGGCCTCGCCGACGGCGGTCTGCGCGACGGTCAGCGCCTCGACCAGCTCGATCACGGCCATCGGGGCGTTGTCGCCACGACGGGGACCGATCTTGGTGATACGGGTGTAGCCACCCGGGCGGTTCTCGTAGCGCGGCGCGATCTCGGTGAAGAGGGTGTGCAGCACCGAGATGTCGGTGATGGTCTTGCGCACCAGGCGACGGTTGTGGATGTCGCCCTTCTTCGCCTTGGTGATCAGCTTCTCCGCCAGCGGGCGCATCCGACGGGCCTTCGCCTCGGTCGTGGTGATGCGGCCGTACTGGAACAGCTCCCGGCACAGACCGGCGAGCAGCAGCGGCTCGTGGTGCGGGCCGCCGCCGAGGCGGGCACCCTTGGTGGGACGCGGCATGGAATTACTCCTCGAATCTCCGACTGCGGCCGTACCAGGTACCGCAGCGGGCGTACGAGCACGGTGCCCGTACGACTTTCACGACAGCGGAGGCGGTTCCGGGGAACCGCCCCCGCGGTCAAGTCTCTCAGTACTGCTCGGTCTCCGCGTAACCCGCGTCGTCCAGGTCGTCGGCGCCGAAGGCGTCGGCGGCGGCGGTCGGGTCGAACCCGGGCGGGCTGTCCTTGAGGGCCAGGCCCATGCCGGCCAGCTTCGCCTTGACCTCGTCGATCGACTTCGCACCAAAGTTGCGAATGTCGAGCAGGTCGGCCTCGGAGCGGGCGACGAGCTCACCCACGGTGTGGATGCCCTCGCGCTTGAGGCAGTTGTAGGAGCGGACCGTGAGCTCCAGCTCCTCGATCGGCAGCGCCAGGTCGGCGGCCAGGGCGGCGTCCGTCGGGGACGGGCCCATGTCGATGCCCTCGGCGTCGATGTTCAGCTCGCGGGCGAGACCGAACAGCTCCACCAGGGTCTTGCCGGCCGAGGCCATGGCGTCGCGCGGACGCATGGCGGGCTTGGTCTCGACGTCGACGATCAGCTTGTCGAAGTCGGTCCGCTGCTCGACACGGGTGGCCTCGACCTTGTAGGTGACCTTCAGCACGGGGCTGTAGATCGAGTCGACCGGGATGCGGCCGATCTCCTGGCCGGAGGCCTTGTTCTGCACGGCGGAGACGTAGCCGCGACCGCGCTCGACGGTCAGCTCCATCTCCAGCTTGCCCTTGCCGTTCAGGGTGGCGAGGACCAGCTCGGGGTTGTGCACCTCGACACCGGCCGGCGGGGCGATGTCGGCGGCGGTGACCACACCAGGGCCCTGCTTGCGCAGGTACATCACGACCGGCTCGTCGTGCTCCGAGGAGACGACCAGCTGCTTGATGTTGAGGATGAGGTCGGTGACGTCCTCCTTGACGCCCGGCACGGTGGTGAACTCGTGCAGGACGCCGTCGACGCGGATGCTGGTGACAGCGGCACCCGGGATCGACGACAGGAGGGTACGACGGAGAGAGTTGCCGAGGGTGTAGCCGAAGCCCGGCTCCAGCGGCTCGATCACGAACCGCGAGCGGAACTCGTCGACGACCTCTTCGGTCAGCGAGGGACGCTGAGCGATCAGCATGTTTTCAGATCCTCCAGTGGTTTTCGGCACCCACTATTTGATGCCGAACAGAACCAGCGTACGGGGTCCCGCAGAGAACGAGACCCCGTACGAGGTTTAGAGCATGACCCGCGTGCCCGAAGGCGCTGCGTCAGACGCGGCGGCGCTTCGGCGGACGGCAGCCGTTGTGCGGGGTGGGGGTGACGTCCTGGATCGAGCCGACCTCCAGGCCGGTGGCCTGGAGCGAACGGATCGCGGTCTCGCGGCCGGAGCCCGGACCCTTCACGAAGACGTCAACCTTGCGCATGCCGTGCTCCTGCGCGCGACGGGCAGCGGCCTCGGCGGCCATCTGCGCGGCGAACGGGGTGGACTTGCGCGAGCCCTTGAAGCCGACGTGGCCGGCGGAGGCCCAGGAGATCACGTTGCCCGACGGGTCGGTGATCGAAACGATGGTGTTGTTGAACGTGCTCTTGATGTGCGCGTGGCCGTGAGCGACGTTCTTCTTTTCCTTGCGGCGGATCTTCTTCGCGCCGGCAGCCTGACGACCCTTGGGGGGCATAAGTCTGTTCTCCTACTGAGGTGGTCGGTCCGCTGACCCGCGGGCCGGAGGGATGTCCGGTGACGGGACGGACTACTTCTTGCCCGGCTTCTTCTTGCCGGCGATCGCGCGACGCGGGCCCTTACGGGTACGCGCGTTGGTGTGGGTGCGCTGGCCGCGGACCGGCAGGCCCCGGCGGTGACGCAGACCCTCGTAGCAGCCGATCTCGACCTTGCGGCGGATGTCGGCGGCCACCTCGCGGCGGAGGTCACCCTCGACCGTGAAGTTGGCGTCGATGTACTGGCTCAGCTTGACCAGGTCGTCCTCGGCGATGTCGCGAACGCGGACATCGGGGCTCACACCGGTCTCGGCGAGGGTCTGCTGGGCGCGGGTACGGCCGATGCCGTACACGTAGGTAAGGGCGATCTCGATCCGCTTCTCACGGGGGAGATCAACGCCGGCGAGGCGTGCCATTCATGGCTCCTGTGTTTTTTCAGAGGTCTGGCGTGCCACCTACTCCGACACCTCACGGTGAGGGAGCCCCGGCCTCTGACCGGGGGCGGCAGTCCGTCGGGGACGGATCGGATGGCCCGCTTATGACGTTTTTCGCGTCGCGCGAAGTACTACGAGAAATGCTGGGGGAGAGATCAGCCCTGGCGCTGCTTGTGGCGCAGGTTGTCGCAGATCACCATGACCCGGCCGTGGCGGCGGATCACCTTGCACTTGTCGCAGATCTTCTTGACGCTCGGCTTGACCTTCATGTTTCAGGTTCTCCGGGTCTAGATCTGGCGTTGCTTACTTGTAGCGGTAGACGATCCGGCCGCGCGTGAGGTCGTAGGGGCTGAGCTCCACCACGACCCGGTCGTCCGGCAGGATGCGGATGTAGTGCATGCGCATCTTGCCACTGATGTGCGCGAGGACCTTGTGACCGTTCTGCAGCTCGACCTTGAACATCGCGTTCGGAAGAGACTCGATCACGGTGCCCTCGATCTCAATGGCGCCTTGCTTCTTAGCCATGAACTGCGAGATCCACCTTCCGGGACCGGCTACCGTATGCGGAACGCTCGTGCGAACCTGGGTCCACCCCGACCCCGACGAGGGGGAAGAGGGCGTGCTGGAGCACGCTACGAGTGAGCCGACGGTCCATCCTACGCCAGCGCGAGGGATGCACCAAAACGGCGTCCCCCGTCAGCCGAGCCTGCCCACCGGGGCCACCGGGGCGGTCAGCGGCTCGACGTGGGCGGTGCAGGCGGAGCAGCGGCGGGCGGCCTGGGGGATCTCGGTCAGGCACTCCGGGCAGGGACGCTTCGGGGTCTTCGGCTTCTTCGGCAGATAGCGGGCGGTCGCCTTGGTCACCGGCAGCACCACGCAGAAGTAGAGCACGGCCGCGGTCATGAGGAACGCGATCAGCACGTTGAGGAACTGCCCGTACGGGAAGGTCACCCCGGCGACGGTGGCCTTGTACGAGCCGAAGTCGCCGGCGGCGCCGACCACCACACCCACCAGCGGGGTGAGGAAGGCGGACACGAAGCCGGTCACCACCGCGGTGAACGCGGCACCGATGACCACACCGACCGCCATGTCGACGACGTTGCCGCGCATCATGAAGTCGCGGAATCCCTTGAACACTGCTGTCTCCTGCTCGCTCGAAACCCTGAAGCCCTGCAGCCCTGAACCACTGCCAGCGCATAAAAATAGGACAAAAGCCCTGGAGGTCCAAACCTCCAGGGCTCCGATCCCTTGTCAGCGACGGCAGTCGGCCACCGCCGGGCCGTCGCGGAGCTACGCCAGCGGGTCCGGCGCGGCCGTCACACCCAGCGTGGCCAGCATCTCCCTGCCGCCGTCGAAGGCGGTCAGCACCAGCGGGCCCTGCTCGGTGACCGCCACCGAGTGCTCCCAGTGCGAGGCCCAGGTGCCGTCGTTGGTGACCACGGTCCAGTCGTCCTCCAGCACGGTGGTGTGCGGGGTGCCCAGCGAGACCATCGGCTCGATCGCCAGCACGGTGCCGGGGATCAGCTTCGGGCCCTTGCCGCGGCCGCGCTCGACGTAGTTCAGCACGTGCGGCTCCATGTGCATCGCGGTGCCGATGCCGTGGCCGCCGTAGCCCTCGGTGATGCCCCACTTGCCCTTCGGCGGGAGCGGCTGGCGGCGGATGTAGCCCTCGATCGCCTTGGAGACGTCGACCAGGCGGTTGCCCTTCTTCATCTGGGCGATGCCGGCCCACATCGAGCCCTCGGTCACCCGGCTCAGCATCGCGACCTCGGGGCTGACCTCGCCGACCGCGACGGAGATCGCCGCGTCCCCGTGCCAGCCGTCCAGGATCGCGCCGCAGTCGATCGAGATGAAGTCGCCCTCCTGGAGCACCCGGTCACCGGGGACGCCGTGCACGACCTCGTTGTTCACCGAGGCGCAGATCACGCCGGGGAACCACAGGCCGCCGTGGTGGGCCCGGAAGTTCGAGGTGGCGCCGTGGTCGGTGATGACCTTGTCCGCGATGTCGTTGAGCTCCTGGGTGGTGATTCCCGGGACCACCGCCTCGCGGCACGCCTTGAGCGCCTCGGCGACGACCAGCCCGGCCGCTCGCATTTTCGCGATCTGCTCGGGGGTCTTGATCTCCACCATCTGGGTCACGCCTTCCTTGGGTTCCCGCGCGGTCCTTGCCGGCGGCCGTGCACTCGTTCCACCGTACGACGCCGTACGGCCGCGCTGCCCGGGCGGGGCTGCGCGGCCGTACGTACGTCGCCGAAAAATCAGCGGTCCTGCTTCAGCGCCTCGATCGCGCGCTGGGTGACCTCGTCCACCTTGCCGAGGGCCGGGATCGTCGCGATCAGGCCCTGCAGGCGGTAGTACTCGATGATCGGCTCGGTCTCCGTGTGGTAGACCTCCAGCCGGGTCCGCACCTTGTCCTCGGTGTCGTCCGAGCGCTGGTACAGCTCGCCGCCGCACTCGTCGCAGACGCCCTCCGCCTTCGGCGGGTTGTAGTCCACGTGGAACACGTGGCCGCCGTCGTTGCGGCACAGCCGGCGACCGGCGATGCGGCGGACGACCTCGTCCTCGGGGACCTCCAGGTCCAGCACGCCGTCCAGCGCGATGCCCTGCTCGGCGAGGAACTCGTCCAGCGCCTTCGCCTGGCCCAGGTTGCGCGGGAAGCCGTCCAGCAGGAAGCCGTCGGCGGCGTCCTCCTGGAGCATGCGGTCCTTGGCCATCCCGATGGTGACCTCGTCGGGCACCAGGCGGCCCGCGTCCATGTAGCTCTTGGCCTCGACACCCAGCGGGGTGCCCTGGCCGATGTTGGCGCGGAACAGGTCGCCGGTCGAGATGTGGGGGATGGACAGGGTCTTGGCGAGCAGGTGCGCCTGAGTACCCTTCCCGGCCCCGGGGGGTCCGACGAGGACGATACGCATCAGCGGAGGAACCCTTCGTAATTGCGCTGCTGGAGCTGGCTCTCGATCTGCTTCACAGTTTCGAGGCCGACGCCGACGACGATGAGCACGCTGGTGCCACCGAACGGGAAGTTGGTCTGCTGTCCGAAGGCGACCAAGGCGATCATCGGGATCAACGCGATCAGGCCCAGGTAGAGCGAACCAGGCCACGTGATGCGGGTGAGCACGTAGTTCAGGTACTCGGCCGTCGGCCGGCCCGCCCGGATACCCGGGATGAACCCACCATACTTCTTCATGTTGTCGGCAACTTCTTCGGGGTTGAAGGAGATCGCGACATAGAAGAAGGCGAAGAAGACGATCAGCAGGAAGTACGTCGCCATGTAGACCGGGTGGTCACCGCGTACGAAGTGCTTGCTGATCCAGACCGCCCAACTCGCCTGGCTGTTGGTCAGCTGAACCACCAGGGCCGGGATGTACAGCAGCGACGAGGCGAAGATGACCGGGATGACACCGGCCTGGTTCACCTTGAGCGGGATGTAGGTCGAAGTACCGCCGAACGCCCGGCGGCCGATCATGCGCTTCGCGTACTGCACCGGGATCCGGCGCTGCGCCTGCTCGACGAAGATGACCAGCATCACCACGATGACGCCGATCGCGATGACCGAGAGGAACTCGACCCAGCCGTCGCCGATGGTGCCGGACTGCTTGATCGCCCACATCGAGGTGGGGAACTGGGCGGCGATCGAGGTGAAGATCAGCAGCGACATGCCGTTGCCGATGCCCCGGTCGGTGATGAGCTCACCGAGCCACATGATCACCGTGGTGCCGGCGGTCATGGTCAGGACCATCACCGCGATCCGGAAGACGCCGGTGTCCGGGACGATCTGGTTGGCCTGCGGGCAGCCCGAGAACAGGGCGCCGCTGGACGCCGTCGCCACGATGCCGGTGCCCTGGAGCACCGCCAGCGCGATGGTCAGGTACCGGGTGTACTGGGTGATCTTCGCCTGGCCGGCCTGACCCTCCTTCTTCAGCGCCTCTAGTCGCGGGATCACGACGGTGAGGAGCTGGAGGATGATGCTGGCCGTGATGTACGGCATGATGCCGAGGGCGAAGATCGTCAACTGCAGCAGAGCGCCACCGGAGAACAGGTTCACCAGGCCGAAGAGCCCGTTGTTCTTGGTCGCCTTGATACAGGCGTGAACCGCCTCGAAGTCGACCCCGGGGACGGGAACGTGCGAGCCCAGCCGGAACAGCACCATGATGCCCAGCGTGAACAGCAGCTTCTTGCGCAGGTCGGGCGTCTGGAACGCCCGCGCGAACGCACTGAGCACGGTGCCTCCTGCGCCTCCCGCACGTCGTCGGCGGGAGGGTCGGTCCTGGAATGGGGAGTTTGCGGTTCGGGCCCCCGTACAGACGGCACAGGCGAGCCTACGCGCAGCCTACAAGGGAACTCCACGGACTCTAACAGTGCGCGGCCACTCGAAAGAAGCGCGTACGCCCGCTCCCCCACTCACGGGGTACGGGATGCCCGGTTTTGCCACACAAAAGAACGAGGGCCCGATCACCGCAATCCGGACCGCCCCGGGGCGGGAAAGTCCGGAAAAGGCACGAGCCCCGCGCTTCCCTGAACGGGAAACGCGGGGCTCGTGAAGTCAGCGGGCTCAGACGAGCTCGGTGACGGTACCGCCGGCGGCGGTGATCTTCTCGGCGGCCGAGCCGGAGACGGCGTCAACCGTCACCTGCAGGGCGACCGAGATCTCGCCGGTGCCGAGCACCTTGACGAGGGAGTTCTTGCGAACCGCGCCCTTGGCGACCAGGTCCTCGACCGTGACCGCGCCACCCTGCGGGTAGAGCTCGGCCAGCTTGTCGAGGTTGACGACCTGGAACGTGATCTTGAACGGGTTCTTGAAGCCCTTCAGCTTCGGCAGGCGCATGTGGAGCGGCATCTGGCCACCCTCGAAGCGCTGCGGAACCTGGTAGCGGGCCTTGGTGCCCTTGGTACCACGACCCGCGGTCTTACCCTTGGACGCCTCACCACGACCAACACGGGTCTTGGCGGTCTTGGCACCCGGGGCGGGACGCAGGTTGTGCACCTTGATCGGCGAGTCAGCCATCTCAGTCCACCTCCTCGACCGTGACGAGGTGACGCACGGTCTGGGCCATCCCGCGGATCTCGGGACGGTCCTCCTTGACGACCACATCATGCATGCGCTTCAGACCCAGCGAGCGCAGCGTCTCGCGGTGGTTCTGCTTGCTGCCGATGTACGACTTGGTCTGCGTGATCTTCAGGCGAGCCATCAGGCGCTCACCCCAGCAGCAGCCCGAGCACGGAGCAGACCGGCCGGAGCCACGTCCTCGAGCGGCAGACCGCGGCGAGCGGCCACCTCCTCGGGGCGCTGGATCTGCTTCAGGGCGGCAACGGTGGCGTGCACGATGTTGATCGCGTTGTCCGAGCCGAGCGACTTCGACAGGATGTCGTGAACGCCGGCGCACTCCAGGACGGCGCGCACCGGACCACCGGCGATAACACCGGTACCGGGGGCGGCGGGCTTCAGCAGCACGACGCCGGCGGCCTTCTCACCCTGAACGGGGTGAGCGATGGTGCCCTGGATACGGGGGACCTTGAAGAAGTTCTTCTTGGCCTCCTCAACACCCTTGGCGATGGCGGCCGGAACCTCCTTCGCCTTCCCGTAACCAACACCCACGGTGCCCTCGCCATCGCCCACCACGACCAGCGCGGTGAAGGAGAAGCGACGACCACCCTTGACTACCTTGGCGACGCGGTTGATCGCGACGACGCGCTCCACGTAAGCGGTCTTCTCGACGGCGGGGGCGTTGCCCCGGTCGTCACGCTTACGGTCGCGCCGCTCGCCACCGGTGCCGCCGCCGGCGCCGCTACCGCGGCGCTGGGGTCCAGCCATTGGAATTACCTCTCTCGATTACGTCCGCCGACAGAGTCGACGAGCGGCTTAGAAGTCGAGCCCGGCCTCACGGGCCGCGTCCGCCAGGGCGGCGATGCGGCCGGCGTACCGGTTGCCCGCGCGGTCGAAGACGACCGACTCGATGCCGGCAGCCTTGGCGCGCTCGGCGACCAGGCTTCCGACCTTCTTGGCCAGCTCGGTCTTGTCGCCCTCGGCGCCCTTGATGGACACGTCGAGGGTGGACGCCGACGCCAGGGTGTGACCCTTGGCGTCGTCGATGACCTGGGCGACCATGTGGCGGTTCGAGCGCGTCACGACGAGGCGCGGACGCACCTCGCTGCCGACGACGCGCTTGCGCACGCGGATCGCGCGGCGCTTGCGAGCGGCGCTCTTGTAGGCGTTGCCCTTGCCGATCTTGACAGAGACACTCATCGCTTACTTACCACTCTTTCCGACCTTGCGGCGGATGACCTCGCCCGCGTACTTGACACCCTTGGCCTTGTACGGGTCGGGCTTGCGCAGCTTGCGGATGTTGGCGGCGATCTCGCCGACCTTCTGCTTGTCGATGCCGTCCACGTGGAACTTGGTGGGGGACTCGACGACGAAGGAGATGCCCTCCGGCGCGGTGACCAGGATCGGGTGGCTGTAGCCGAGCGAGAACTCCATGTCGGAGCCCTTCGCCGCGACGCGGTAACCAACACCGCTGATCTCCAGCGACTTGCGGTAGCCCGCGGTCACGCCGGTGATCATGTTCGCCACCAGCGTGCGGGTCAGGCCGTGCAGGGCCTTCGAGCGACGCTCGTCGTTCGGGCGGGTGACGACAACGGTGCCGTCCTCGCCCTTGCCGATCTCGATCGGCTCAGCGACAACGTGGGTGAGCGAGCCCTTGGGGCCCTTCACCGCAACCGCCTGGCCATCGATGGTGACGTCCACACCAGCGGGAACCTGGATGGGCAGCCGTCCAATTCGCGACATTGCTGTACCTCCGTTTCCCGAATTACCAGACGTAGGCGAGAACTTCTCCGCCTACGCCCTTCTTGGCGGCCTGCTTGTCGGTCAGGAGGCCGGAGGACGTGGAGATGATCGCCACGCCCAGGCCGCCGAGAACCTTCGGCAGGTTGGTGGACTTTGCGTAAACGCGCAGACCCGGCTTGCTGATGCGCTTGATGCCGGCGATGGAGCGCTCACGGTTGGGGCCGAACTTGAGCTCGATGGTCAGCTTCTTGCCGACCTCGCCCTCGACGGGCTCCTCAACCTTGTAGGAGGAGATGTACCCCTCCTGCTGCAGGATCTCGGCGACGTGCGCCTTGATCTTGCTGGCCGGCATCGCCACGGAGTCGTGGTACGCCGAGTTCGCGTTACGCAGACGCGTGAGCATGTCTGCGATGGGGTCGGTCATGGTCATGATGGCCTCAGGCCTCTCTCGCCGTGGTTTCTCCGCACCAGGTCCCCCTGTCGCACTCACGAGGAGTGCGACAGAGGCACAAGCGCAGGGGACCTGCGACGTAGTAAGACTGGGATGCGAGCCCTTCCTCACGGAAGGCTCACGGACGTCCATGGAGACGCCGTGACAGGGGGCCCGACCCCACAACCTTACGGGATTCCGTACGGGAGCCCAAAAACGGGCGGTGTGGGATCGGGCACCTCTGCTTCGCAGGTGTACCTCGTACCTAGGACTACTGGATTACCAGGAGCTCTTGGTCACGCCCGGCAGCTCGCCGCGGTGCGCCATCTCACGGAGGCAGACACGGCAGAGGCCGAACTTGCGGTACACCGAGTGCGGACGGCCGCAGCGCTGGCACCGGGTGTAGGCCCGGACGCCGAACTTCGGCTTCCGCTCGGCCTTCGCGATGAGGGACTTCTTCGCCATGTGTTACGCCTCCTTGAACGGGAAGCCCAGAGCGCGCAGGAGCGCCCGGCCCTCGTCGTCGGTCTGGGCGGTGGTCACGACGGTGATGTCCATACCGCGCTGACGGTCGACCTTGTCCTGGTCGATCTCGTGGAACATGACCTGCTCGGTCAGACCGAAGGTGTAGTTGCCACGGCCGTCGAACTGCTTCGGGGAGAGGCCGCGGAAGTCACGGATTCGCGGCAGGGCCAGCGAAACCAGACGGTCCAGGAACTCCCACATGCGGTCACCGCGGAGGGTGACGTGGGTGCCGATCGGCTGGCCCTCGCGCAGCTTGAACTGCGCGATGGACTTGCGAGCCTTGGTCACGGCCGGCTTCTGACCGGTGATCGCGGTCAGGTCGCGGATCGCGCCCTCGATCAGCTTGCTGTCACGGGCGGCCTCGCCGACACCCATGTTGACGACGACCTTGACCAGGCCGGGCGTCAGCATGACGTTCTCGTACGAGAACTGCTCCTGCAGCTGACCCTTGATCTCGGAGTTGTAACGCTCCTTGAGACGGGGGGTCACCTTCTCAACAGTCGTCTCAGACATCAGATGTCCTCACCGGTTCGCTTGGCAACGCGGATCTTGTTGCCCTCGTCATCGAAGCGGTAGCCAACGCGGGTGACGACCTTCTTGCCGTCCTTCTCCACGACCAGCTGGACGTTGGAGACGTGCACCGGGGCCTCGACGGTGACGATGCCACCCTGAGTACCCGGGCCCGGCTTGGTGTGCTTCTTGACCCGGTTCACACCCTCGACCAGGACCTTGTTCTCGGCGGGCATGGCCTGGATGACCTTGCCCTGCTTGCCGCGGTCCTTGCCGGTGATGACCTGAACCAGGTCACCCTTCTTGATCTTCATGCTGTTCGCCATGGGTTAGAGCACCTCCGGCGCAAGCGAGATGATCTTCATGAACTTCTTGTCGCGCAGCTCGCGGCCCACCGGGCCGAAGATGCGGGTACCGCGGGGGTCACCCTCGGTGTTCTTGAGGACGACGGCAGCGTTCTCGTCGAACCGGATGTACGAACCGTCGGGACGACGGCGCGACTTCACGGTACGGACGACGACGCACTTGACGACGTCACCCTTCTTCACCGAACCGCCGGGGATCGCGTCCTTGACTGTGGCGACGATGACGTCCCCGATACCGGCGTAGCGGCGACCGGAACCACCGAGAACGCGGATGCAAAGGATTTCCTTCGCGCCCGTGTTGTCGGCGACACGCAGTCGCGACTCCTGCTGGATCACAGCTTTCTCCTGATCGTCAACGAGAGCTGACGGGCCGGCCGCTGCTCACACCAGCGCCCGCGAGGGGCCTGGTGCACATACGGCCGTACCGCATCAACTTCGTTACTTGGCCTTCTCGAGGATCTCGACGACGCGCCAGCGCTTCGTCGCGGACAGCGGGCGGGTCTCCATGAGGAGGACCCGGTCGCCGACGCCGCAGGCGTTCGCCTCGTCGTGCGCCTTCAGCTTGTTCGTACGGCGGATGACCTTGCCGTACAGCGCGTGCTTGACGCGGTCCTCGACGGCGACGACGACGGTCTTGTCCATCTTGTCGCTGACGACGAGACCCTCACGGGTCTTGCGGAAACCGCGCGTCTCGTTGGTGTTCTCAGTCATCAGGCGCTCTCCACCGTCTCGATGCCCAGCTCGCGCTCGCGCATCAGGGTGTAGATCCGCGCGATGTCCTTACGGACGAGCTTGAGCCGTCCGTGGTTGTCGAGCTGCCCGGTCGCCGCCTGGAAGCGGAGGTTGAACAGCTCCTCCTTGGCCTCACGGAGCTTGGCAACGAGACCCTCGTTGTCCAGCTCGCGGAGGTCAGCAGCCTTGGTGCCGGCCGACATCAGCTCTCACCTGCCTCGCGCCGGATGACCCGGCACTTCATCGGGAGCTTGTGAGCTGCGCGGGTCAGCGCCTCACGAGCCACCTTCTCGTTGGGGTACGACAGCTCGAACATGACCCGACCCGGGTGCACGTTCGCGATCCACCACTCGGGCGAACCCTTACCGGAACCCATGCGGGTCTCGGCCGGCTTCTTGGTGAGCGGACGGTCCGGGTAGATGTTGATCCAGACCTTGCCGCCACGCTTGATGTGACGGGTGATGGCGATACGAGCGGACTCGATCTGCCGGTTCGTCACGTAGGCCGGGGTGACGGCCTGGATGCCGTACTCGCCGAAGGCGAGCTCGGTGCCACCCTTGGAAGCGCCGCGACGCTTGGGGTGGTGCTGCTTGCGGTGCTTGACCCTACGGGGGATCAGCATGGGGGTCAGGCCTCCGTTCCGGTGTTCTCGGCGGCCGGAGCCTCCGCGACCGGGGCCGCGGGGGCCTCGGAAGCGGCGGGGCGACGGCCACGGCCACCGCGCTCGCCACCACGGCGCTCGCCACCGCGGGCGGGACGACCACCCTCGGGACGGGCCGGGCGGTTGCCCGAGCGGGCAGCGGCGTTCTCAGCGCGGACCTCGGCGATGTTCTTGACGTCGCCCTTGTAGATCCAGACCTTCACGCCGATGCGGCCGAAGGTCGTCTTGGCCTCGAAGAAGCCGTAGTCGACGTTCGCGCGCAGGGTGTGCAGCGGCACACGGCCCTCGCGGTAGAACTCCGAACGGCTCATCTCGGCGCCGCCGAGACGACCGGAGCACTGGACCTTGATGCCCTTGGCGCCGGACTTCATGGTGCCCTGCATCGACTTGCGCATGGCACGACGGAAGGAGACGCGGGAGGACAGCTGCTCCGCGACGCCCTGAGCCACGAGCTGGGCGTCCAGCTCGGGGTTCTTGACCTCGAGGATGTTCAGCTGGACCTGCTTGCCGGTCAGCTTCTCGAGGTCGCCGCGGATGCGGTCGGCCTCGGTGCCACGGCGACCGATGACGATGCCGGGGCGAGCGGTGTGGATGTCGACGCGGACGCGGTCGCGGGTGCGCTCGATCTCGACCTTGGAGATGCCGGCGCGCTCCATGCCCTTCGTCATCATGCGACGAATGGCGACGTCTTCCTTGACGTAGTCCTTGTACAGCTTGTCGGCGTACCAGCGGGACTTGAAGTCCGTGCTGATGCCGAGGCGGAACCCGTGCGGGTTAACCTTCTGGCCCATTACCGGGTCCCTTCCTTGCTGCTGACGACCACGGTGATGTGGCTGGTCCGCTTGCGGATCCGGTAGGCGCGGCCCTGGGCACGCGGGCGGAACCGCTTCAGGGTCGGACCCTCGTCAACGTACGCCTCGCTGATGACGAGGTCGTCCACGTTGGAGTGGTTGTAGTTGTGCGCGGCGTTGGCAATGGCGCTGTCGAGCACCTTGCCGACCGGCACGGTGGCGGCCTGCGGAGCGAAACGCAGGACGGCCTGGGCCTCCGTGGCCGGCAGGCCACGGATGAGGTCCACCACGCGGCGGGCCTTCATGGGCGTGACGCGGATGTACCGCGCCTGGGCCCTGGCTTCCATGGTTGTCCCCTTAATGGAGTAAGTCATTGAGTCGTTCTGGCGGTGAAGCTCAGGCGACTAGCGACGCTTCGACTTGCGGTCGTCCTTGACGTGGCCGCGGAAGGTGCGGGTCGGAGCGAACTCGCCCAGCTTGTGGCCGACCATCGACTCGGTGACGAACACCGGGACGTGCTTGCGACCATCGTGAACCGCGATCGTGTGGCCGAGCATGGCCGGGAAGATCACGGAGCGGCGGGACCAGGTCTTGATGACGTTCTGGGTACCCGCCTCGTTCTGCGCGTCCACCTTCTTGAGAAGGTGGCCGTCGATGAAGGGGCCCTTCTTGAGACTGCGCGGCATCTGACCTGCTCCTAGCGCTTCTTGTTGGTCTTGCGGCGGCGCACGATGAGAGCGTCCGAGGCCTTCTTCGGGCGACGGGTGCGACCCTCCTTCTGGCCCCACGGCGAGACCGGGTGGCGACCACCGGAGGTCTTACCCTCACCACCACCGTGCGGGTGGTCGATCGGGTTCATGGCGACACCACGCACGGTCGGGCGAACGCCCTTCCAGCGCATACGGCCGGCCTTGCCCCAGTTGATGTTCGACTGCTCGGCGTTGCCGACCTCGCCGACGGTCGCGCGGCAGCGCGCGTCCACCAGGCGGATCTCACCGGAGGGCATGCGCAGGTGCGCCATCTTGCCCTCACGCGCCAGCAGCTGGATGCCGGAGCCGGCGGAGCGGGCCAGCTTGGCACCGCCACCGGGACGCAGCTCCACCGCGTGGATGGTGGTACCAACCGGGATGTTGCGCAGCGGCAGGTTGTTGCCCGGCTTGATGTCGGCGCCAGCGCCGTTCTCGATCCGGTCGCCCTGCGTGATGCCGCGCGGCGCGATGATGTAGCGCTTCTCGCCGTCCGCGTAGTGCAGGAGCGCGATGCGCGCGGTGCGGTTCGGGTCGTACTCGATGTGCGCGACCTTGGCCGGCACGCCGTCCTTGTCGTGACGACGGAAGTCGATCACACGGTAGGCGCGCTTGTGACCGCCACCCTGGTGGCGAACGGTGATCCGACCGGCGTTGTTACGGCCGCCCTTGCTGTGCAGGGGGCGAACCAGCGACTTCTCCGGCGTGGACCGCGTGATTTCGACGAAGTCGGCCACGCTCGAGCCACGGCGGCCCGGCGTAGTCGGCTTGTACTTGCGGATACCCATTTTCGTCCTCGTCTTGATCGACGATCACGGCCTCCGTCAGGAGGTCGGACCACCGAAGATGTCGATGCGGTTGCCCTCGGCCAGCGTCACGATGGCGCGCTTGGTGTCCTTGCGCTTGCCGAAACCCGTCTTGGAGCGCTTGCGCTTGCCCTGACGGTTGATCGTGTTCACAGCCTCGACCTTGACCGAGAAGACCGCCTCGACGGCCTGCTTGATCTGGGTCTTGTTGGCGCCCGGCGACACGATGAACGTGTACTTGTTCTCGTCGAGAAGGCTGTAGCTCTTCTCGGAGATGACCGGCTTCACCAGGACATCACGGGGGTCCGTGAACGTCTTGCTCGTAACGTCGCTCATCAGGCGGCGCTCCCTTCGAGCTCGCCCTCAGCGGCAACGGCCTTGGCGGACGCGGCCGGACCGGCCACGAAACGCTCGAAGGCGGCCTGGGTGAAGACCACATCGTCGGAGACGAGCACGTCGTAGGTGTTCAGCTGACCGGCGTCCAGGATGTGGACGTTCGGCAGGTTGCGAGCGGACTTCAGGCCCAGCTCGTCCGCACGCTCGACGACCAGGAGGACGTTCTTGCGGTCGGTGATCTTGCCGAACAGGCTCTTGGCGGCCTTGGTCGACGGCGCCTCGGCCGCGATCACGTCGGTGACGACGTGGATGCGGTTGTGGCGGGCCCGGTCGGTGAGCGCACCGCGCAGGGCGGCGGCGATCATCTTCTTCGGGGTCCGCTGCGAGTAGTCGCGCGGCACGGGACCGTGCACGACGCCACCGCCGGCGAACTGCGGCGCACGGGTCGAGCCCTGACGGGCGCGGCCGGTGCCCTTCTGGCGGTACGGCTTCTTGCCGCCGCCGCGGACCTCGCCACGAGTCTTGGTCTTGTGGGTGCCCTGACGGGCCGCAGCGAGCTGCGCCACGACGACCTGGTGCATCAGCGGAACGCTGACCTTCGCGTCGAAGATCTCGGCCGGAAGCTCGAGGCTGCCGGTCTTGTCGCCCGAGGGCGACAGGATGTCAATGGTGCTCATATCCTTCACAGCCCCTTCGCCGCGGTGCGGACGAGGACGAGGCCGCCGTTCGGGCCCGGGATCGCACCCTTGATCAGGAGCAGACCCTTCTCCGCGTCAACCGCGTGCACGGTCAGGTTCTGGGTGGTCACACGCTCGTGACCCATCCGGCCGGCCATCTTCAGGCCCTTGAACACGCGGCCCGGGGTGGCGCAGCCACCGATGGAACCGGGCGAACGGTGCTTGCGCTGCACGCCGTGACCGGCGCCGAGGCCCCGGAAGTTGTGGCGCTTCATGACACCGGCGAAGCCCTTGCCCTTGGAGGTGCCGGTCACGTCGACCTTGACACCCGCCTCGAACAGCTCGGCGGTGATCTCCTGGCCCAGGGTGTACTCGGACGCGTCCGTGGTACGGAGCTCGACCAGGTGGCGGCGCGGGGTGACACCGGCCTTGGCGAAGTGACCCGCGAGGGGCTTGTTCACCTTGCGGGGGTCGATCTCGCCGAAGCCGATCTGGACGGCGTCGTAGCCGGCCGGGCTGTCGGCGGTGTGGACCTGGGTCACGACATTGGGCCCAGCCTTGACGACGGTCACCGGGACAACCCGGTTGTTCTCGTCCCAGACCTGGGTCATGCCGAGCTTCTCGCCCAGGATGCCCTTAATCTGCTTAGCCATCTTCGGTGCGCCTCTCAGAGCTTGATCTCGATGTCGACGCCAGCCGGCAGGTCGAGACGCATGAGCGAGTCAACCGTCTTCGGCGTGGGGTCGAGGATGTCGATCAGACGCTTGTGAGTACGCATCTCGAAGTGCTCGCGCGAGTCCTTGTACTTGTGCGGCGAGCGGATGACGCAGTACACGTTCTTCTCAGTGGGCAGCGGCACCGGGCCCGCGACCTGCGCACCAGTACGGATCACCGTCTCGACGATCTTCTTCGCCGAAGAGTCGATGACCTCGTGGTCGTAGGCCTTGAGCCGGATGCGGATCTTCTGTCCCGCCATGGCTACTTTGTAGTCCTTTGTCCTAGTTGCCTCGCGACCCCTTCCGACCCCCGCGCTCGGGCGTGTCGCACTCGCGCTTGCAAAAAACCGGCGATTGACTCGTCGGTTTCCAACTTTCGGGGAAGGGGGAGCCGGGTCGAGACCCCGCGTACGCTTCCCGGAAGATTCCCGTACTTTCGCCCCGCAGCTGCCGTGGCGTAACAGACACGCTTGACGGCCATCACGGGAACGACGAGTACATGGGACTCGCTTCCGGTCCTCCCGGCGGGAGGCGCGCAGCATCGGCACTCAACCGAGCAACTTGGACATACTGCCACAGGCGGGAGCCGGAAATCCAATCGGGGCCGGTGAGGCGTACCTCACCGACCCCGACCTGAAACGCGCCCGAGCGGTTACTTCTGCCCGTTCGCCTTCTGCTCCTTCAGCCACGGGGCCTCGCGGCCGCAGACGGCCGGCCAGTCCTCGGTTTGGACGTTGGCGCAGTGCAGCGTCTTCTTGTCCTGCTCCGGCTCCCAGTCCTTGATGATCGGGTCGGCGCAGGGCCTCGGCGGCGTCTCCGTCTTCACCGGGGCGAACCGCGGGCAGCTGCCGTCCTGCTTCTTGATGTTGTGCGCCCGCCAGGCGTCGATGCCCATCGTGTTGGTCTTCTCGTCCTGCGGCATGTAGCGGTCCACCGACCAGGACGCCCCCATGGTCGCGAACAGCGCGAGGGCGCAGACCAGGCCGGCGGCCAGCTGCCGGGTGGCCCGGGCCGGCACGACCGGGCCGGCCACGGTGCCGGCGGCGGCACGGAACGACCGCTCGAACCAGCCCCTCCCCCGGTCCGTGGCGGCCATCAGGCCGACCACCGCCAGGATGATCAGGCAGTACATGATGATCCAGGTCGTCCGCGGGTAGAGCTGCACCATCTGCTCGTGCGCCATGTGCGAGGCGTACCAGAAGCGCATCAGCCAGGCGCCGGCGAGCACCGCCGCCGCCACCCGGACCGCCATGTTGCGCAGTCCCAGCCCGACACCGACGCCGACCGCGGCGACCAGCATCAGCGCGAACCCGGTCTGGCCGGCCAACTCACCCGCCTGCGGCCAGTTGTGGTACGTCGCGTCGCCGGAGCGGTCCGACATCCAGCCGAGCACGTAGGCCGGGTCGACGTAGTTGACGATGTAGGCGTACCGGTCCGGGGTCGTCGCCCCTTCCTTCACGATCTGGTACAGCAGCGGCGAACCGATGACGCCCGCGATGCCCACCGTGGTGCCCACGAAGAGCAGCGTCCGCCGGACGACGAAGCCGCCGCCGCGCCAGGGGAACAGGAACAGCGTCAGCACGAAGATGCCCGGCGCCGACCAGAGGTACCAGCCCGAGTAGTAGAGGAAGAGCACGCCGAAGATCACGCCGAAGCCCGCGCCGCGCAGCAGCACGGAGCGGGTGGACAGCTCGCCCGCCCGGCGCAGCTCGCGCAGGCAGGCCGCCAGCAGCGGCACCAGAATGATCATCGTGACGTGGCTGTACGGCCGGATCGGGTCCAGGAAGACCAGCACCGAGGGGACCGCGACGGCCAGCGCCCAGAACGGCCGCAGCATGAGCCGCCAGGCCAGGTAGCTCATCGGCCCGGCCAGCGCGGTGAAGAAGATCTGCAGGTCGTGCAGGGCGAAGCCCTCGCCGCCCTTCCCCCCGTAGTTCAGCTTCGCCCAGAGCGCGATCAGCGCGGGGAACAGGGGCGGGTAGACGCCGGGCAGCCCCTTGCCGTCCAGCAACGACGTCCCCATGTGGATCAGCTGACTGGGGTCGCCCTCCTGGCCGCCGAGCGGCCACGGGGTGCCGCGCAGCGCGACCACCACGCCGCCGGCGACCACACCGGTCGCCAGGCCCGCCAGGGCCGCGCAGACCAGCCGCTGGACCGTCGCGTGCCGGCGCGAGCCGCCGCGCCAGGCGGTGTAGACCAGTACCGCCAGGATCGGCAGGCCGAGCAGGGCGACGTACTGCTGGATCTTGGCGAGTCCGCTGACCTGGCCGATCCGGTTCAGCGGATTGACGCTGATGTGCCCGCAGAGCAGCGTAAAGGCGAGCGCGGCCACCACACCGACCAGGATCTCCCCGGCCACCAGGATCCCGCGCCGCTCGGACCAGTGGGGCGCGCCCGCCAGGTCGGCGGACCGGTCCCGGGCGGGCTCGCCGGATGACGTCTCCGGCCCGTCGAGCCGGTCGGTTGCCAGATCGGTCATGTCGCTTCACTTCCGTAGGACTGCGGACGGGTGCTGGGCAGGGCCAGACCACTGTGGCACAACGCCGTCCCCACGGGCGATCAGCCCGCGGGGGCCGGCTGCTGGTCGCACTTCCCCTGGGGCGCGAACCGCGGGCAGGTGCCGTCGGGTTGGACCGTGGTGTGGGAGTTCCAGGCGAGCTGTCCCCAGGCCCCGTTGAACGGCATGAAGCGGTCGACGGTGGCCGAGCCCGCCATCGAGAAGAAGAAGGCGAGTGCGCAGAGCACGGCTCCGCTGGCGCGCAGCGAGGGCACCGGGCCCTTGCGGCCGTTGATGATGGCGTACGCCGAACGGCCGGTCAGCTTCTGGGTCACCAGGTAACCGGCCATGCCGCACAACACGATGGAGCAGTAGAGGAGTTCGGCCGAGGTCCGCGGGTAGAGCTGGACCACCTGGTCGCGTTCCATGTGCGAGGCGAACCAGTAGCGCAGACCGAAGGCGCCGAGCATGCAGAGCCCGGCGATCTGGACCACCGGCAGCCGCGGGCCGAGCCAGAGCGACACGGCCACGCCCGCCACCAGCAGGAGCGCGAAGACACCGACGCCACCGAGTTCACCCGGCAGCGGCCACGCCACCTTGGCCAGGTTGTTCGGCTGATCGCCCTGCCACATGAGGAAGTAGGCCGGGTCGACGTCGGTGTCGAAGTAGAAGTAGACGTCCGGGGTGCCCGAACCGGCGAGCATCCGGCCAAGGTAGCGGCCGGTCAGCGCCAGGAAGACTCCGCCGGTGACGCCCAGCAGCAGGGCGCCGCGCCGCAGGGCCGCCACGCCGCCGTCCCGGTACAGGTGGATCAGCATCAGCGCGAACGCGGCCAGCGCACCCGGGGCCGACCAGACGAACCAGCCGGAGTACCACAGGAACAGCACAGCCAGCCCGAGGCCGTACGAGGCGCCCAGCACCAGGAGCAGGCGGGTGCCCAGCCCGCCGGCCCGTCGCAGGGTCGACATCAGCTTGGCGAGCACCGGGATCAGGATGATCAGCACGATGTCGACGTACGGCTTGCCCGCGTGGACGATCGGGAACACCGAGACCACGCCGATGCCGAGGGACCACAGCGGGGGCAGGACCATCCGCCAGGCCAGGTAGGCCGCGGGGCCGGTCATGGCGAGCAGGACGAGGCCGAGCGTCTTGAGCGCGGCATGCGGCTCGCCCGGGTAGAACAGCTCGGTCCAGTAGGCGAGCGTGTGCGGGAACAGCGGCGGGTAGACCCCGGAGATCGGCCGTCCCTCCTGGATCTCCCCCACCCAGATCTGGAGTTGGCCGGAGTCGCCGAACGGGCCGTTCAGCGGCCAGGTGGTACCGGTCAGGGCCACCGCGATGCCGCCGGCGTAGAGCCCGGTGGCGAGTCCGGCCAGCGAGCAGCACGCCAGCCGCAGGGCGAGCGGGCGGGAGATCCGCCTGCTGACGGCCCACCAGACGAGCGCGAGGCCGACGAACACCAGCAGGAAGCGGAACTGGAGTGCCGCGAGACCGCTGACCTGACCGGTCCGGGTCAGCGGGTTGACCTCGATCCGCGTGCAGAGCCAGGTGAACCCGAGAGCGATCAGCGTTCCCGCTGACGCCTCCACCCCCACCAGGCCGGCCCGGCGCGCGACAAAGGCTATTCGAGGCCTCGCGGCCCGCTTGGACATGGTTGTTTGCCTCCGAACGGTTATCGGGTCGACGGGCCCGTCACTTGCCCCCCTGTGGCCCTGACCGACCCGCTAGTTCCGGGAGACCTTCTCGCTCTCGGCCCGCACGGCCCCGAGCTCGTCACCGAAGCGGTCGTTGTTCACCCGCTGGCCGTCGTTGACGGCGACCGACCGTGCCAGGTCGGTGAGCTTCTTCTCCAGCGAGCGGAAGCGCATGAACGTGTTGAGGGTCATGAACGCCATGCCGACGACCAGCAGGTAGAGCACCAGGTCGGTGCCGCGGCCGACGCCGAGCTGGTTGGCGACCCAGGTCACGTCCTGGGGCCGGAAGACGGCGTACACGTTGGCCAGGACGAACGCGAAGAACGCCATGCGCTTCCAGGCGCGGGTGTGCGCGCGGTCCCAGTTGCGGACGAACGCCAGGACAAGCGTGCCGGTACCGACCAGCAGTACCAGCTGAATCCAGATGTACTTCACTTGCGGCCACGCTCCCGGAGCGAGATGTCGAAGAGGATGTTGACGCCGTTGATCAGCGACTGGCCCTTGGAACGCGAGTACTCGGTGTACAGGATGTCCACCGGCACCTCGGTGACCCGCAACTCGGAGGAGGCCAGGAAGGCGACGATCTCCGAAGCGTGAGCCATGCCGTTCATGGTGATACGGACGTTCTCGGCCGCCGCGCGGTTGATCACGCGCAGACCGTTGTGCGAGTCGGTCAGGTTGAGCTTGCGCGCGGTCGGGCTGACCGTCGCCGCGGTCCGCAGGACGACCCGCTTGATCCACGGCACCTGGCCGGTCTGTTCGATGAACCGGGAGCCCAGGACGACGTCGAAGTCGCCGGTGCGCAGCAGGGCCACCATGCGCTCGACGTCGTGCGTCTGGTGCTGGCCGTCCGCGTCGAAGGTCGCGAAGTACGCGGCCCCCGGCTGCTTGAGCGCGTAGTTCAGGCCGGTCTGCAGGGCCGCGCCCTGGCCGAGGTTGACCGGGTGCTGGACCAGGTGCGCACCGGTCTTCATGATCGACGAGACCGAGTCGTCGGTGCTCCCGTCGTCCACGACGACGATGTTGGGGAACGTCTTGCGAGCGGCCTCGATCACGTCGGCGATGACGGGCCCCTCGTTGTAGGCCGGGATGACCAGCCACACATCGTCATAGTCGGACATCATGACTCCATGCCGCAGCGGTAGGCCGCGAGTTTCGAGGTGCGAGGATCGGCGAACGCGGACGTCGGCAGTGTCGGCGGTGTCATACCGTGTCCACGAGTGAGGGGCGCGCGGACGGGTCGGCGCCGGCCTGAGCGGCCGGGGGCTCGCGCAGAAAGGTCAGCCGAACAGCGGCGAACATGCATACGACAGCGGTCAGCGAACCCAAAGTGTATGCGAGGCAGACCCGGGTCGCGATCGGCCCAGGTACCAGGGTGATCACGATCAGCGCAACAGTTCCCAACGCCCAGCCGAGCAACTGGAGACGGTGCCGGTGCAGCACCAGCAGGGCCTGACCGAGAACCATCGCGAGCATGTAGCAGAGCGTGCCGGCGGACATCAACAGGAAGTCCAGCGAGCCGAGGACGTCGTCCGCCTTGAACAGCACCTGGATCAGCCAGGGGCCGAGGACGGTGGCGGGGATGCCGCCGGCCAGGCCGAGGACGGTGACCACGACGCAGGTCCTGCCGAGCAGCTTGGAGAAGCCCGCGCGGTCGCCGGCGGCCGCCGTGCTCGACAGCCCGGCCAGCAGCGAGGCCTGCAGCGAGCCGAACACGAACAACGGCACCCGGGCCAGCACCACGGCGTTCAGCAGACCGGCCACCAGGGCGGCGTTGTCGGGTGCGAGCAGCTGGGTGCTGACCACCGCCGCGTTGACCACGACCTGCGAGAGCAGGGTCGAGGCGACGAGGGGGGCCAGCCCCGAGGTGAGCGCCGACCAGGCCGCCTGCGGGCCCTGGCGCACGCCCGACAGCAGCGGTGGCAGGGTGACCAGGGCGGCGACGATCGGCGCGACGACCAGGATCAGCGCGAACACCAGGGGCGAACGCACATGGCCGACCGCGCAGCCGACCGCGATCGCGATCCGCAGCGCGCCGTCGACGGCCAGCTGGGTGCCGTACGCGCCGAATCGGCCGAGGCCGGCCAGCACGCCGCGGGTGACGTTTCCCGCCGCCATGGCGACGAACGCGGCGGCCAGGGCCAGGACCATGTCCTTGCGGCCGTCGAAGAAGGTGTCCGCCAGCGGGCCGACGGCGACCGCCATCCCGCCGACCAGCAGCACGAGCATGCCGACCGTGATCGCCAGCGTGCGGCGCAGCACCGGGGCGACACCCTGCCCGGCGACGACCCGGGCCGCCACGATCCGGGTGAGCTCCTGCTCGACCGGGAAGAACAGGCCGAGGCCGACCGACATCAGGATGGTCCAGAGCAGCGAGACCGACGCCATGGCCGGCTTGCTCAGGGTGTAGCCCGCGGCCATCAGGTGGACGTAGGAGGCCGCACCGAGCAGCACGGTCCCCCCGATCACCAGCTGGGTGCCCGGGGGGAGCGCGCTGAGCAGCTTCGCCAGCGGTGAACGGCGTCCGGTCGCCGTGCTGCCCTCGCTGTTCACGACTGCTGCGCGGCCCTCACCTTGAGCGGCTCCCACCAGGCGCGGTTCTCGCGGTACCAGGCGATGGTCTCGGCGAGGCCGTCCTCGAAGCGGACCTGCGGCTCGTAGCCGAGCTCCTCGCGGATCTTGCTGATGTCGATCGAGTAGCGCAGGTCGTGGCCCTTGCGGTCCTCGACGTACTCGACCATCTCCCAGCCGACCCCGGCAGCCTCCAGCAGCAGCCCGGTGAGCTCCTTGTTGGTGGCCTCGGTGCCGCCGCCGATGTTGTAGACCTCACCGGCGCGGCCCTTGCGCAGGGCGAGGTCGATGCCGCGGCAGTGGTCCGAGACGTGCAGCCAGTCGCGGACGTTGCCGCCGTCGCCGTACAGCGGGACCTTCTTGCCGTCGATCAGGTTGGTGGTGAAGAGCGGGATGACCTTCTCGGGGAACTGGTACGGCCCGTAGTTGTTGGAGCAGCGGGTGACCACGACGTCCATGCCGTGGGTCCGGTGGTAGGCCAGCGCCAGCAGGTCCGAGGCCGCCTTGGAGGAGGAGTACGGGGAGTTCGGCGAGAGCGGCCACTCCTCGGTCCAGGAGCCCTCGGTGATGGAGCCGTAGACCTCGTCGGTGGAGACGTGGACGAAGCGGCCGACGCCGTGCTTGCGGGCCGCGTCGAGCAGCACCTGGGTGCCCACCACGTTGGTCATCACGAACGGGCCGGCGCCGGCGATCGAGCGGTCCACGTGCGACTCGGCGGCGAAGTGCACCACCGCGTCGTGGCCGGGCATCGCGGCGTCGACGTCGTCGACGTCGCAGATGTCGCCGCGGACGAAGGAGTAGCCGGGGTGGTCGGCCACCGGCGCGAGGTTCTCCTCAACACCCGAGTAGGTCAGCTTGTCGAAAACGGTGACGCGAGCCGCGGGGTCCCCCGCCAGCAGCGCGCGCACGAACTGGGAACCGATGAATCCGGCGCCGCCGGTGACGAGGATGCGCATAATGCGGCTGAGTATAGTGCGCGCGCGCAGGCGTCATCGCACCAGGTGCCCGAGGCCGGACGGCCCCGTGACGGCTGGTTGCCGCCCGGTTCCCCGGGCCACGTAAGGTGTGCGCCATGCGCGGCATTCTTCTTGCGGGCGGCACCGGTTCCCGCCTCTGGCCCCTGACCCGGGCCGTTTCCAAGCAGCTTCTCCCGGTCTTCGACAAGCCGATGATCTACTACCCGCTTTCCACGCTCATCATGGCGGGGATCCGCGAGATTCTGATCATCACCACCCCGCAGGACCGCGAGCAGTTCGAGCGGCTCCTCGGCGACGGCTCGCAGTTCGGCCTCGACCTGCAGTACGCCGTGCAGGAGCGGCCCGAGGGCATCGCCCAGGCCTTCGTCCTCGGCGCCGACTTCATCGGCGACGAGCCCGTCGCGCTGATCCTCGGCGACAACATCTTCCACGGCAGCGGCCTCGGCACCCGGCTCGCCCAGCGGACCGACCCCAAGGGCGGCATGGTCTTCGCCTACCCGGTGGCCGACCCGACCGCCTACGGCGTGGTCGAGTTCGACGAGTCCGGCCAGGTCATCTCCATCGAGGAGAAGCCGGAGCGGCCGAAGTCCCGCTACGCGGTGCCGGGTCTGTACTTCTACGACAACCGCGTGGTGGAGATCGCCCGCACCATCACCCCGAGCGCCCGCGGCGAGCTGGAGATCACCGCCGTCAACGACGCCTACCTGCAGAGCGGCGACCTCCAGGTGACCGTGCTGGACCGCGGCACCGCCTGGCTGGACACCGGCACCTTCGTCTCGATGGTGCAGGCCTCGGAGTTCGTCCGGGTCATCGAGGAGCGCCAGGGCTTCAAGATCGGCTGCGTCGAGGAGGCGGCCTGGCGGGCCGGGTTCCTCACCGCCGAGCAGCTGCGGGAGCTCGCCGAGCCGCTGCTGAAGAGCGGCTACGGCCAGTACCTGGTGAACCTGCTCGACGAGGAGACCGCCCGATGAAGTTCCGCGAGCTGTCCATCGAGGGCGCCTGGGAGGTCACGCCGCAGCAGCACGGCGACCCCCGCGGCCTGTTCATGGAGTGGTACCGCTTCGACCGGCTCGCCGAGGCGGTCGGCCACCCGCTGCGGATGGCCCAGGGCAACCTGTCGGTGTCCGCCAAGGACGTGGTGCGCGGGATCCACTTCGCCGACGTCCCGCCGGGGCAGGCCAAGTACGTCAGCTGCGTGCGCGGTGCGGTGCTCGACGTGATCGTCGACCTGCGGGTGGGCTCCCCCACCTTCGGCCGCTGGGAGTTCGTCCGGCTCGACGACGTGGACCGCCGCTCGGTGTACATCTCCGAGGGCCTCGGCCACGGTTTCTGCGCCCTGAGCGACGACGCCACGCTCTCCTACGTCTGCTCGGAGACGTACAACCCGACCGGCGAGCACGCGGTGCACCCGCTGGACCCGGACCTCGCGATCGAGTGGCCGGCCGAGGTGCCGCAGCTGTCGGCCCGCGACGCCGCCGCTCCGACGCTGGCCCAGGCCCTGGAGACCGGCCTGCTGCCGGACTACGAGGAGTGCCTGAAGTTCCGCCGGTCGCTCAGCGGCCAGTAGCCTTCCTTGCCGTCCCCACTACCCCGGAACCTGGTGTGCCGCCCATGACAACTCTTGACATCATGCTGCCCTACTACGGCAACGTCGCGCTGATGCAGGCCGCCGTACGCAGCATCCTGGCCCAGAGCGACCCCAACTGGCGGCTCACCGTGGTGGACGACGGCAAGGAGCCGGACGTCCCCGGCTGGTTCGCCCAGCTCGGGGACGACCGGGTCTCCTACCAGCGCAACGAGCAGAACCTCGGCGTCACGGGCAACTACCGCAAGTGCCTCGGCCTGGTGCGCGAAGAGAACTTCGTCATGATGGGCACCGACGACATCATGCTGCCCGACTACGTCGCCACCGTCCGGAGCATCCTCAAGGACAACCCGGACATCGGCATGATCCAGCCGGGCGTCCAGGTCATCGACGGCAACGACAAGCCCACCGACGGCCTCGCCGACCAGGCCAAGAAGCGCCTCTACGCGCCGAAGGTCAACGGCCGCAAGCTGATGGGCGGCGAGGAGCTCGCCATCAGCGTGCTGCGCGGCAACTGGCTGTTCTTCCCGTCGATCTGCTGGCGCACCGAGGCCGTCCGGGCGGCCGGCTTCCGGGACAACCTGGAGGTCACCCAGGACCTCGCCCTGGTCATCGACCTATTGCAGGCCGGGGAGCAGATGATGATCAGCAACACGGTCTGCTTCCAGTACCGCCGGCACGCCGTCTCCATCTCCTCGGCGCAGGCCTTCACGGGCGTCCGCTTCGAGGAGGCCAACCGCTTCTTCCGCGACGTCGCCGACCGCCTGGACACGCACGGCTGGTCGAACGCCGCCAAGGCCTCCCGACTGCACCTGTCGTCCCGGATCCACGCGCTGACCATGGTTCCCGGCGCGGTCAAGAGCCGGAACGGCGAGGGCGCCAAGACCCTGCTGCGGCACGTCGCCGGCAACGACCGCCGCTGAGCGGCCGGGGCCCCTCCCCTCCCCCGCCGGGCCGACACCCCGGCGACCCCATCCGACCGAGATCCGACCGAGACCGGAACCAGAGGCCATGGCCGTGAGCAGCTCAGACCTTCCCCGCATCGCCGTCCTCGGCGGCACCGGCTTCATCGGGCGCACCATTCTGGGCGCCCTGGACGAGCGGGGCCACCACCTGCTCACCATCGCCCGCAAGGCACCGGCCGAGCCGCTGCCCGGCGAGTTCGCCCGACTGGACCTCACCGAGGACGCCCCCGCCGAGCTCGCCGCGCTGCTGGGCGCGCACCGGATCGACGTGGTGATCAACGCCGCCGGCGGGATGTGGGGCCTGACCGACGAGCAGATGGTCGGCGCCAACGTCGGCATGGTCGGCAAGCTGCTGGAGGCCCTGCGGAGCATGCCCGCCGCCCCCCGGCTGGTCCACCTCGGCACGGTGCACGAGTACGGCCTCTGCCCGATCGGCGTCAGCCTGAGCGAGGACTCCGAGCCGAACCCGTCCATGGTGTACGGGCAGCTGAAGCTGCGGGCGACCCGGCTGATCGAGGACGCCGTGCGCACCGAGGGCCTGGACGCGGTGGTGCTGCGCCTGGGCAACGTGGTCGGCGCCCACCAGCCCGGGCACAGTCTGCTCGGCGTGATGGCCGGGAAGCTCGCCGCCGCCCGGGCCGCCGACACCACCGCCGAGCTCGCGCTGCAGCCGCTCACGGCCCAGCGCGACTTCGTCGACCTGCAGGACACCGTGGACGCGATCATCGCCGCCGTGCCGAGCAACCCGGCCTCCCCCGCGGTGCTCAACGTCGGCCTCGGCAAGGCGAGTTCGGCGCGCGAGCTGGTCGAGCTGCTGATCGAGGTCAGCGGTGTCCCGGTCGCGATCACCGAAGTCCCGGCACCGGACGGCGGCGGCCCGGAGACCGAGTGGCAGCAGCTCGACGTCACCGCCGCCGGCAAGGCGCTCGGCTGGCAGCCCGGACGCAGCCTGCGCTCGGCCGTCACCGAGCTGTGGCTCGCCGCGTCGGCCGACACCGACGGTTCCGCGCGCTAACGATTCGAACAGCACCCATGATGACCGACAGCGGGCATCGATAGGATCCGACAAGGACCCGATCGGGCCTGTGCACCAGGCCGTCGCCTGGGCACCACTTCCAGGAAAGCATGATCCCCTCGATGTCTCGCAGGCTCTCCTCGTCGGGTACGCCCCGGTCCCGCGTCAACCGACCCGGCGGGTGGCTGTCCGCGCTGCCCGGTCGGCGCGGGACCCTCGCCGAGCTGTACTCGGGCCGGGCCAACAGCTTCGGCCTGCTGCGGCTACTGCTCGCCTCCTCGGTGGTCGTCTCGCACATGTACCCCATCGCGTGGGGACACCTCGACCCGCTCTGGATCAAGAGCGGCCAGCAGACCGACCTCGGGAAGATGGCGGTCGTCGGGTTCTTCGTGCTGTCCGGATTCATGATCAGCGCCAGCGGCGCCCGGTCGACCATCGGGCGCTACTCCTGGCACCGCGCGCTGCGCATCCTGCCCGGTCTGTGGGGCTCGCTGCTGGTGTCGGCGCTGGTGATCATCCCGCTGCTGTGGCACTGGCAGCACGGGACCTTCGACGGGTACTGGAACCACCCGCAGGGCCCGGTGAACTACCTCGAAGGCACCTGGAACACCGCGATCAGCACCGGCTGGGACATCTCCGGGGTGATCGAGGGCGGTATCAAGCGGGGCACCAACTACGACGCCGGTGTCAACGGCGCCCTGTGGTCGCTGAAGTACGAGATCCTCTGCTACATCGTCATCGGGCTGATGGCCGCGGGCGGCGTACTGCAGCGCGCCCGCAAGTTCGTGCCCCTGCTGGCGCTGGGCCTGTGGGTCCTCATCCTGCGCGACTGGGTGAACATGCCCACCCTGCGCGGCATCCCGGGCGAGATGAACTCCGTCGTCTACGTGCCGTTCCTCGGCGCGATGTCGATGCACTTCATCATCCACCTGGTCTTCATCTTCATGATCGGCGCGACCTTCCAGCTCTACCGCGAGCGGCTGGTCATCCACGACGGACTGGCGCTGATCAGCGCGGTCACGCTCGGCCTCAGCCTCTGGGTCGGCGGTCTGTTCGTCTTCGGCTACCCGGCCTTCGCCTACCTGCTGCTCTGGCTGGCCATCCGGCTGCCGCGCCCGTTCCAGAAGGTCGGCCGCAAGCGCGACTACTCGTACGGCATCTACATCTACGGCTTCACCGTCGAGCAGGCGCTGGCCATGCTGGGCTACGCCAAGCACGGCAAGCCGGTCTACCTGGCCCTCGCCATGGCCGGCACCGTGGTGCTGGCCGCGCTCTCCTGGCACCTGCTGGAGTCGCCGCTGATGAAGGCCAAGAACTGGACGCCGTGGCCGGTGCGCAAGCTCAAGGAGCGCGGCGCCGCCCGGGTCGCCGCCGCGGCCGAGGCCGACCCGCTCACCGCGCCGGCGGCGGCGCCCTCGGCCGGCGAGGCTCCCAAGGTGTCCGCCTGACCACCGCCCCGCACAACAGCGCAGCGCCCGTCCGGTCCTCCGGGGCGGGCGCTGCGGCGTTCGGCGCACCGGCTCAGCGCCCGCGGAACACCCAGACCTTCATCAGCAGGAAGCGGGCCACCGTGGCCAGGCCGTTGGCGACGACCAGCCCGGCCACCTCGACCCCCCGCGAGGCGTCCGGTACCGCGAGGTCGAGCAGCGCCAGCACGCCGGCGCTGAGGCCCAGGCCGATCAGGAACGCCACGGCCCCCTGGAGCTGGTGGCGCACCGCTCCCTCGGAGCCGGTGATCCCGAAGGTGAACCGGCGGTTGGCGGCGGTGTTGGCGACCGCGCTGACCGCCAGGGCGATCAGATTGGCCGCCTGCGGGTCGGTGAACCGCCGCGCCAGCACGAACAGCCCCAGGTAGAAGAGGGTGCTGAGCACACCGATCACCAGGAAGGCGGGCAGCTGGCGGCGGACCGGCCGCCCGTCGGTCTGCGGCTGCCCGCTTCTGTCGTCCGTGGAAAGCATCGCGGAGTACCCGTCCGTTCCGTCCGGTCAGGGCAGCCGGTACCCGGCGACCCGTCCGTTGTCGAAGACCGGCTCGGCGTACTCCCGCAGCCGGGGCGATTCGGCGCCTGCCTTCCGGTCGACCACCAGGAACCGCACCCGGTGCTCACGCCGCAACCGCTCGATCACCTCTGCGGTAGGACGGTACACCGCGTCCTCGTTGAGCCTGAACAACCGCTGGTCCCAGAAGGCGTCGCGGGCGACCACCCCGCCCCCGGAGCGGGCCACCAGCCGCGGCGCGTACGCCCAGCCCTCCACCAGCACCGACCGCTCGGAGTACGCGCTGAGCCACTGCGAGCGGGAGTTGTCGCAGCCCGGGCCGTCCGCGTAGTCGTCGAACTCCCAGCAGTGGCTGTTGGTGGCGATGACGTCCGAGGGCAGGCTGCGCGCCCGTACCCAGCGGGCCGCCTCGACCTGCCGCCCGGACAGCGCCCAGCTGAAGTCCCAGCCGTACTCCCGGCCCTGCAGGGCGTCCAGCGGCAGCGCCGGCAGCGCCACCGCGCACAGACCGGTGAGCGCCACGACCCCGCCGCGACCGCGCAGCGACGGCAGCACCCGGCGGGCACCGCGCCAGAGCAGCAGGCCGAGGACGGCCACGGCCGCGACCGCGAGCGCGGCGGCCAGCATCGGCAGCAGCGGCCAGTGCGCGCGGCTCCCGGTACCCCGGCCCAGCAGGCGCACCGCGAACCCGGCCCAGCGGTCCGAGAACCGGTAGGTCAGCCAGGTGAGCGCGGCGCCCGTCAGTACCGCGCCGACCGCCAGACCGGCCGCGGCCCGGCGCGGCAGCGCCGCCCGCTCGACCAGCTCGCACCAGCCCCAGGCGGAGAGCAGCGCGGCGAAGGGGGCCGAGGCGATGGTGAAGTAGCTCGCGTTGAAGCCGCCGATCAGCAGATAGGCCGCCGGCCCGGCGAGCGCGGCCCCGAGCAGGAACCACTGCACCGGCTCCAGGCGCATCCGCCGCCGCCAGATCAGCGGCACCGCGCCCAACAGCCGCAGCTGGTGGTTGAGCAGGAACGCCGCCAGCGTCGCCAGCGCGACCGCCGCCCGGGCGGGGGCGGGGCCCAGCTGCGGATCGGCCCAGTACTTCCGGATGCTCCCGAACAGGCCGGGCTGCAGCCCGTAGCTCTGGAAGTCGAAGACCAGCACCGTGGCGAACAGCTGCGCCCCGAGCAGGATCCCGCCGAGCAGCACCACCGGCCGGGGGATTCTGCGGGTGGTGACGGCCAGGACCAGTCCGACCAGGGCCAGGCCGCCCAGCGTGACCGGCAGGGTGCTGGCCTTGGCGGCGCTGGAGGCCAGCGCGAACAGGCCCACCAGAACGAAGGCCCCCCGCCCGAGCGCGGGCACCCCGCGCCGGTCGGCCTCGGGGCCGCACCCGCGCAGGACCTCGCCGACCGCGGTGGCCAGAGCGACGAGCAGCGGCTGACTGTAGGTCAGCGACAGGCTCGCCCAGGACAGCAGCCCCACCGCGGGGGCGCCGAAGGCCCAGGACTCGACGGAGTTGGGATACGCCGCCGTGAACTCGCCCACCGCCATGAACAGGACGACCGCCGCCGGTCCGGCCCAGAGCCGACCGGTCAGCCGGTGCGCGGCCACCGCGACGGCGAGCACCATGAGCACGCTCAGCGCGGGCACCATCAACCGCATCGCGACCACCGGCAGGTCGACACCGCCGACCAGCGAGGACATCGCCATGTGCGCGAAGGTGAACCAGTGGTAGTGCAGCGGCTCCCCGGCGGCCTGCGGGAAGGTCGGCGGCATCTGGTACTTGGCGTTCCCGGCGAGCGAGATCAGGTACGGCAGGTCGCCGTAGATCCGGCTCGGCTCCCCCGTCGGCAGGATCGGGAAGCGGAACAGGAAGACCTCGCCGAAGTAGCCCACGGTCAGCGCGACCAGCCCGGCGACCGTCCAGGACCAGCTCAGCGGCGGACGGGTGTAGCCGCGCGGACGCCAGTGCCGGCGCAGCGCCGGCACCAGGGCGAACGGGACGACCACCGCGAGCGGCCAGAGCACCGCCACCGACTGCAGGCCGAGGCGGACCAGCACCGCCCAGGCGGCGAGTTCCAGCACCAGGCCGGTGACGGCGCCCAGTACCAGGTCCTCGACCAGGGTGTGCGGGCGGCGGCGCAGGCAGCGAAAGACCAGTGTGCCGGGGAGGAGCACGGCCCAGAGCACGTAACCCGCGTAGCGCGCGACGTCCAGGGGTGGCGTGCCGCTACCGAGCAGCACCACCAGGACCACGAGCAGGGCCGCCAGCGGCGGCAGCAGCCGGACCGCGCGCCGTCCGTCGGTTCCGGTTCCCGGCGCCGAGGCCCCTACCGGGCCGTCCGGCGCCGTTCCGGCGTCGCGGTCCGCCGCGGTTGTCGGGGAGCCGTCCACCGTACTGCCTCCTCTGCCGTGCCGGGCCGCCGCCGGCGGGCTAACGGACGCAGTCGGACAGCTTCTCCGCCTCCGCCGCGGCGCTCTCCTCGGCCGAGTCATAGCCGATGAAGTAGGCGGGCCTGGCCTGGACCGCCGAGTAGATCCGGCCGACGTACTCGCCGAGCAGGCCCACGCAGATCAGTTGGACGGCGCCGATGAACAGCATTCCGATGAACAACGACGACCACCCCGGAACGGTGTTGCCGATCGCGTGTTCGATCGCGGTGTAGGCGCCGAGCACCAGGCAGACGAGGAAGCTGCCCAGGCCGAGCCAGGTGGCCAGCCGCAGTGGGGCGGCGGAGAAGTTGGTCACGCTGTCCAGGGCCAGGTGGACCATCTTGCCGATCGGATAGTGCGTCGCCCCGGCCACCCGCTCCTCGCGGACGTAGACGACCTCCCCGCTGGGGAAGCCGAGCCACGGCACCAGCAGCCGGTAGACCGGCTGGTGCTCGGGCATCGTCTTGAGCGCGTCCACCGCGGCCCGGCTGAGCAGGCGGTAGTCCCCGGCCTGGTTCGGCATGCGCTTGCCGACGAGCTTGCGCATCAGCCAGTAGTAGCCGCCGGCCGTGCGGCGCTTGAAGAAGCTGTCCGTGCCGCGGTCGCCGCGCACGCCGTAGACGATGTCGAGGCTCCGCTCGCGGGCGAGCTCCAGCATCTCGGGGATCTTCTCCGGCGGGTCCTGCAGGTCCGCGTCGATGCTCACCACGTAGTCGCCGAAGGCCCGGTGCAGCCCGGCCTTGAGCGCCGCCTGGTGGCCGGAGTTGCGGGAGAAGCGGACGATCCGGAACTCGGGCCAGTCCTGGCGGATCTTCTGCATCTGCAGCGGTGTGGCATCGGTACTGCCGTCATCGACGCCGACGACCTCGTACTCGACCCCGAGCCCGTCGAGGATCGGCCGCAGCCGCTCGACCGTCAGCGGAAGCGCGTCCTGCTCGTTGTAGATCGGCATGACTACCGACAACTCGGGCGCCGTCGTCATGAGTTGGTCCCGCCTTCCGCTGGTGGGGTCGATCGCCGCCGACAATAGCAGCCGGTGATGAGCCACTGATGAGACTCGCTGGCGCGGGAACGGCGGCCGGCGGCGCCACCGCGGAACGCCGACGGGGCGCCGCCCCCGGAAGGGCGGCGCCCCGCGCCGGACGATCGCGGCCCCGGTGCCCCGGGCCGGCCGGATCAGGTTCCGGGGAAGCTTCGGTCCCACGGGTGACTCCAGGCGTTGCCGGGCTTGACGACCACGGTGATCCCCGGCTGGAAGCCCTCGACGTCCTTGCGCATCCGCTCCCCGGTGACCGGGTCGGCGACGACCACCGTCATCGGCTCGCCCAGCTGCCGCGCGCCCTTGCGGACGTGCTCCATGGACGCCTGGTACTCCTCCTCCCGCTGTTCGAAGGCACCGATGTTGACCCAGTGCGTCTCGTACAGCGGCAGGATGTCGCCGCCGCGGTTGCGCAGCAGCGAGGCGAGCCAGGTGGACTTGAGGTTCTTGTAGCTGTCGTTCGAGTAGAGCACCATCACCGCACCGGAGATGTCGGCGAGGTCGTCCGCGATCGTGGCGCCGTGCCGCGGCCCTATGTCGCTCCAGGACTCCCCCCGGCTCCAGGCCGCCAGCCGGTTGCCGTCCCAGGCCGAGGGCGCGGACTTGAAGGACTCCATGCCCCACTGGACCCCGGCGAACAGGCTGAGCGCCGTCGCCACCGAGACCCCCGCGAGGACGGCGTCGCCCACCCGGCGCCGCAGCACCGGGGTCCGGGCCGGGGCGCCGGCCCCCAGCAGCGGACCGACCGACCCCAGCGAGACCAGCGCGATCACCACACCGGTGCCGGCCAGCTTCTCGAAGTAGTAGGAGACGTGGCCGATGGTGTGGACCTGGTACCAGGAGAAGGCCCAGACCACCGCGCCGGCGCCGAGCACCACGGCCAGCTGCGCCCGGCCGGTGCCGGTCCTGCGGTTGGCCGGCGCGGCGGCCACCAGCACTCCCAGCAGCAGGCCTCCGATGAGCAGGACGCGGTCGGCGGCGACGCTCGGCCCGCCGAGGTTGGAGGCACCGGCCACGTCGAGCTCGGAGAGCACGGAGATCGCGCTGGGCAGGCCGGCCACACCGAGGGTGACCACCGCGAGCGCGAGGTAGAGCGGCCAGCGCCGGAGCCGGAAGCGGCGCCGGTGGACGACCAGGGCGGCGACCAGCACGACCCCGGCTATCGCACCGAAGAGGTTGTAGACGTAGGTGACGGTGATCAGGCCGAGCGCGGCGACCAGGACGAGCTCCGGCGTCCGCATGGCGGGGCGGATCAGGAAGGCGGTCAGCAGGGCCACCATCAGCAGACCGACGACGGTCGAGTCGAACCCGTGCGGCACGAGGTCGGCGTAGTTGCTCGCGAGGACCAGGGAGGCGACCGTCCCGCAGACCGCCGCGGTGCGCCAGCCGCGCAGCCGCGGTCCGCCGATCCAGCGGGCGCCCCAGACCAGCGCCGCGCCGAGCAGTGCGTAGACGGCCAGAATGAAGAGCAGGTAGCGGTTCATCGCGTCGAGCGGCGTGCCCAGGTCCGTGCTGGAACGGACCAGGGAGTCGACCCAGGCGAGCAGGAAGTGCGAGCCCTGCGGGTAGGTGACCTCGCCGGGGCCCATCAGGTAGGCCCGCGCGGCCTCCTGGTGCAGGAAGTTGTAACCGCCGACGTGCTCGATACCCACGAAGTAGGAGAAGTGGTTCAGCCGGTCCTCGGCGGTGGCGAGGAACTCCATCCGCCACTCGGGACCCTTGCCGACCAGCGGCTTGTGCAGGTAGTACCAGAGCGTGGCGCCGGTGCCGAGCACCATCAGGTCGGACGGCCGGAACCGCATCGGCAGCCGCGGTGCGCGTCGGCAGGCCCAGCCCACCAGGGTCACGAGGGAGAACAGCACCCCGGAGGTGGGTATCGGGTCGATCCCCCACGGCCAGACCGAGAACAGCAGTCCGAGGACGACCACACCGCCGGCGACCACCAGGGCGGCCGCGACCAGCCGGTCGAGCAGCACACCACCGACCCGGATCACGGAGCCGACGGCGAGCAGCAGCAACGGCAGGACGACGACGCCGAGGCCGAGCGGGACGAGTGCGAGCGGGATCAGCCACGCGGCGACCAGGCCGCCGACCAGGACCAGGGGACTCCGCCTCGGAGCGGCGGGCGATGTCTTCGTGTCACCAGGATCGTTACGGCCGGGCCGCAACCTGTCGGCCACAGGGAGCGTGGTCGCCATGACAAAGGCCCTTCCGTCCGACCTGGGCAGTGCACGGATCCGCACACGCGCGACATGCCGGAGGCCCCCCGGCAATACAGGACGATCATAAGTCATTCATTAATGTGAAAATACCGAAGGCCCGGTGGGCATATGACATGCCCACCGGGCCTTACCGGCCCTGGAGCCGGAAGGTCAGAACACCAATTACTTGATGATCTTGGTGACCTGGCCGGCGCCGACGGTGCGACCACCCTCACGGATGGCGAACTTCAGGCCCTCCTCCATGGCGATCGGCTGGATCAGCGCGACCGTCATGGCGGTGTTGTCGCCCGGCATGACCATCTCGGTGCCCTCGGGGAGGGTCACGACGCCGGTCACGTCCGTGGTACGGAAGTAGAACTGCGGGCGGTAGTTGTTGAAGAACGGGGTGTGGCGGCCACCCTCGTCCTTCGACAGGATGTAGGACTGGGCCTCGAAGTCGGTGTGCGGCGTGACCGAACCCGGCTTGATGATGACCTGGCCGCGCTCGACGTCCTCGCGCTTGATGCCGCGGAGCAGCAGACCGACGTTCTCACCGGCCTGGCCCTCGTCGAGCAGCTTGCGGAACATCTCGATGCCGGTGACCGTGGTGGTGGTCTTGGTCTCCTTGATGCCGATGATGTCGACAGTCTCGTTGACCTTGAGGATGCCACGCTCGATACGACCGGTGACGACGGTGCCACGACCGGTGATCGTGAAGACGTCCTCGATCGGCATCAGGAACGGCTGGTCCACGGCGCGGGCCGGGGTCGGGATGCTCTCGTCGACCGCGTGCATGAGGCCGAGGAGCTTCTCGCCCCACTCCTTGTCGCCCTCCAGCGCCTTCAGCGCGGAGACGCGGACGACCGGCAGGTCGTCGCCCGGGAACTCGTACTCGGAGAGCAGCTCGCGGACCTCGAGCTCGACGAGCTCCAGGATCTCCTCGTCGTCCACCATGTCGGCCTTGTTCAGGGCGACAACGATGTAGGGGACGCCGACCTGGCGGGCCAGGAGGACGTGCTCCTTGGTCTGCGGCATCGGGCCGTCGGTGGCGGCGACCACCAGGATGGCGCCGTCCATCTGCGCGGCACCGGTGATCATGTTCTTGATGTAGTCCGCGTGACCCGGGCAGTCGACGTGGGCGTAGTGACGCGCCTCGGTCTGGTACTCGACGTGCGCGATGGAGATGGTGATACCGCGCTGCCGCTCCTCCGGCGCCTTGTCGATCTGGTCGAACGGCGTGAAGGGGTTGATGTCCGGGTACGCGTCGTGCAGCACCTTGGTAATGGCCGCGGTCAGCGTGGTCTTACCGTGGTCGATGTGACCAATGGTGCCGATGTTGACGTGGGGCTTCGTCCGCTCGAACTTCGCCTTCGCCACTGAGTCCTCCTGAGGACAGTTCTGTACGCCGTGGTGACGTCAGTTGGTCTTTGATCGGTTTTGGTGGGCTGTCCGGAGGACACCCCGTGCCGTCCCACTGGTGGGGGGCCGGAGGCCCCGGGAGGATCCGACCGGATCCTCCCGAGTTGCCTCCCAATAGCCTAAGGGGTGGCTATCGTCCCGAAAGTCGGGACGTCACTCGCCCTTGGCCTTCGCGATGATGTCGTCCGCGACGTTCCTCGGAACCTCGGCGTACGAGTCGAACTGCATCGAGTAGCTCGCGCGACCGGAGGTCTTGCTGCGCAGGTCACCGACGTAGCCGAACATCTCGGAGAGGGGCACCAGCGCCGAGACGACGCGGGCACCGTGACGCTCCTCCATGGACTTCATCTGTCCACGGCGAGAGTTGATGTCGCCGATCACGTCGCCCAGGTAGTCCTCGGGCGTGGTGACCTCGACGGCCATCATCGGCTCCAGGAGGACCGGCTTGGCCTTCCGGGCGCCTTCCTTGAAGGCCATCGAACCGGCGATCTTGAACGCGAGCTCGGAGGAGTCGACGTCGTGCGCCGCACCGTCGAGCAGCTTCACCCGGACACCCTGGAGCGGGTAGCCGGCGAGGATGCCGAACTCCATGGCCTCCTGGCAACCGGCGTCGACCGACGGGATGTACTCGCGCGGGACGCGGCCACCGGTGACCAGGTTGACGAACTCGTAGCCCTCGGCCTGCTCAAGCGGCTCGATCGCGATCTGCACCTTGGCGAACTGACCGGAACCACCGGTCTGCTTCTTGTGGGTGTAGTCGATGCGCTCGACGGCCTGACGGATCGTCTCGCGGTACGCGACCTGCGGCTTGCCGACGTTGGCCTCGACCTTGAACTCACGGCGCATACGGTCGACGAGCACCTCGAGGTGCAGCTCGCCCATACCCGCGATGATGGTCTGGCCGGTCTCCTCGTCCGTGTTGACCTGGAAGGACGGGTCCTCCTCGGCGAGACGCTGGATGGCGACACCCAGCTTCTCCTGGTCACCCTTGGACTTGGGCTCGATCGCGACGCGGATCACCGGGGCCGGGAAGTCCATGGACTCCAGGATGACCGGGTGCTTCTCGTCGGACAGCGTCTCACCGGTGGTGGTCTGCTTCAGGCCCATGACGGCGATGATGTCGCCGGCGCCCACCGAGTCGATCTCCTCACGCTTGTTCGCGTGCATGCGGTAGATCTTGCCGATGCGCTCCTTCTTGCCCTTGACGGCGTTCAGCACCGAGGTGCCGGACTCCAGGCGGCCCGAGTAGACCCGGACGAAGGTGAGCTTGCCGAGGTGCGGGTCCGACATGATCTTGAACGCGAGCGCGGCGAGCGGCTCGTCGTCCGAGGCCTTGCGGGAGATCTTGACGGTGTCGTCGCCCGGCTTGGTGCCCTCGATGGACTCGATGTCCAGCGGGGACGGCAGGTACTTGACGACCGCGTCGAGCAGGGGCTGGACGCCCTTGTTCTTGAACGCGGTGCCGCAGAAGATCGGGGTGAAGTCCGAGTTCAGCGTGCCCTTGCGGATCGCGTCCTGCAGCAGCTCGACCGGGATGTCCTCGCCCTCGAGGGCGAGCTCCATGATCTCGTCACTGTGGTTGGACACGGTGTCGATCAGGGCCTCGCGGTACTCGTCCGCCTGCTCCTGCAGCTCGGCCGGGATGTCGACGATGTCGTACATCTCGCCCTTGGCGGCCTCGGCGGACCAGACCAGCGCCTTCATGCGGACCAGGTCGACCACGCCCTGGAAGTCCGACTCGGCACCGATCGGGAGCTGCATGACCAGCGGGGTGGCGCCGAGGCGGTCCACGATGGTCTGGACGCAGAAGAAGAAGTTCGCGCCCGTGCGGTCCAGCTTGTTGATGAAGCAGATGCGCGGGACGCCGTAGCGGTCAGCCTGCCGCCACACGGTCTCGGACTGGGGCTCGACACCGGCGACACCGTCGAACACCGTCACGGCACCGTCGAGCACGCGCAGCGAACGCTCCACCTCGACGGTGAAGTCGACGTGGCCCGGGGTGTCGATGATGTTGATGGTGTGGTCGGCGTCGTCGACCGTCCAGTGACAGGTCGTCGCGGCCGACGTGATCGTGATGCCGCGCTCCTGCTCCTGCTCCATCCAGTCCATGGTGGCAGCGCCATCGTGGACCTCACCGATCTTGTACGAGACACCGGTGTAGAACAGGATCCGCTCGGTGGTGGTCGTCTTGCCCGCGTCGATGTGCGCCATGATCCCGATGTTGCGGACCCTGGCGAGGTCAAGGGAGGTTGCAGCCATGGTGGCTCGTTCTCTCTCTGTCTAGTGACGGGGTACGGACTACCAGCGGTAGTGCGCGAAGGCCTTGTTGGACTCGGCCATCTTGTGGGTGTCCTCGCGACGCTTCACGGAAGCACCGAGGCCGTTGCTGGCGTCGAGGATCTCGTTCATCAGGCGCTCGGTCATGGTCTTCTCGCGACGGGCGCGCGAGTAGCCGACCATCCAGCGCAGCGCCAGGGTGCTGGCGCGGCCCGGACGGACCTCGACCGGAACCTGGTAGGTCGCGCCACCGACACGGCGGGACTTGACCTCGAGGGCCGGCTTGACGTTCTCCAGCGCGCGCTTCAGCGCGACGACGGGGTCGGCGCCGGTCTTCTCACGGACGCCCTCGAGGGCGCCGTAGACGATCCGCTCGGCGGTGGAGCGCTTGCCGTGCAGCAGGATCTTGTTGACCAGCTGGGTGACGACCGGGGAGCCGTAGACCGGGTCGATGATGACCGGGCGCTTCGGGGCGGGGCCCTTACGAGGCATTCTTACTTCTCCTTCTTGGCGCCGTAGCGGCTGCGAGCCTGCTTGCGGTTCTTGACACCCTGGGTGTCGAGCGAACCGCGGATGATCTTGTAGCGGACACCAGGAAGGTCCTTCACACGACCACCGCGCACCAGCACGATGGAGTGCTCCTGCAGGTTGTGGCCCTCGCCCGGGATGTAAGCGGTGACCTCGATCCCGCTGGTGAGGCGCACACGGGCGACCTTACGAAGGGCCGAGTTCGGCTTCTTCGGGGTGGTCGTGTACACACGCGTGCAGACCCCACGGCGCTGCGGGGAACCCTTCAGCGCGGGAGTCTTGTTCTTCTCGACCTTGTCCTGCCGGCCCTTTCGGACCAGCTGCTGGATCGTAGGCACCGTTTCTCCGTTTTCTGTGTGCCAAGGCTTGGTGGAACTAACCTGCGGTGATTCCCTCACACACGGCCCCGTGGTCGACCCACGCGGTCGGGTGTGTTGGATTTATTCCGGCACGGAATCCCATGAGCTGATGTACAGCGACGGCGCTCTACGCGCGGCGCGCCGTGAAGGCGCTCCGGCTCGGCGCGGCGACCGGTGTGCATGCACGCACAAGGACCCGGGGACACCCCAGGCACAAGGTCAGAGCGTACCTAGCGCATCCGGCTCGGTCAAAACAAATGGAACGTCGCAGGTCGCGGCCGTGCCGCCGAGGCCCCCCGAGGCCCCCGGCACCGCGTCCGCCGCTTATAGCACACTCCCCCACCGCGCGCTCCGCAACTCGTCGGGCCCTCGTCCGGCGCTCGGCCGACCGGTGTCGTCCGTCACACCCGTTCGGCGGTCCGGACCAGTGCCGGGGGTGCCGTCAGCCGGAGGCGACGGCGAGGAGGAAGAGCAGACCCCAGAAGGCGATCGACAGCCAGCCGAAGACGATCCCGGTGACGGCCATGCCGTCACCCTCCTCGTTCCGCTCCGCCGCCTGGCGGCGCCCGATGTGGCCGGTGATCACGGCCGGCACGCCGAGCAGGCCGCCGGTGGGCACGCAGAGCAGGCCGAGGACCAGCGAGGTCACCGCGACGGCGTTGGTCCGCCGCGGCGGTGGCGGGGCCAGGAAGGTCTGCGGCACCGGGACGACGAGCGGCCCGGCCAGCTGCGGCGACACCATCTGGGGCGCCACCATCGGCCCGGCCGGCAGGTCGGCGACCAGCCGGGCGAGCTGGCCGTAGGTCTGCGCGGTGCTCGCCGCCTCGAAGCGCTCGCCGTACTCGGCGGCGCTCAGCCGGCCCTCGGCGAAGGCGGCCTTCAGCACGTCCACCGTGCGCTCGCGGTCCGCGGTCGCCGCGCGCATCGCGGACTGCGGCATGGCGGCCTGGGGCATCGCGACCGGCGGCATCGCGTGGTACGGCATCGTGGGCGGGGGCGCCACGGGGGCGTGCGGGGTGGACGCCGGCGGCTTCGCCGCCCCGAAGTCCTGCTCACCCCACGGCTGAACGGCCATCCGCCACCTCCCGGTACCCCCGCGCGACCACGGTCTCTGCCCGCCCGTCGGACTCTCATAGTGCAGGACGAACGGGGGCTCTGAGTAGTTGCCGATTCTGCCGATCCGGCTCACCGTCGGCGTCACGCGCCCTCCTCCGCCCCACCGTTCACCCGTTCGGCCCGGACACACCCGGGGCACCGCGACTGGAGACAGGCCGGGCCGGGCGGTGGCAGGCTGTCGTCGGGCCCGTTTCGATCATGGAATGATCACCGGTCCGACCGGTCCGACCACCAGTAGAGAGAGCCGCCATGCAGGCCTCAGCGCCGCCGCCGTCCCCCGCCCCGACCGCCCCCGCACCCTCGGCCGTGTCCATCCAGGGGCTGTGGAAGCACTTCGGGAGCCAGGCCGCCGTCGCCGGGCTCAGCCTGGAGCTGCCGACCGGGGCCTTCATCGGGCTCGTCGGCCCGAACGGCGCCGGCAAGACCACCACGCTGTCGATGGTCACCGGCCTGCTCCGGCCCGACCAGGGCACCGTGCTCGTGCACGGCGCCGACGTCTGGGCCGACCCGGTCTCCGTCAAGGCCCGGATCGGCATCCTCCCCGAGGGCCTGCGCATGTTCGAGCGGCTCAGCGGGCGCGAGCTGCTCCAGTACAACGGCCGGCTGCGCGGCCTGCCGGGCGCCGAGGTCGACCGCCGCGCCGAGGAGCTCCTCGCCGTCCTCGACCTGGCCGGCGACGCCGACAAGCTGGTCGCCGACTACTCCACCGGCATGCGCAAGAAGATCGGCCTCGCCGCCGCCCTGCTGCACAACCCGGACGTGCTCTTCCTCGACGAGCCCTTCGAGGGCGTCGACCCGGTCTCCGCCCAGACCATCCGCGGCGTGCTCAAGCGGTACGCGGCGGCCGGCTCCACCGTCGTCTTCTCCAGCCACGTCATGGAGCTCGTCGAGCAGCTCTGCGACTGGGTCGCCGTCGTCAACGCCGGCCAGGTCATCGCGCAGGGCCCGCTGGACACCGTCCGCGGCGGGCGCAGCCTGCACGAGGCGTTCCTGGAGCTGATCGGCGTCCGCGAGGACGACGGCCGGTCGCTCGGCTGGCTCGGCGGGGGCGAGCGGTGAGCGCCTCCCCCACCAGGCTCCCCGCGACCGGGCTGCCCTCGGCCGGGCTGCCCGAGGACCGGACGGTCGTCCGCACCCTCGTCTCGCTCAAACTCCGGCTGCTCCGCAACGGCCTGCGCCGCAGCCGCGGCCGCGCCGTCCTGTACGTGCTCGGCGCCGTCGTCGGCGTGCTGTTCGCGGCCTGCCTGGCCGTCCTGCTGGCGCTGCTCGGCGACCACATCGAGCACGGCTCCGCCGGGGACGCCGGCGTCGTCATGACCGGTGCGCTCACCGTCGGCTGGGCCGCGATCCCGCTGTTCCTCTTCAGCAGCGACGAGAGCGCCGACCCCACCCGGCTCACCATGCTGCCGCTGCGGCCCGGCCCGCTGCTGCGCGGCTCGGTGCTGGCCGCGCTGCTCGGCCCCGGGCCGCTGATCAGCCTGGTGCTGCTCACCGGCGCCGCGCTGTCCGGCGCGAACGGCGGCGCCTCGGCGGTGGCCGGCGCGGTCGGCGTACCGCTCGCGGTGCTCACCGTGGTGACGCTCTCCCGCGCGGTCGCCGCCGGCAACGCCCGGCTGCTCTCCAGCCGGCGCGGCAAGGACTTCGCCATCTTCGGCGGCCTGCTGTTCGCGCTGCTGGTGCAGATCGCCAACGTCGGCTCGCAGAGCGTCTTCGGCAAGGCCGGCGAGAACGGCGTCGACCTCGGCCCGCTGGCCCCGATCGCCTCCGTGCTGCGCTGGGTCCCGCCGATCGGCGCCGTCGACGCGGCCCGGACCGCGGGTGAGGGCCGCTGGCCGCTCGCCCTGCTCCAGCTCGCCGGGACCGCCGCGCTGCTCGCCCTGCTGCTGCGGTGGTGGCGCTCCAGCCTGCAGCAGCTGATGGTCACCGCGGACGCCTCGACGCTGGAGGTCGTGCGCGGCGTCCAGGACTCGGGGCGCGGCCGGCGGTTCCTGCCGGAGGGCCGGGTCGGCGCGGTGATGCAGCGCCACCTGCGCTACGCCTGGCGCGAGCCGCGGGCCAAGGCCGCCGTGTTCACCAGCATCGGGATGACGCTGGTGATCTGCGTGCTGTCGATCGTCCAGGGCTGGTCGACGGTCTATCTGGTGGCGATGACCGGGATGTTCCTCGGTCTGCAGATGCTCAACCTGTTCGGCATGGACGGTTCCGCGTTCTGGATGGTCGCGGCCACCATGCTCACCCCGGCCGACGCCCGGGACGAGCTGCGCGGGCGCGCGTTCGCGGTGCTCTCCTACGCCGTCCCGGTCACCCTGGTGCTCGCGCTCGTGCTGGCCGCCGCCACCGGCGACTGGTCCGGCCTGCCGTCCGCCGTCGGCGTCGCGTTCGCGCTGCTCGGCAGCGGCCTCGCGATCGGCGCCGTGCTCAGCGTGCTCGCGCCGTACACCATGCCCGCCGACAACAACCCGATGCGCAACGCCGCCCCGGGGCAGGGCGGGCTGGTGATGCTCAACAGCTTCGGCTCGATGTTCGGCAGCGTCCTCGTCGCCTCGCCGGTCGTCGGCTACCTGGTCTGGGCCCTGGTGACCGACGCCGCGACCTGGCCGGTCCTCCTCGCCGGGCCGCTCTACGGCGCCGCCGTCGCCGCCCTCGGTCTGCGGCTCGCCGCCGGCCGGCTGCTGGAGCGGCTCCCGGAGATCCTCGCCAAGGCCGTCGAGCGCTGAGGTCCGCGCACGGCGCCTCCGCCACCGACTACCGCCCCGGCCTTCCTCCGGGGCGGTAATCGGTGGCGGCCGGGCGGTGCGGACCGTAGCGTCCCGGGCATGAACGCGAAGCGCCCGATGATCGCCGTCCTCACCGGCGCCGGGATCTCCACCGACTCCGGCATCCCCGACTACCGCGGCCCGAACGGCCTTTGGCAGCGCGATCCGGACGCGCAGCGGCTGGTCACCATCGGCCCCTACCTGGCCGACCCGGAGGTCCGCCGGCAGGCCTGGCGGATGCGGGCCGAGACGGGCGCGCTCGCCGCCGAGCCGAACGCCGGACACCGGGCCCTGGTCGCGCTGGAGCGGTCCGGGCTGCCGGTGCGGGTGCTCACCCAGAACGTCGACGGACTGCACCAGCGGGCCGGCCAGACCCCCCGCAAGGTGCTCGAACTCCACGGCACCGCCCGGGAGGTGCAGTGCGTGGACTGCCGGGCGACGGGCCCGACCACGCAGGTGCTGGAGCGCGTCGCGGCGGGCGAGCCCGATCCGGCCTGCCGGGACTGCGGCGGGATCCTGCGCCCGCGCACCGTGATGTTCGGCGAACAGCTGGACCCGGAGGTGCTCCGGCAGGCGGACGCGATCAGCAAGGCCTGCGAGCTGTTCATCGCCGTCGGCACCAGTCTGCAGGTCTTCCCGGTGGCGGCGCTGCCGTACGAGGCGGTCAGCGGCGGCGCCCGGCTGATCGTGGTGAACGGCGAGCCGACCCCGTTGGACGAGGCCGCCGAGGAGGTCGTCCGCGAGCCGATCTCGACCGCTCTGCCGGCCCTGGTCGAGCGGCTGGTCGCCCGGTACGCCTGACCTCTTCGCGGGCGGCGCGTGGCACAGGCCGCCGGGGCTGGGCGGATTCAGCTGAGCGGATTCGGCTCGGTGGCTTCGGTCGGCGGCTTCGGCTCGGCGGCTTCGGCTCGGCGGATTCAGCTCGGCGGATTCAGCTGGGCGGCGTCGGTGGGCGGCTTCGGTGACGAAGCGATTGCGGCGTTCCGAACTACCAAGTCCCGGCGGCCTGTTCTGCGCTACGCTGCCGCGCGGAGCGGCCGTGGCCGGTTTCCGGCCACCGGGGGAGGTCGCGCGGGCGGCTCCGTCCGCACGCCGCACCGGTCACGGGCATGCCCTGCTCCGCGGCGGCGCGTACGAAGGAGCCCTCATGACCTCAGGCCGGCTGCTGGACCGCTCCGCGATCGGGGGCGACCTGCGGAAACTGGCCGACCGCCCCGGGCTGGCGCACCGTCAGGAGGAGCTCCGGGAGCTTGGCTTGGCCCTCTCCGGCGCCGGAGATCTGGACCGGTGGACCGAACTCGACCTGGTGCACAGCTTCGTACGGCCGGAGAGCGTACGGGCCGCGGTGCGGCCCCGACCCGAGCCGCGGTTCTGGGCCTGGATCGAAGTGACGCTCGGCGCACTGGTGTTCGTCCCGCTGCTGGTCACCTGGGCCGGGCTGATGCAGGCCACCAGCGCCTACCGGGCGCTGATCGGCGCGGACGCCCGGCAGGCCGCGCGCCCCTTCCTCCAGCTCTGGCAGACCGGCTTCGAGGGCCGGCTGCCCGGCTGGGCCACCTTCGGCGACGTCGCCCTGTCCGCCACCCTGTTCATCGCGCTGCTGCTGGCGCTGTCCGTCGCCCACGGCGTGCGCAGGGCCGGCACCGAGCGCCGCGAGGCGGCCGCCGAGGCCGGGGCGGAGGACCTGCTGGCGGAGCTGGCGCCGCTGCTCACCCGGGCCCAGCTGGTGCTGAACGAGCGCCGCCGCTCGACGCCGCAGCGCTTCACGGCCGAGCTCACCGGCGCGGCGGAGACCCTGGAACGGCTCGGCCGGCAGGCCGCCGACACCCAGCGCGAGCTGAGCGCGGCGGCGCTGGCCGTCGAACGCTCGGTCGCCGGGGCCGAGGAGCGGCTGGCCGAGGCGGGCGCGGCGGTCGATCCGCTGCGCCGGGCCGTCGACGGCGTGGAGCAGGCGGTCGACGGCATCGGCAAGGCCGTCGACGGCGTCGGCCGGGCGGTCCGGGACAGCGGGGACCGGCTCGCCGAGACCGTCCGGGACGGCGCGGCGGCCACCGACGACCTCGTCCAGCGGAGCGGGCGGCAGGCCGCCGACGCGGCCGAGCTGGTCCGGCGGGCCACCGACCGGGTCGGCACCGAACTCGCGGACGCCGGCGAACGGGTGGAGGACGCGGTGCGGGACCTCGCGGTCGCCCAGCGCGGCTTCACCACCGGGGCGGAGACCGTCGCGGACGTCGGCGGGCAGCTGCTGGAGCGGCTCGACGGGCTGACCCGGGAGGTCGCGGCGATGGCGGACCGGGTCGCCGCCGCGGCCTCGGCGGCCACCGCGGCGGCGGACCGGCTGGGCGGCGCCCCCGGGCCCGCCGACCGGGCGGGGATCGTCATGGTGAAGACCACGTCAGGCCCCGGCCCCGACGCGGGCACCGCCCGGTCCCGGGGCACGACCGCCGCCTCCGGCGCGACCCCCGATGCGGACGCTGACGTGGACGACCGCACGCTGCTGGAGCTGGACGAGGTGCCGGTGCACGGGCAGGGCCGATGAGGGGCCGCTTCCGGCGTACCCGGCCGAAGGCCCGCGGCGTGCACCTGGCCGGCTGGCTGTTCGCCGACATGCTGCTGGTGCTCGCCCTGGTCGCGATGGGCGACCAGGGCGATCCGGTGGCCGCCGAACGGGCCGCCGCCGCACCCACCACCGTCCCCAGCGCGAGCGCCACCGAGAGCGCCCCCGCGAGCGCCACCCCCACGCCCACCCCGACCGGCCCGCGCGGGGTCGAGCACGACCCGGTCACCGTCGACGTGACCGGCGACTCCTCGGACGCCGCAGGCCTGACCGCGCAGATCCGCGCGGCCACCGAGCCGTACGCCGGACGGCAGGCCGCCGTGGTCCTCACCTTCGGCAGCAACCGCGACCCGGGCGTCGGCCAGGCCTACGCCCACGCCGTCAACGGCCTGCTCGGACAGGCCCGCCCGGAGATGTTCCGTGGTACCACCACCCGGGACTTCCTCTCCCTCGCGGACAACCCCCGGCATGCCTCGCTGGAGATCTACTTCTACACCGGCTGACCGCCAACCACACCGGCCGACCGCCGACGCCCTGCCCATCGAAGGAGAAGTGCAGTGCAGATCCTCCCGTTCTACGCCGTCTGCGACGAGTCCTCGTCGATGACCTTGCACATCGACACCCTCAACAAGGCCCTGTTCTCCCTCCACCAGGAGATCAGCACCAACCCGACCATCGCCGACAAGACCCGGTTCGGGCTGATCGGCTTCTCCACCGACGCGCACGAGCTCCAGCCGCTGGTCGACCTGAGCGACCTCGAGGAGCTCCCGGCCCTCGACGCCTCCGGCCTCACCTCGTACGGCAGGGCGTTCAGCCTGCTCCGCCAGGCGATCGACCGGGACGTCCAGGGGCTGAAGGCGGAGGGCCACGACGTCTACCGGCCGGTGGTCTTCTTCCTCTCCGACGGCGAGCCGACCGACTCCGACTGGGAGCAGCCCTACCAGGAGCTGCTCGCCTCCGCGTTCCGGCCGCACATCATCGCCTTCGGCATCACCGAAGGGGCCGACCGGGCCGTGATCGCGCAGGTCGCGACGTTCAAGGCCTTCATGCAGGAGGACGGGAACGCCGACGTGGCGCCCGCGCTGCGGGAGTTCGCGGCCAGCCTGACCCGCTCGATCGTCCGCTCGGTGAGCGGGGCGACCGCCGCCGGCGCGGGCATGAGCCTCCAGGTCGACGACCACGTGCCCGGCTTCACCGCCGTGTCGCTCGACAAGCTCTGAGCCGGGCCGCCGGATGAACCCGTACGAGAACGCCCCGCCGGCCGGCCGGGTGCCGGAGCCCGGGCCGGACCACGCGCCGCCCCGCAAGGGCGACCCGATCGAGCTCGCCTCCTCGGTCTACGAGCACGGCTGGGACCTGGAGCCGGTGGCGCCCGTCCCGGTCGGCGCGGCGGTGGCCGCCGTCGCTCCCGGGCCGGTGGCGCCCGAGGAGTTCCTGCCGCGGCCGATCGGCCCGGGACCGGCCGCGGTCCACGGGCCGCGGCCGGACCCGGTGTCGCCGGTCGGCGGCCCGGTCGAACCGGCCGTCGCTCCACCGGCCGGGCCCGCCGAGGCCGACACGACGGCCGCATCCGGACCGGTCGTACGGCCGGCCTCGTTCCGGGAGCCCGGCCCGCTCTCCCACGTCGGCCGCAAGCCCCCGGCCTACCCCGCCGAGCCGACCGACCTCCCCTCCGTCCGGGCCGGCGACCCCTACGGCGCCCTGCTGCCCGACACCGTGGTGGACGGCGGCCGGTTCGGCCCGGTCACCGTCCGCGCCGCCTCCGTCCGCGGCGACTCGCACCGCTACGCCGCCGAGTGCCGCCAGGACGCCGCGCTGGTCGTCCGCGTCGGCGAGCTGCTGCTGGTCGCGGTGGCCGACGGCGTCGGCTCCCAGCCGCACTCCCACCACGGCTCCAACGGCATCCTCCGGCTGCTGGCCAAGCAGGTCGCACCGAAGGCGGAGACCCTGCTGGGCGTCCTGCGGACCGGCAGCGCCGCGGACTTCGCCAGTCTGACCAGCCGGCTCGTCGCGGCGGCGGCCGGCGAACTCGCCCAGGAGGCCGAGCGGGCCGGACACCCGCCCAAGTCCTGGTCGACGACCCTGCGGGCGCTGCTGGTGCCGGCCGACCCGGAGGTCCGGGTCCGGGGCTTCGTGTCGGTCGGCGACGGCGGTCTGCTGCGCCTGCGCGAGGGCGGCTGGGACAACCTGGACGCCGAGGAGGACGGCGACGACCCGCTGATCAGCACCCGGACGGACTGCCTGCCCGAGGCGTACGAGCTCGCCCGGACCAGGCTGATCACCGACACCCGCCCCGGCGACCTGCTGGTGCTCTGCACCGACGGGCTCGCGCTCCCGCTGCTGAAGGAGCCCGAGCTGCGGGAGTTCCTCGGCGGACGCTGGGCCCGCGAGGTGCCCGGTCTGGCCGAGTTCCTCTGGCAGGCCCAGGTCCGGGTGCGCAGCTACGACGACGACCGCTCGGTCGTCTGCCTCTGGGAGGCGCCGGCGTGACCGCCCCGGACATCGCCACCGCGCTGGCCGGCGGCGCGGACGTCGAACTGGCGCTACTCCCCGTCGGCCCCGAGGCCGGCCGGGGCGGCCAGGGCTCGGTGCAGCGGCTGGACGGCTACCCCGGCCTGCTGTTCAAGCGCTACCTGGATCCGGCCCGAGTCCACGGGCCGGCCCTGGCCGAACTCGTCGGCCTGCGGCTCGCGCTGCCGCCCGCCGACCGGGACCAGTTGGACGCGCAGGCCGCCTGGCCGCTCTGCCGGGTGGTGGACGGCCCGCGCTGCGTCGGCTTCCTCATGCGGGAGGCACCGCCGTCGATGACCTGGCGGACCGCCGGCGGCGCCGCCAAGCTCACCGAGGCCCAGTTCCTGCTCTACCCGGAGAAGCCCGCCACCCAGGGCGTCGTCCGCCCCGGCCCGGAGCAGCGGCTGGCCCTCGTCCTGGAGCTGGTGGGGCTGGTCGACCGGCTGCACCGCTGGGGGCTGGTGATCGGCGACCTGTCGCACGCCAATGTGCTCTGGTCGGTGCGGCCCGAGCCGGCGGTGCACCTGCTGGACTGCGACGGCATCCGGCGGGTCGGGGCGGCGCCGGTGCTGGAACAGGCCGACACCCCCGACTGGTCGGACCCGCTCTCCCCGCACGGCAGCGCCGCCTCGGTGGACAGCGACCGCTACAAGGCGGCGCTGCTGGTCGGCCGGACCCTGGCGCAGGACCCGTACGTGGCGCCGGGGGCGCCGCTGGACCCGCTGCCCGGGGTGCTGACGGACCGGCAGCTAGGGATGGTCCGCCGGGTCTGGGAGCAGGCCGGCGGCCCGTACGGGACGCGGCCGGACCCGACCGCCTGGCTGCTGGCGCTCGGCGGCCGGGGCAGCATCCCGCTCGCGCCGGGCGCTGCGCCGCTGCCGCGCCCGGCCCGGCCGGTGGACGCCCGGCTCTTCGACGGCCGGGCGCCCCGGGGCAGCATCCGACTCCAGCGGCCGGACTGACGAGGGCCGGCGGGGGCCGGGGGTCCGGCGGGGGCCGGGGGTCCGGCGGGGGCCGGGGGGGGTCGGACATCACGCCTGCGTACGATGATCCTCCCGGCTCCCCCCTCACGGCCTGGAGTGATCGACCGATGACGACGACGGTGAAGTTCGACCCCTGGTCGGCGGCGTTCGTGGCCCACCCCTACGACGCGTACGCCGAACTGCGCGCACAGGGCCCGGTGACGTACTTCGAGCCCACCGACCAGTGGCTGGTCCCGCGCTACGCGGACGTCGGCGCGCTGCTGCGGGACCGCCGCCTCGGCCGCACCTACACCCACCGGTTCAGCCACCAGGAGTTCGGCCGCCCCGAACCCGACCCGGCGCACGAGCCGTTCCACACCCTCAACGACAACGGCCTGCTCGACCTGGAGGCCCCGGACCACACCCGGATCCGCCGCCTGGTCTCCAAGGCCTTCACCCCGCGGATGGTCGAGGGCCTGCGCCCCACCGTCCGGCGGCTGGCCGACGAACTCGTCGACGGACTGCTCGCGGACGGCGGCGGCGACCTGATCGCCGCCGTCGCCGAGCCGCTGCCGGTCGCGGTGATCGCCGAGATGCTCGGCATCCCGGAGTCCGACCGGCACCTGCTGCGCCCCTGGTCGGCCGACATCACCGGGATGTTCGAGCTCAACCCGACCGAGGAGGCCGCCCGCCGGGCCGTCACCGCGAGCGTCGAGTTCTCCGACTACCTGCGCGGCCTGATCCGCGAACGCCGGGCCGCCCCCGGCGAGGACCTCGTCAGCGCGCTCATCCACGCCCAGGAGGGCTCGGACGCGCTCAGCGAGCAGGAGATGATCTCCACCTGCGTGCTGCTGCTCAACGCCGGCCACGAGGCGACCGTCAACACCACCGGCAACGGCTGGTGGGCACTGTTCCGCAACCCCGCGGAACTGGCCCGGCTGCGTGCCGACGTGGACGCCCTGCTCCCCACCGCCGTCGAGGAGCTGATGCGCTGGGACACCCCGCTGCAGATGTTCGAGCGCTGGGTGCTGGAGGACATCGAGATCGGCGGAGTGACCGTCCCCCGCGGCTCCGAGATCGCCCTGCTGTTCGGCTCCGCCAACCGCGACCCCGAACGCTTCCCCGACCCCGACCGCCTCGACCTCGGCCGCACCGACAACCCCCACATCACCTTCGGCGCCGGAATCCACTTCTGCCTCGGCGCCCCACTCGCCCGACTGGAACTCACCGAGTCCTACGGCACCCTCCTCCGCCGCGCCCCGAACCTGCGCCTTGTCCGCGACCCCGAGTGGCGCCCGGGCTACGTGATCCGAGGCCTGGACGAACTGCTGGTCGAGGTGTGACGACGAGCGGGGAACGGCCATCGGCGGCCGGGCCGGGGAACCGGGTTCGGGGGTGGTGCGTCGAAGTGGGACCTAGGTGCGGGTGTCGGCCTGTGCCGTGATTCCAGGGCGAGGTCAGTCATGTCCGCCACCGCCACGACCGTCCGCAGCCGCCGCGCGGCGGTGCTCATGCTCTGCTGCGCGGCTCTGCTCACCGCCTGCGGGTCCTCCGGCGGCGGGGCGCCGGTGGTCCGGGCCGAACCCGTGTCGGCGCCGCCCGTCGATCCCGCGCGGGTCGCCGCCACCGCGGCGGCGACCGGTGCCTTCGGGCTCGACCTGCTGCACACCCTCACGGCCGACCCCGCCGCGGCCGGGCGCAATCTGGTGCTGTCGCCGTCCGGTCTGGCCACCGCCCTCGCGATGGTGCTGCCCGGTGCCCGCGGCGCCACCGCCGACGAGCTCGCCGCGGCGCTGCACACCGAGCTCACCCCGGAGCAGTACGCGTTCGCCACCGGCGCCCTGAACCGCGGCGGCGTGCCCGCCGCCGACAAGGGGACGGTGCTCAGGCGGTCGGACGACCTCTGGGCGCAGCGCGACGCCCCGCTCGACCCGCACTACCTCGGCGTGCTGGCCGCCGCCTTCGACACCGGCGTGCACACCGCCGACTTCCGCGCCGACCCGGAGGGGGCCCGCAAGGCCGTCAACAGCACCGTCGAGAAGGCCACCGACGGCCGGATCAAGGACCTCTTCGGCCCGGGGCAGATCAACCCCGGCACCCGGCTCGCGCTCACCGACGCGCTCTACCTCAAGGCCGACTGGGCCCGGCCGTTCAAGGCCGGGGACAGCGCCGACCGGCCGTTCCACCGCCTGGACGGCTCCGAGGCCGCCGTGCCCACCATGGCCTCGACCGAGCCGCTGCGCTACGCGGAGGGCTCCGGCGGGATCCTCGGCCAGCCCTGGCAGGCCGTCGAGCTCCCCTACGCGGGCAGCACCCTGGCGATGGACCTGGTGGTGCCCGCGCAGGGCGGCTTCGAGGCGTTCCGCAAGGGCCTGGACCAGGCGCAGCTGGACCTCGTGCTGGGCGCGCTCGCCGAGCGGGCGGTCGACCTCACCCTGCCGAAGTTCCGCTTCGACACCGCCAACGAGCTCACGCCCACCCTGCGGGCCCTCGGCGTCACCACGGCGTTCGGGGCCGCCGCCGACCTCTCCGGCATCCCCGGGCCGGGGAGCACCGAGCGGCTGCGGATCGGCACGGTGGTGCAGAAGGCCACCGTCCAGGTCGACGAGCAGGGCACGGTCGCGGCGGCCGGCAGCGGCGTCGGGGTGGAGGTCATGGCCGGGGCCCCGCCGAAGCAGACCGTCCAGCTGCACATCGACCGGCCGTTCCTCTTCCTGATCCGGGACACCGCCTCCGGTCTGCCGCTCTTCCTCGGCCAGGTCACCGACCCGTCGGCCGGGAAGTAGCCGCCGGGTCGCGAGGATCCGGAGGGTCGGACGGCGGCCGGTCAGACCGGGTAGCGGTCGCCGAGCGCCGGGTGGCCCGGCTCGCGGCTGCCGAACAGCACCAGCAGGTCGTCGGCGGTCCGCAGCAGCGCCTCCCGGCCCTCCACCGCCTCCGCCCAGTCGGCCGGCAGCCCCGAGGCGCCGTACGCCGCGCCGACCAGGTTGCCGCAGACCGCGCCGGTCGAGTCGCTGTCCCCGGAGTGGTTCACCGACAGCAGCAGCGCCGCCCGGGCCGGCTCGGGGCGCTCGGCCCCGGCCAGCAGGCAGTACACCGCGATCGCCAGGCACTCCTCGGCGATCCAGCCCAGCCCGACCCGCTCCACCGCCTCCGCCGACGGCTCCGACTCCTGGGCCACCCGCACCGCCCGGGCCAGCGCCTGCACCGTCTCCTTCGAGGCCGGCCACTCCCGGGTCTGGTCCACCGTCTCGCCGACCGCCGCCCAGGGCTCCGTCCCGGCCGCCAGCCGCTCCACCAGCGCCGCGAAGGCGCCCGCCGCCAGGTAGCCGGTCGGATGCCCGTGGGTCAGCTGCGCGCACTGCGCGGCCAGCCCGAACGCCTGCTCCACCCCCAGCCGGCCCAGCCCGAACGGCGCCGAGCGCATCACCGTGCCGCAGCCCTTGGAGTGCGCGTTGATCGGGCCCGGCTGCCCCAGCGCCACCGGCGCCTCGAACACCGGGTGGTACTGCACCCCGGTCAGACAGGCGTTGCCGGGCGCCCGCCGCGCGTACAGGAACGGCTCGCGCAGCAGCCAGCCGTCGTACGGGCCGGGCAGCGGCTCGCGGTCCGGCGCGCCCTGCTGCTGGGTGAGCAGCCACCGCCGGTACGCGCCGTGCACGGCCTCCGGCACCGAACCGCCGCCACCCGACCAGCCCCGGACGAAGCCGCGGATCAGGCCCTCGGCGGTGAACAGCGTCATCTGGGTGTCGTCGGTGACCTCGGCGACCAGTCCGCCGCCCGGCAGGCCCGTCACCCCGTCCGGTCCGAAGCGCTCCCGGATCTGGTACAGCTGCAGGAACTCCACCGGCCAGCCCAGCGCGTCGCCGACCGCCCCGCCGAGCAGCGCCCCGCGCACCCGGTCCCGGTACCCCGTCTCCGTACTGCTCGTGCTCACAGTGCCCGCCCCTCGCTCGTGCCCGCGCCCTGTTCTACCAGGCACCCGGATGCCGGCCGGGGATCCGCACCGCGATCCCCGTCACAGGGCTCCGGCCCCGGCCATAGGGCCTCAGCCGCGGATCTCGCCGGAGCCGCCGCGCAGGGAGGCCCGGTCCGCCGCCGCCCGGCCCGCCGCCCAGCCCTCGCCGTCGCTGACCCGCACGCGCTGCGACACCAGCTTGGGGAACATCCGGTCCACCTCCTGGTCCACCGCCTCGGTGCGCGCCTTCAGGGCCGGCAGCAGCCGCTCGTCCGGGACGAGCTGCTCCGCCGTGCCGTCCTCGCGCAGGTGCCGGCCGGCCGCCGCGTCGCTGGTCGTCCGCTCGGTCGCCTCGGCCAGCCGCTCGCGGATCCGCGCCGCGTACGCCACCAGGAAGGACTGCCGGAACGCCTTGGTGCGCGAGGCCCCGTCCAGGTGCTGGCGGGCGCCGGCCTGCTGCATCGCGTGGGTGGCCTGCACCAGCAGCGAGGTGTAGAGCAGTTCGACGCCGTCGAGGTCCGCGTCGAAGCCGATCACGGTGCAGAAGCCGAACTCCTTGGCCCACACCACCCGGCACCGGTTGGCCGCCGCCACCGCGTCCAGCAGCATCGTCTTCGGGCTCTCGTACGGGTTGTCCACGCCGATCCGCAGCGCGCCCGGCGCGTGCGGGTCCGCGCCCTCGACGGCGAGCAGCGCCTCGTCGATGCTGTGCTGGGCCATCAACTGCTGGGCCTTGGCTGTCAGCGCCTCGGCCTCCTCGGGGAAGTCGGTGGACTCGGCCTTCGCCAGCAGCGCGCGGATCCGCGACAGCATCCGCGGCTCACCCGTCACCGGGCCGCGCGAGCGGTGCTCGGTGTGCGCCGTGCTCCCCGACCGCCCCGGGGCCGGGCCGACCGGGGCGATCGGCGGCAGCCGGCCCCAGCTGCGCAGCAGCTCCAGCAGGGCGGTGGCCAGCGCGAAGCGGTCCAGCCGGTGCCGCTGGGCGAAGCCGGCCAGGTACGCCTCGTCGGACGGCCACCAGACCTCCGTCTCCAGCTCGCGCAGCTGCTCCTGCCAGCGCCGGTCCGCCGCGGCGGCGGGGTGGCGGCGCCCCTCGGCGGCGATGAGGTCCACGGCGAGGGCCAGGTGCACCGGCTTCAGCTCGCGTCGCACCACCCGCGCGAGGTCCGCCGGGCGCCACCCGGCCGACCAGCACCGGCCGACCGCCGTGTCGGCGTACCCCAGCACCGCCCGGCTCACGGCCGGCCACTGCCCGGCGGAGGCCGCCAGCAGCGAGGCGCCGGTGTCCAACGCGAGGTCCAGTCTCTCCTCGGGGGCGGTCACGACCCCGCGTACCGCGGTGTCCAGCAGTGCTCCGACGTTCCCGCCCTCGCCACCACCCCCGCCGCCACTCTGTCCACGCCTGCCCACGCCGTCTACCTCGTCCCACGAACGGTCCCGTACACCTCCTGCCCATGATGCCGGACCGCCCCGCCCGGCGGAGGCCACCGCCCGCCCGGGGCCGGCCGTTCCCCCGGACCGGCCTCAGGCCGCGGCCGGACGGGCCGCCGCCGTGCCGAACCCGGCCAGCGGGGCCAGCGCCACCAGGTAGCCGACGGAGGCCAGCGGAATGAACGCCAGGTCGGCCGCGGTGAGCACGGTCGCGGCGACCACCAGCACCGGGCTCCACCAGCGCAGCACCCGCCCGGCGCCGACCGAGGCGGCCACCAGCAGCACCAGCAGGCCCAGGTGGAACAGCAGCGGGACCGCCGAGTAGAAGAGCGGCTCGACCCCCGGCCGGCTCTGGATCGCCTCGAACATCCGGTTCTGGTCGGCCTTGTCCACCGCCACCGCGCCGACGTACAGGTCGATCGCGACCTGCCCCAGCGAGGCGGCCAGTCCGGTGAGCGCCGCGCCCAGCACCGCCCGGCCGGCCACCCGGGCGGCGGCGGTCCGGCGCGGGCCGGGGGCCCGCTCCAGCGCGACCAGCAGCGGGGCGAACAGCAGCAGGCCCAGCAGCATCAGGCTGTGGCCGATCAGCCAGCCCGGGCCGGGGTCGCGCGAGCCGTCCAGCAGCCGGATGCCGCCGTACAGCGCCAGCAGCACGGGGGCGGCGACGACGGCGACCGTGGTGAGGCGGGCGTTCGTCGTGGTGCTCTTCGTCGTGCTCTTCATTGCGGTGCTCTGCGTCGCGGTGGTCATGGTGCGCTCCTGACGGGATCCGGGAGACCGGTGACTCCGGTGGCTCCGACACCACGGATCCTGTCCGCCGGAGCTCTCGTCGCGGATCGCCCGCACCGGCGAACCCGGCCGCTCCCCCGCGCGGGGGAGGCCCCGGGCGGGCCTACCCCTCCCCCGCCACCACCGCGCCCGCCTCGTACGCGAACACCACCGCGTGTACCCGGTCCCGCAGCCCCAGCTTGGCCAGCACATTGCTGACATGGGTCTTCACCGTGTGCTCGCTCACCACCAGCTCGGCGGCGATCTCCGCGTTCGACAGGCCCCGGGCGAGCAGCACCAGCGTCTCCCGCTCGCGCGCGGTCAGCTGCTCCAGCAGCCGGGACGGCGGCCGCGCCGCCCGCTCGGCGGAGCCCGGCCGGCGGGCGGCGAACTCGCCGATCAGCCGGCGGGTCACCGAGGGCGCCAGCAGCGCCTCCCCGGAGGCCACCATCCGCACGCCGTGCACCAGGTCGTCCCGGCGGACGTCCTTGAGCAGGAAGCCGCTGGCCCCCGCGTACAGCGCGTCGAAGACGTAGTCGTCGATGTCGAAGGTGGTCAGCATGATCACCTTGGTCTCCGGGTGCTCCGCGCACACCCGGCGGGCCGCCTCCAGGCCGTCCATCACCGGCATCCGGACGTCCAGCAGCAGCACGTCCGGGCCGTGCGCGCGGACGGCCTCGACCGCCTCGGCGCCGTCCGCCGCCTCGGCGACCACCTCGATGTCCGGCTGCGCGTCCAGGATCATCCCGAACCCGGCCCGCACCAGCTCCTGGTCGTCCGCGACGACCACCCTGATCGGCTTCATCCGCCCGCCCTTCCCCCCGTGCCCACCCGGTCCACCGGGCCCCTTCCATCCACCCCGTCCACCCCGTCCACCCCGTCCACCCCGTCACCCAGCGGCAGCCGGGCGCTCACCAGGAATCCCCGGCCGTTCGGCCCGGGACCGGCCTCGGCCCGGCCGCCGCAGGCCGCCGCCCGCTCCCGGATACCGACCAGCCCCCGGCCGCCGGAGAAGTCGCTCGCCACGCGGTCCGGCCGCAGCCGCACCCCGCGGCCGTTGTCGGACACCAGCACCGCCAGCTCCGCCCCCTCCCGGACCACCCGGACCTCGATCCGGGTGGCCTCCGCGTGCTTGACCGTGTTGGTCAGCGCCTCCTGCACGATCCGGTAGCCGGCCGCCTCGACGGCGGCGGGCAGCGCCCCGGTCCGGTCGTCGACCTCCAGCTCGACCCGCACCCCGGTCCGGCGCACCCGCTCGGCCAGCGCGGGCAGTTCGGCCAGCCGGGGCTGCGGGGCCAGCTCCGGTCCGGCGCCCTCCGCCTTCAGCACCCCCAGCACCCGCCGGAGCTGGACCATCGCGTCGCGCCCGGAGTCGGCGATGGTGTCGAAGGCCTTGATCGCCCGCTCCGGGTCGGCCCGCACCACCACCGGCCCCGCCTCCGCCTGGATCACCATCAGCGAGACCGCGTGCGCCAGGATGTCGTGCATCTCCCGGGCGATCCGGGCCCGCTCCTCGGCCACCGCGCGGGCCGCGTCGCTGGCCGCCCGCCGACCGGCCTCCCGGGCCCGCTCCGCCTCCACCGCCGCCAGCCGGCGCAGCTCCCGGACCAGACAGCCGAAGACGAACGCCCCGACCGAGGTGAGCAGCGAGAACAGCGCGCCGTTCGGCGAGCGGGTGCCCACCACATTGGCGACCACGGTCACCGCCAGCACCGTCCAGCGCTCCCGGTCGCGGGCCCGGTCGGCCACCGTGTAGAGGGCGATCACCGCGTACAGCGGCAGCTGCGGCATCGCCGAGTGGGCGAGCACCGAGATCACCACCGACACCCCGCCGCTGAGCGCCAGCACGGTGACCGGTGCGCGCCGCCGCCAGGGCAGTGGCAGGGCCGTCCCCAGGGCCAACAGATAGACCCACCACGCCCAGGCCGTCCCGTCGTAGTACACCGACCAGAGCGAGACCGCCGCCGAGCCGGCCGCCAGCAGGCCGTCCACCACGTGCGGGTCGACCTCGGTCACCCGCGCCCGCCACCGTGCCAGCCGTCCGGTCATGGCCTCTCCCCCGTGTCCGGGGAATCCGCCCCCGCGGAGAAGATCATGCCCGACCGGCAGCGCGGTGGGCACTCCCCGGCCGGCCGCGGGCTCAGGCACCGGTGACCGCCACGCCCCCGGTCCCGGCCCGCGCCGTGATGGTGCGCGCCGCGCCGTCCTGCCGGGGCACCGTCACCTCGACCCCGCCGACCTCGCTCCCGGCGTCCACCGCGTACGGCTCGCCGCCGGGCACCGAGACCCGGACCCCGCCGACCGCCGACCGCGCCTCCACGGCGGTCGGGCTGGTGGCGAAGGAGAGGTCGACCCCGCCGGTCTCCGCGGTCACCCGCACCTTGGCCGAGGTCAGGCCGCTTGCCTCCACCCCGCCGGTGCCGGCCGTGGCCTGCACCTCCCCGGCCAGCCCGCGCAGCCGGATCCCGCCGGCCCCGCTGTTGAGCCGCACGACCGTCCCGGCCGGGACGGTCACCCGGTAGCCGACCCCGCAGCTTGAGCAGTCGTAGGCCAGCCGGAGCGTGCCGTCCACCACCTCGTGCCGGGTCCGCGGCGGATCACCGCGGAAGGACTGCTCCTCGACCACTCGCACCGCGTCCCCGGCGCGGACCTCGATGCCGCCGGCCAGCCCGTCCACCACCAGCTCCCGCACCGGCTCGGCCACCGCGTAGGAGACCGTCAACCGCTCGTCGTCCCACCGGTCCAGGAACAGGCCGGCCGATCCCAGCGCCACCGCCCCGGTGATCGCCATGGCCCCCATCACCCGTCGCACGCCCATGTCCGTCTCCTCCACCCGTCCTCGTCCTCATCTCGACGACTCCGAGCCTGGCGCGCCCGCCCCGTCCGGCACCTCCCCCGCCGGACCGGTTTCCGGCCCTCCCCCGCACGACGGATCCGGGGAACGCCGAAGGGCCCGGAGGCTGAATGCCTCCGGGCCCTTCGATGCAGTAGCGGGGACAGGATTTGAACCTGCGACCTCTGGGTTATGAGCCCAGCGAGCTACCGAGCTGCTCCACCCCGCGTCGGTGAACACGACCTTACGCGACTTCGGCCGGCAGACCTAATCGGTTTCCCCGAACCCCCGCGAACCGGGGAATGCGCAGGCCGGGAACGCCGCAGGGCGGCCACCCCGTCCGGGGTGACCGCCCTGCGATCAAGGACCTTCGACTCAGCCGGTGTACGGGCCGTAGTCGTAGTCGTCCAGCGGAACCGCCTGGCCGGAGCCGGCGCCGAAGGGCGACAGGTCGTAGTCGTCGTAGCCGACGGCCGAGTACATCGCGGCCTTGGCCTCCTCGGTCGGCTCGACCCGGATGTTGCGGTAGCGGGGCAGACCCGTACCGGCCGGGATGAGCTTACCGAGGATGACGTTCTCCTTGAGGCCCAGCAGCGGGTCCGACTTGGCGTGGATCGCCGCGTCGGTGAGGACCCGGGTCGTCTCCTGGAAGGAGGCGGCCGACAGCCAGGACTCGGTGGCCAGCGAGGCCTTGGTGATACCCATCAGCTGCGGACGGCCGGAGGCGGGGTGACCGCCCTCGGAGACCACGCGACGGTTCTCGGTCTCGAAGCGGCCGCGCTCGACGAGCTCGCCCGGGAGCAGCTCGGCGTCGCCCGACTCGATGATCGTCACGCGGCGGAGCATCTGCCGGATGATGATCTCGATGTGCTTGTCGTGGATCGACACACCCTGCGAGTTGTAGACCTTCTGGACCTCGGCGACCAGGTGGATCTGGACGGCACGCTGGCCCATGATCCGCAGCACGTCGTGCGGGTTGGTGGCACCCATGGTCAGCTTCTGGCCGACCTCGACCGCCTCGCCCTCGCTGACGAGCAGCTTCACACGCTTCGAGACCGGGTAGGCGATCTCGTCGGTGCCGTCGTCCGGCGTGACGACCAGCTTGCGGGTCTTCTCGGTGTCCTCGATGCGGACTCGGCCCTGCGCCTCCGAGATCGGGGCCACACCCTTGGGGGTACGGGCCTCGAAGAGCTCGACGACACGCGGCAGACCCTGGGTGATGTCGTCACCGGCCACACCACCGGTGTGGAAGGTACGCATGGTCAGCTGGGTACCGGGCTCACCGATGGACTGGGCGGCGATGATGCCGACCGCCTCACCGATGTCGACCAGCTTGCCGGTGGCCAGCGAGCGCCCGTAGCACATGGCGCAGGTGCCGACGGCCGACTCACAGGTCAGGATCGAGCGGGTCTTGACCTCGCTGATGCCGTGGCGGATCAGCTCGTCGATCAGCACGTCACCGAGGTCGGTGTTCGCGGTGGCCAGCAGCTTGCCGTCCACCGTGATGTCCTCGGCGAGCATGCGGGCGTAGACGCTGGTCTCGACGTCGTCGGCCTTGCGCAGCACACCGTCCGCGCCGACCGAGCCGATGGCCAGCTTCAGGCCGCGCTCGGTACCGCAGTCCTCCTCGCGAATGATGACGTCCTGGGAGACGTCGACCAGACGACGGGTGAGGTAGCCGGAGTCGGCGGTACGGAGGGCGGTGTCCGCGAGACCCTTACGGGCACCGTGGGTGGAGATGAAGTACTCCAGCACGGAGAGGCCCTCACGGAACGACGCCTTGATGGGTCGCGCGATGGTCTCGTTCTTCGCGTTGGACACCAGACCACGCATACCGGCGATCTGGCGCATCTGCATCATGTTTCCACGAGCACCCGAGTCGACCATCATGAAGATGGGGTTCGTCTTCGGGAAGTTCTCGTTCATGGCCTCGGCGACCTCGTTGGTCGCCCGGGTCCAGATGCCGATGAGCTCCTGCTTGCGCTCGTCGTTGGTGATCAGACCGCGCTCGTACTGCTTCTGGATCTTCTCCGCCTGGGCCTCGTAGCCCTCGAGGATCTGGCCCTTGTTCGGCGGGACCACGACGTCGGAGATCGAGACGGTGACACCCGAACGGGTCGACCAGTGGAAGCCGGCCGCCTTCAGGTTGTCCAGGGTCGCCGCGACGGTGACCTTGGGGTAGCGCTCGGCCAGGTCGTTGACGATCGCGGAGAGCTGCTTCTTGCCCACCTCGTAGTCGACGAACGGGTAGTCCTCGGGCAGCAGCTCGTTGAAGAGCGCGCGACCCAGGGTGGTCTTCAGGCGGAAGGACTCGCCCTCGTACCAGGACGACTGGCCGTCCTCGTCCAGCGGCGGGGTCCAGCCGCGGGGCGGGACGGTGCCGATGGGCAGGCGCAGCTCGATCGGGGCCTGGACGTCCAGCTCGCGGGCGTCGAAGGCCATGACCGCCTCGGCGGTCGACGAGAAGGAGCGGTCGGTGCCCTTCACGTTCTCGCGGTCCGAGGTCAGGAAGAACAGACCGAGCACCATGTCCTGGGTCGGCATGGTGACGGGGCGACCGTCGGCCGGCTTCAGGATGTTGTTCGAGGACAGCATCAGGATGCGGGCCTCGGCCTGCGCCTCCGCGGAGAGCGGCAGGTGGACGGCCATCTGGTCACCGTCGAAGTCCGCGTTGAACGCGGTGCAGACGAGCGGGTGGATCTGGATGGCCTTGCCCTCGACCAGCTGCGGCTCGAAGGCCTGGATGCCGAGGCGGTGCAGGGTGGGCGCACGGTTCAGCAGAACCGGGTGCTCGGCGATGACCTCTTCGAGGACGTCCCACACGACCGGGCGGGCGCGCTCGACCATGCGCTTGGCCGACTTGATGTTCTGCGCGTGGTTCAGGTCGACCAGGCGCTTCATCACGAACGGCTTGAAGAGCTCCAGCGCCATGGCCTTGGGCAGACCGCACTGGTGCAGCTTGAGCTGCGGGCCGACGACGATGACCGAACGGGCCGAGTAGTCGACGCGCTTGCCGAGCAGGTTCTGGCGGAAACGACCCTGCTTGCCCTTCAGCATGTCGCTGAGGGACTTCAGCGGACGGTTGCCGGGGCCCGTGACCGGGCGACCACGACGGCCGTTGTCGAACAGGGCGTCGACGGCCTCCTGGAGCATGCGCTTCTCGTTGTTCACGATGATCTCGGGGGCGCCGAGGTCGAGAAGCCGCTTCAGGCGGTTGTTGCGGTTGATGACGCGGCGGTACAGGTCGTTCAGGTCGGAGGTCGCGAAGCGGCCACCGTCCAGCTGCACCATCGGACGCAGGTCCGGCGGGATGACCGGGACGCAGTCCAGCACCATGCCGTTGGGCTTGTTGGTGGTCTGCAGGAACGCGGAGACGACCTTGAGGCGCTTGAGCGCACGGGTCTTCTTCTGGCCCTTGCCGGTGCGGATGATCTCGCGCAGGCGCTCGGACTCCTCCGCCAGGTCGAAGGTCTCCAGGCGGTCCTTGAGGGCCGCCGCGCCCATCGAGCCGGAGAAGTAGGTGCCGAAGCGGTCGCGCAGCTCGCGGTAGAGCAGCTCGTCGCCCTCGAGGTCCTGGACCTTGAGGTTCTTGAAGCGGGCCCACACCTCGTCGAGGCGGTCGAGCTCGCGCTGCGCGCGGTCGCGCAGCTGCTTCATCTCGCGCTCGGCGCCCTCGCGCACCTTGCGGCGCACGTCGGCCTTCGCGCCCTCGGCCTCCAGCTCGGCCAGGTCGGTCTCGGCCTTCTTGGCACGGGCCTCGAGGTCGGAGTCGCGGCGGTTCTCGATCTGCTGGCGCTCGACCGAGACGTGCGCCTCCAGGGACGGGAGGTCGCGCTGGCGACGCTCGTCGTCCACCCAGGTGATCATGTAGGCGGCGAAGTAGATGACCTTCTCGAGGTCCTTCGGCGCCAGGTCCAGCAGGTAGCCGAGGCGGGACGGCACACCCTTGAAGTACCAGATGTGGGTGACCGGGGCGGCCAGCTCGATGTGGCCCATCCGCTCACGGCGCACCTTGGCGCGGGTCACCTCGACGCCGCAGCGCTCACAGATGATGCCCTTGAAGCGGACGCGCTTGTACTTGCCGCAGTAGCACTCCCAGTCCCGGGTCGGACCGAAGATCTTCTCGCAGAAGAGTCCGTCCTTTTCGGGCTTCAGGGTGCGGTAGTTGATGGTCTCCGGCTTCTTGACCTCGCCGTGCGACCACTGGCGGATGTCGTCGGCGGTGGCCAGGCCGATGCGGAGCTCGTCGAAGAAGTTGACGTCAAGCACTGGTCGTCAAGCCCTCTTTCGTAAGTCGAGAGTCGTTCATGTGGTCTGAGGGGGGCCTGGGGGCGGGCCGGCCGCTCGGTGAGCGGCCGGCCCGGCCTCCGTCAGACCTCTTCGACGCTGCTCGGCTCGCGCCGGGACAGGTCGATGCCGAGCTCCTCGGCGGCGCGGAAGACGTCCTCGTCGGAGTCCCGCATCTCGATGGACTGGCCGTCCGAGGACAGCACCTCCACGTTGAGGCAGAGCGACTGCATTTCCTTGATGAGGACCTTGAAGGACTCGGGAATGCCGGGCTCGGGGATGTTCTCGCCCTTGACGATGGCCTCGTAGACCTTCACACGGCCGAGGACGTCGTCGGACTTGATGGTGAGGAGCTCCTGCAGCGCGTAGGCCGCGCCGTACGCCTCAAGGGCCCACACCTCCATCTCACCGAAGCGCTGACCACCGAACTGCGCCTTACCACCGAGCGGCTGCTGGGTGATCATCGAGTACGGACCGGTCGAACGGGCGTGCAGCTTGTCGTCGACCAGGTGGTGCAGCTTGAGGATGTACATGTAGCCGACCGACACGGGCATCGGGAACGGCTCGCCGGAGCGGCCGTCGAACAGCCGCGCCTTACCGGTGGAGTTCACCAGCCGCTCACCGTCACGGGTGAGGGTGGTGTGGTCCAGCAGACCGGTGATCTCGTCCTCGCGGGCGCCGTCGAAGACCGGGGTGGCGAGGTTGGTGCCGCCCTCGACCTTGTCCGCGCCGATCGCCTGCAGGCGCTGGGCCCACTCGTCGGCGAGGCCGGAGACGTCCCAGCCCTGCTTGGAGAGCCAGCCGAGGTGGATCTCCAGGACCTGTCCCGGGTTCATTCGGGACGGGACACCCAGCGGGTTCAGGATGATGTCGACCGGGGTGCCGTCCTCCAGGAACGGCATGTCCTCGACCGGCAGGATCTTGGAGATGACACCCTTGTTGCCGTGGCGGCCGGCGAGCTTGTCACCGTTGGTGATCTTGCGCTTCTGGGCCACGTAGACGCGGACCAGCTGGTTGACGCCCGGGGGCAGCTCGTCGCCCTCTTCGCGGTCGAAGACGCGGACGCCGATGACCTTGCCGGACTCACCGTGCGGCACCTTCAGCGAGGTGTCGCGGACCTCACGGGCCTTCTCACCGAAGATCGCGCGGAGCAGGCGCTCCTCCGGGGTCAGCTCGGTCTCGCCCTTGGGCGTGACCTTGCCGACCAGGATGTCGCCGGTGACGACGTCGGCGCCGATCCGGATGATGCCGCGCTCGTCGAGGTCGGCGAGGACCTCCTCGGAGACGTTCGGGATGTCCCGGGTGATCTCCTCGGGGCCGAGCTTGGTGTCACGGGCGTCGACCTCGTGCTCCTCGATGTGGATCGAGGAGAGGACGTCGTCCTGCACGAGGCGCTGCGACAGGATGATCGCGTCCTCGTAGTTGTGACCCTCCCACGACATGAACGCCACGAGCAGGTTCTTGCCGAGGGCCATCTCGCCCTCGTCGGTGCACGGGCCGTCGGCCAGCACCTGGTTGGCCTCGACCCGGGCGCCCTCGTCCACGAGCACCTTCTGGTTGAAGGCGGTGCCCTGGTTGGAGCGGGTGAACTTGGCGGCGCGGTACGTGGTGTACGTGCCGTCGTCGTTGGCCACGGTGACGTAGTCGGCCGAGACCTCCTGGACGACACCCGGCTTCTCGGCGGTGATGACGTCCGCGGCGTCGACGGCGCAGCGGTACTCCATGCCGGTGCCGACCAGCGGGGCCTCGCTCTTCAGCAGCGGCACCGCCTGGCGCATCATGTTCGAGCCCATGAGCGCGCGGTTGGCGTCGTCGTGCTCGAGGAACGGGATCATGGCGGTCGCGACCGACACCATCTGGCGCGGGGAGACGTCCATGTAGTCGATCTCGGTGCCCGGGATGTAGTCGATCTCGCCGCCGCGGCGGCGGACCAGGACACGCGGCTCGGCGAAGGTCAGCTCCGCCGTCAGCGGGGCGTTGGCCTGCGCGATGACGTAGCGGTCCTCCTCGTCGGCCGTGAGGTAGTCGACCTGCTCGGTGACGACACCCTCGATGACCTTGCGGTACGGGGTCTCGATGAAGCCGAACGCGTTGACCCGGCCGTACGAGGCGAGCGAGCCGATCAGACCGATGTTCGGGCCTTCGGGCGTCTCGATCGGACACATGCGGCCGTAGTGCGAGGGGTGCACGTCACGGACCTCGAAGCCGGCGCGCTCACGGGAGAGACCGCCGGGGCCGAGGGCGGACAGACGGCGCTTGTGGGTCAGGCCCGACAGCGGGTTCGTCTGGTCCATGAACTGCGACAGCTGGCTGGTGCCGAAGAACTCCTTGATGGAGGCGACGACCGGCCGGATGTTGATCAGGGTCTGGGGCGTGATCGCCTCGACGTCCTGCGTGGTCATGCGCTCGCGCACGACGCGCTCCATACGGGCGAGACCCGTACGGACCTGGTTCTGGATGAGCTCGCCCACGTTGCGCAGGCGGCGGTTGCCGAAGTGGTCGATGTCGTCGACCTCGACCACGATGTCGCGGCCGGTCTCGTCACGCCAGTCGACCTCGCCGGCGTGCAGCTTGACCAGGTACTTGATCGCGTTGATGATGTCGGGCTCGGTGAGCACACCGGAGTCCAGCGACTCGGCGTTGCCGAGCTTGCGGTTCACCTTGTAGCGGCCGACCTTGGCGAGGTCGTAGCGCTTCGGGTTGAAGTACAGGTTCTCCAGCAGCGTCTGCGCGGCCTCGCGCGTCGGCGGCTCGCCCGGGCGCAGCTTGCGGTAGATGTCGAGCAGCGCGTCGTCCTGGCCCTGGGTGTGGTCCTTCTCCAGGGTGGCGCGCATCGACTCGTACTCGCCGAACTCCTCGAGAATCATCTCGTTGGTCCAGCCGAGCGCCTTGAGCAGCACGGTGACGGACTGCTTGCGCTTGCGGTCGATGCGGACGCCGACCATGTCGCGCTTGTCGATCTCCATCTCCAGCCAGGCACCACGCGAGGGGATGACCTTGCAGGAGTAGATGTCCTTGTCGGACACCTTGTCCAGGGTGGAGTCGAAGTACACACCCGGGGAGCGGACGAGCTGCGAGACGACGACACGCTCGGTGCCGTTGATCACGAACGTGCCCTTGTGGGTCATGAGCGGGAAATCGCCCATGAAGACCGTCTGAGACTTGATCTCACCGGTCTCGTTGTTGGTGAACTCGGCCGTGACGAAGAGCGGGGCCGCGAACGTGAAGTCGCGGTCCTTGCACTCGTCAATGGAGTTCTTCGGCGGCTCGAAACGGTGGTCGCGGAAGGTCAGGGACATCGACCCGCTGAAGTCCTCGATCGGCGAGATCTCCTCGAAGATCTCCTCCAGACCGGACTTGGTGGGGACGTCCAGACCGTTGTCCAGCGCCTCCTCGACCCGGGACTTCCAGGCCGCGTTGCCGAGCAGCCAGTCAAAGCTCTCGGTCTGCAGGGCCAGGAGGTTCGGTACCTCGAGGGGCTCCTTGATCTTCGCGAAGGAGACGCGGAGCGGGGCGGTGGATGCGGCGGAATTGTTCGAGGCGTTGCGCGGCGCGGCCAAGAGGGGGGTCCTTCCGAGGGCTCGGAGCTCACTACGCGCGTACCGGCCGGGCCTTCACGGGCTTGGTCCCGCCTCCCTCAACTGGCCTCTGCCGAGGTCGAAACCCCAGGTCAGAGCCGCTTTGCGGAGGCGGTGCCAGACCCCTTCAGGGCAACGCAAACTCCGGGCGACGAGTCACGGAGCAGCTAACAGGCAGCGCAAAGGGACAGTGTAGCCAATGGCGACACTGCTGTCCAGCTCTGATTCGGAGACCGAATCGGAGACTCCTCCCGGTAGCCGTCGGGCGCGAACGCCCGCCGGGTACTGCATCGGCCCGGACTCACCCGGGCCCACGACTCACGTGGAGTCACTTCCCGCCGGAGCCGCCGGTTATGCATCCGGCGGTCGACCAACCCGGGGCGGACTCGCGCCACGAGAATCGCGCGCCGTGCCGGGTTCGTCAAGGGCCCGCCTCCGGTGCGGGCCTCGACGCGTTCATCGCTGCGGAGCACCCCGGCGTTACAGAAGCCGTGGTCGGGGCCGCAGCCGGTGACAGCGATCACCATACCCGTCCGCACCGACAGTGCCGAGTGCGTGATCGGCCACGCCCGCGTGTCCGCCCCGGACCGGGCCCCTCGGTGCCCGGTCCAGGACCCGACCGCGACACGTCCGTGGCCGGGAACGAAAAAAGCCGGGCCGACCACCCGCAAGGGTGGTCGGCCCGGCCCGCAGCCCCCTCAGAGGGGGCCGGAAGTCACTTGACGGTGACCTTGGCGCCGGCGGCCTCGAGAGCGGCCTTGGCCTTCTCGGCAACGTCCTTGGCAACCTTCTCCAGGACCTTGGCACCAGCGGTGTCAACGAGGTCCTTGGCCTCCTTCAGGCCGAGGGAGGTCAGGGTGCGCACCTCCTTGATGACCTGGATCTTCTTGTCGCCCGCACCGTCGAGGATGACGTCGAACTCGTCCTGCTCCTCAACGGCCTCGGCAACGGCGCCCGGGCCGGCGATGCCGGCAACGGCGACCGGAGCGGCGGCGGTGACGTCGAACTTCTCCTCGAAGGCCTTCACGAAGGCAGCGAGCTCGATGAGGGTGAGCTCCTCGAACTGCGCGAGCAGCTCGTCCTGGGACAGCTTCGCCATGATTGGCGTCCTTCCACTAATTCGGCAGGTGGTGCCGTATGTACGGGGGTGGCGGGCGTACGGGCCCGCAGCGAGGCGTGAGCCTGCCGAATTACTCGGCGGCCGCGTCCTCGGCGGCGGGAGCCGGCGTACCGGCACCGCCCTGCTCGACCTTGTCGCGCAGCGCGTCCACAGTGCGGACGAGCTTCGACGGCAGGGCCTGGAAGAGCGCGGCAGCCTGGGACTGCTTGGCCTTCAGGGCACCCGCCAGCTTGGCGAGCAGCACCTCGCGGGACTCGAGGTCCGCGAGCTGCTTGATCTCGTCGGCGGACAGCGCCTTGCCATCAAGGACACCGCCCTTGATGACGAGAGCGGGGTTCTCCTTGGCGAAGTCACGCAGAGCCTTCGCCGACTCCACCGGGTCACCGGTGACGAAGGCGACAGCCGTCGGACCGGTGAACTGGTCGTCGAGCTCCGTGATTCCGACCTCATTGGCCGCAATCTTGGTCAGCGTGTTCTTCACCACGGCGTACTGGGCGTTGGCGCCCAGCGAGCGACGCAGGGTCTTGACCTGCTTCACCGTGAGACCGCGGTACTCGGTCAGCACGGCCGCGTTCGAGCCACGGAACAGCTCCGTGATCTCGGCGACGGCAGCAGCCTTGTCGGGCCTGGCCATAGGCTTACGCCTCCTTCCGTGATGTCGAAGTCCGGCCGACCGCGAGAGTCGACCATTCGTGCCTCGGACCACCGGAGGAAAGGAAAGCCCCTGCGGAAAAGCAGATGAGCCCCGGTGCGCAGGCGCACGGGGCTCGACACGACCTCGACGGGATCACATGCGGACATGTGCGACCCGGAAGTCAAAGCTCCAAACAGTCCTGCGCGGGCTGCCTGCGCGTGAAGCGCAGATCCTTCGGTCGCGGACTCCCTCTCGGGGGCACTGCGACAACCAGCGGTCTTTGGCTTCCGACACAGTAGCCGGACGCCGCCGCCCGGGGCAAATCGGGCCCCCGCGGGCCCCACGGACCCCGGTCGGGCTCAGCGGGCCAGCGGGGAGACGGTGCGGGTGCCGGTGTCCACGGTGTCCGACTCGGCCGGGGCCTGGGCCGAGAGCGGGCCGCCGGGCTCGGTGTAGAGCACCGAGTCGTCCAGCCGGCCGGTGTCGCCCGTCCCGGTCCGCTGGAGCCGGACCAGCTGGTCCTTGTCGTTCAGCCAGAGGTCCAGGGTGAGGGAGGCCGAGCCGCCGCCCGCCAGCGCCGTCCGCAGCCCCTCCCGGCGGGCCGGGCTCAGCTGGGTCTGCGCCGCCGCGTAGCGGTCCGCGTCGGTGTTCACCCGGTAGTGCTCGACCGCGGAGTCCTCGAACCGCTCCTCGCCCACGTACTGGGCGCCGATCCCGTCGGCGGTCGCGGCGGCCAGCGCCACCACCGGGTTGAGCAGGTCGATCAGCCCGGCGTACGGGACCTCGCGGTGCCCGTCCGGGCCGGGCGCCCCGGCGAACCGCTCCCAGTGCTTGCCGCCGAGCCGGGCCGCGGTGGCCGCGTCGCCGCCCTCGTAGGCGACGGTGTCCACCACGATCAGCTGCTCGGCCGCCGCCGGGGTGGAACGTTTGACCTGGAGCGCGGTCTTCGGCTGCCAGAACAGCGGCCCTGAGCCGGCGTCCGAGCCCAGCCGGTAGTTCACCTTGGCCCGGCGGGCGGTCTGCATGGCCAGCTGGGCCGAGAGCAGCACCCCGTGCGGCGAGCGGTCGGTCGGCTTGGCCGGCCAGGTCGGGGAGGAGCTGCCGGCCGTCGGCGTCGGGGCGCCGGACGCGCTCGGCGAGGAGCCCGGCGCCGGGCCGTCCGCCCCGCCGCACCCGCTCAGGCCGCCCGCCAGCACCGCGGCGGCGACCACCGCCGCCAACCGCTGCCGCACCGCCATCCAGGCCTCCCCGTCGGTTCCGTCCACGTCGGACGGCCACCCGGGCGGCCCGTCCACTCCCGCCCACCTTGCCACCCGGCCTCACGCCACCCGGTGGCACCCCCCGCCACTCGGCCGCACGGTCCGCTCGCGGCCGCGGGCTCAGCCCGCGCGAGTCGGCGCCGCGGTCGGCCCGGCGGCCGGCGCCGCGGTCGGCCCGGTGGTCGGCCCGGCGGTGGCTCCCGCGGCGGGTCCGTCGGCCGGAGCGTCGGTGGCGCCGTCGGACGGCTCGGCGCCCTCGCTGACGTCCGTGGTGGTCACCACGGCACCGGAGGCGCCCCGGAACGTGGAGCGCACCCGCAGCAGCCGGTCCCCCGGGGCCACCCAGAAGTCGTACTCGACGGTGCCGACACCGCGCCGCCCGTAGTAGTCGAGCATCTCGTTCAGCCGCGCGGGGCTCAGCCCCTCCTGGGCCCCGAAGTAGTCCGCCACCGGCGCGGCGCCCCGGTAGTGCGCGACCGTCCCGCCGTCCAGCTGCTCGCCGCCCAGCGGGGTGAGCTTGCCGGCCAGCGCCATCGTGCGGGCCGGCCCGCCCGGGTTGCTGAGCAGGCCGGTGATCCAGCCGCCCGCCCAGCCGGTCTGCCCCCCGGGGACGGCGCGCGGGTCCAGGGACTCGGCCCGGTCCCGGTCGGCGGTCCGGGGCGCCGCCCCCGCGTACCCGAGGTCCAGGACGCCGTCCCGGCCGCGCAGCTGCCCGGTGCCCAGCTCGTCGGTGACGGTCAGCTCGGCCGCGTCGTGGGCGCCCCAGGTCAGCGTGCCGCTCGCGCTGCGCCGCCCCGCCGGGCCCTCCTCGACCGCCTGGATGCGCGCCCCGCCGGCGTCGTCCAGCCGCTGGGAGGCGGACAGCAGCACCTGCCGGGGCGGGCGGACGGTCGGCCGGTCGCTGATCGGGGTGCGGTCGCCGGAGACGGCCAGCACACTGCACGCGGTGAGGCCTGCGGCGAGCAGCAGCAGGGCCGCCCCCTTGGCGGCGGGGCGAAGGGCGGGCACGGCACACTCCGGCGGTCGGACGGCGGCGGGCCCCCTGACCGGGAGCGCGCGGGCGGACCGGCCGAGCGTACGACGGACCGTGCGGCCGTTCGCCCCGCCGGGGGTATCGATCGGGAAACGACGGCGGGCCCGCACCCCCGGCGAAGGGGGTACGGGCCCGCCGTACGGACGTCGACTGCGATCAGACCGCGGCCGGGTCCTCCTCGACGAGGAGGTTGCGGGTGCGGTTCGGGTCCACCAGGACACCGGGGCCCATGGTGGTCGAGAACGCGGTCTTCTTGATGTAGCGGCCCTTGGCGGCGGACGGCTTGGCGCGGAGCACCTCGTCCAGCGCGGCGGCGTAGTTCTCGACCAGCTGCTCGTCGGTGAAGGAGGCCTTACCGATGATGAAGTGCAGGTTCGAGTGCTTGTCGACGCGGAACTCGATCTTGCCGCCCTTGATGTCGTTGACAGCCTTGGCGACATCGGGGGTGACGGTGCCGGTCTTCGGGTTCGGCATCAGACCACGCGGGCCGAGCACGCGGCCGAGGCGGCCGACCTTGCCCATGAGGTCCGGGGTGGCGACGACGGCGTCGAAGTCCAGCTTGCCCTTCGCGACCTCGTCGATCAGCTCGTCGGCACCGACGATGTCGGCGCCCGCAGCACGCGCGGCCTCGGCACGCTCGCCGGTCGCGAAGACCAGGACCCGAGCGGTCTTACCGGTGCCGTGCGGGAGGATCACGGTGCTGCGGACCATCTGGTCGGCCTTGCGCGGGTCGACACCCAGACGCATGGCGACCTCGACGGTGCCGTCGAACTTGGTGGTGCTGGTCGCCTTGGCGAGGCGGACGGCCTCGAGGGGGGCGTAAAGGCGCTCGCGGTCGACCTGGGCGTCCGCGGCCTTCAGGGCCTTGCTGCGCTTCATAGCTGCTCCTGAATGGTGAATGGAGTTGTGGTGTTCAGCGGGCCTGCGCGGGCCCTACCACGTGGACGAGAAGGGTGATCAGCCCTCGACCGTGATGCCCATCGACCGGGCGGTGCCGGCGATGATCTTCTCCGCGGCGTCCAGGTCGTTGGCGTTCAGGTCGGGCATCTTGGTGGTGGCGATGTCGCGGACCTGGGCGCTGGTGAGCTTGGCGACCTTGGTCTTGTGCGGCTCGCTGGAGCCCTTCTCGATACCGGCGGCCTTCAGGATGAGGCGCGCGGCCGGCGGCGTCTTCGTGATGAAGGTGAAGGAACGGTCCTCGTAGACCGTGATCTCCACCGGCACGATCATGCCGCGCTGCGACTCGGTCGCGGCGTTGTAGGCCTTGCAGAACTCCATGATGTTGACGCCGTGCTGGCCCAGCGCGGGGCCGACCGGCGGAGCCGGGTTGGCCGCACCGGCGTTGATCTGGAGCTTGATAAGCCCCGTGACCTTCTTCTTCTTGGGAGGCATGTCTCTCCGGGTCCTTCCGAGAGGTGATTGCTGGTGCGTGCGGAACCGGGGCGACACCCGGCCTTCACACACACATCGGACCAGGCTAACGCCTCGGCGTCGCTGGACCAAAACGGATTCGGGGCGGGGCCGACGGCCCCGCCCCGAATCCGAAGACCGTGGGAACTAGTTCTTCTGGATCTGGTCGAAGGAGAGCTCGACCGGGGTCTCCCGGCCGAAGATCTCGACCAGGCCCTTGACCTTCTTCGAGTCGGGGTTGATCTCGTTGATGGTCGCCTGCAGGGTCGCGAACGGGCCGTCGGTGACGGTGACCGAGTCGCCGACCTCGAAGTCGAGCACCTGGATCTCGCTCGGCTTGATCGGCGAGGGCTTGCCCGCCTCCTTGGCCGCCTGGCGCTCGACGTCCGGGGCGAGCATCTTGACGACCTCGTCCAGGGTCAGCGGGTACGGGTCGTAGGCGTTGCCGACGAAGCCGGTGACACCGGGGGTGTTGCGGACGACGCCCCAGGACTCCGGGGTGAGGTCCATGCGCACCAGGACGTAGCCGGGGAGCTTGTTCTGGCGGATGGTCTTGCGGTCGCCGTTCTTGATCTGGACGACCTCCTCCTGCGGCACCTCGGCCTGGAAGATGTACTCCTCGACGTTGAGGGAGACCGCGCGCTGCTCCAGGTTCTGCTTCACCCGGTTCTCGTAGCCGGCGTAGGTGTGGATCACGTACCACTCGCCCGGCATGAACCGCAGGTCCTCGCGGAACTTGGCGACCGGGTCGACCTCGACGGCCTCCTCGGCCTCGTCCTCGGTCTCGGTCTCGGTCTCGTCGTCCGCCTCGACGAGCTCCTCGGCGGCGGCCTCCTCGTCGGTGGCCTCCTCGCCGAGCTCCTCGTCGAACTCCTCCTCGGCCTCCACGTGCAGCTCGACCTCGGCCGGCTCCCCGGCCTCGTCGGCCGCCTCGACCTCGTCCTGGTCGGCGTCGACCGCGTCCACGATCTGCTGCTCGTCGGACTCGACGGCGTCAGCCAGCTCGGCCGCGTCCTCGGCGGCGACATCCGCCTCGCGGACGGTCTCGTCGGCGTCGTACAGGGGGGACTCAGACACGGTGGCTGCTTCTTTCCTGGAGATGGTGAAGGTGGCGCGCTCCGCGACGACCTGACTCCGCTCCGCTGACACGGTCGCCGGAAGTTCGCCTCGAAGACTTCAACAGTACCGAGTCAACGGTAGCGGCCTCGTACCCCCGACGCAGACAGCTCGACCCGGGCCGAGGACCGGCCCGGGTCGGGAGGTGGAATTCACAGGCGGAACGGCTTGGTCAGCCGAAGATCCAGAGGGCCGCCTTGGAGAAGCCGTAGTCGAGACCGGAGACGAAAGCCATCACGATCACGACGAACACGACGACGACGGTGGTGTAGCTCACCAGCTGGTTGCGGCTCGGCCAGACGACCTTGCGCAGCTCGGCGATGATCTGCCGGTAGAACAGGGCGAGCCGGGCGAAGACGCCCTTCTTGGCCCGCTTGCCGGACTTCTTCTCGCCAGAGCGCTTGCGACGCGACTGCGACTCGCCCTCGGCGGACATGGTCTCGGCAGCGCCGTCGGCCCCCTCGGGGTTGCCGCTCTCAGGCGTTGCGGTGGAGCCCGTGGTCTCCGTCACTCGTCCTCACCTGAATCCGGGTCCTGCCGAGCGTCGACTGCGTACCCGGTGAGGCACGAGCGGCCGGCTAGCGGTGCTGATCGGTGCCCTCTCCGCATCAAGCCCGTTCGCTCTGTGGAGCGAACGGGCTGATTACGGGTCAAGCAGCAGGGCAAGAGGGACTTGAACCCCCAACCGCCGGTTTTGGAGACCGGTGCTCTACCAATTGAGCTATTGCCCTACGGGGCCTCGCGGTCCCAGTAGCGACCACCAACCTACCGCATCTTCCGCCATTGTCCGCACAGATTGTGTGCGGCGGTGGAGGCTCCGGTTCGTTCGGTGGCCGTCGAGCAGTGAGTGTACGGGGTCGAAGGGCGTTTGGTCGAACCTCTTGTTTTTCCGGGCCGACGCACGGGCCGTGACCCAGGCCGACGCCCGGGCGGCCGTCCGGGCTGTCGCTCCGGCACCACCGGGCCGCCATCCGGACGGGCCCGTACATATCGTGAAACCGCCATGCCCGGGCGGTGTGCGGTCTGCGACCATGCAGGCATGAGCGCTTCCACCCCGCAGCCCGACCGTTCCGTCCGCCCCGCCGACCGCCGCGTCTCCGCCCGGATCGGCGCGATCGCCGAGTCCGCCACCCTCGCCGTGGACGCCAAGGCCAAGGCCCTCAAGGCGGCCGGCCGGCCCGTCATCGGCTTCGGCGCCGGCGAGCCGGACTTCCCCACCCCGGACTACATCGTCGAGGCGGCCGTCGAGGCCTGCCGCGACCCCCGGAACCACCGCTACACCCCGGCCGGCGGCCTGCCGGAGCTCAAGGAGGCGATCGCGGCCAAGACGCTGCGCGACTCCGGCTACGCGGTGGACGCGTCCCAGGTACTGGTGACCAACGGCGGCAAGCAGGCGATCTACGAGGCGTTCGCGGCGATCCTCGACCCGGGCGACGAGGTCATCGTCCCGGCGCCGTACTGGACCACCTACCCCGAGTCGATCCAGCTGGCCGGCGGTGTGCCGGTGGAGGTCGTGACCGACGAGACCACCGGGTACAAGGTCTCGGTCGAGCAGTTGGAGGCCGCGCGCACCGAGAACACCAAGGTCGTGCTGTTCGTCTCGCCGTCCAACCCGACCGGCGCCGTGTACACCCGGGCCGAGGCCGAGGCGATCGGCCGCTGGGCCCTGGAGCACGGCCTGTGGGTGCTCACCGACGAGATCTACGAGCACCTGGTCTACGGCGAGGCCGAGTTCACCTCGCTGCCGGCCCTGCTGCCGGAGCTGGCCGACAAGACCATCGTGGTGAACGGCGTCGCCAAGACCTACGCGATGACCGGCTGGCGGGTCGGCTGGGTGATCGGCCCCAAGGACGTCGTCAAGGCCGCGACCAACCTGCAGTCGCACGCCACCTCGAACGTCTCCAACGTGGCCCAGCGCGCCGCCCTGGCCGCCGTCTCCGGCGACCTCTCCGCCGTCCACGAGATGCGCACCGCCTTCGACCGGCGCCGCCGCACCATCGTGAAGATGCTCAACGAGATCGACGGCGTGGTCTGCCCCGAGCCCGAGGGCGCCTTCTACGTCTACCCGTCCGTCAAGGGCCTGCTGGGCAAGGAGATCCGCGGGCAGCGTCCGCAGAGCTCCGCCGAGCTGGCCTCGCTGATCCTGGACGAGGTCGAGGTCGCGGTCGTCCCCGGCGAGGCCTTCGGCACCCCCGGCTACCTGCGGTTCTCCTACGCGCTGGGCGACGCCGACCTCGCCGAGGGCGTCGGCCGCATCCAGACCCTCCTCGCCGAGGCCCGCTGATTTGTTGGGGCTCGGCTCGCCTCCGGGCCGCTTTGACCCGGTGCCGACGGTCGTCGCTCCAACGCCGCTCCTTCGTCGCGTCGTCCTCGCTCCTCCCTTTCGGCACCGGCGCGGCCCTTCGGCTCGCTCGCGGTCGTGCCCGGCGGGGGTCACGGCGGGTAGGTGGGGGCTCGTCAACGCCGGGTGACCGGACCGCCCTCTTTTCACCCCTTCGGGGGCCGGGAAGAGGGCGGTTCCCGTAGGGGCCCCCGATACGGCAGGATTCGTGAATGGAACGCCTGCTGAATCCGCGCGACGTCAGGGACCTCCCGAAGGCCCACCTGCACCTGCACTTCACCGGCTCGATGCGCCCGGCCACCCTGCTGGAACTGGCCGACAAGCACGGTGTCCGGCTGCCGGAGGCGCTCAGCTCCGGCGAGCCGCCCCGCCTGCGGGCCACCGACGAACGCGGCTGGTTCCGGTTCCAGCGCCTCTACGACACCGCCCGCTCGGTGCTCCGCGACGAGGCGGACATCCGCCGGCTGGTCCTGGAGACCGCCGAGGACGAGCGGCGGGACGGCTCCCGCTGGCTGGAGATCCAGGTCGACCCGACCTCCTACGCGCCCCGGCTCGGCGGTCTGATCCCCGCCCTGGAGCTGATCCTGGACGCCGTGGCGCAGGCCGCCGAGGCCACCGGGGTCGGCATCCGGGTGCTGGTCGCGGCCAATCGGATGAAGTCCCCGATGGACGCCCGGACCCTGGCCCGGCTGGCCGTCCGCTACACCGACCGGGGGGTGGTCGGCTTCGGCCTGTCCAACGACGAGCGGCGCGGCCTGGCCCGCGACTTCGACCGGGCCTTCGACATCGCCCGCCGGGGCGGGCTGCTGGCCGCCCCGCATGGCGGCGAGCTGGCCGGACCGGAGTCCGTCCGGGACTGCCTGGACGACCTCGGCGCCGGCCGGATCGGTCACGGCGTGCGGGCCGCCGAGGACGAGCGGCTGATGCAGCGGTTGGCCGACCGTCAGATCACCTGCGAGGTCTGCCCGTCCTCGAACGTCTCGCTGGGCGTCTACGAGCGCCCCGAGGACGTCCCGCTGCGCCGGCTGTTCGACGCCGGGGTGCCACTCGCCCTCGGCGCCGACGACCCGCTGCTGTTCGGCAGCCGGCTCGCCGAGCAGTACGGCCTGGCCCGGGACGTGCTGGGGTTCTCCGACCCCGAACTGGCCGAGCTGGCCCGGCAGTCGGTGCGCGGCTCGATGGCGCCCGACAGCGTCAAGAAGGAACTGCTGGCGGACGTCGACGCCTGGCTGGCGGGGTAGCCGCGCGCCGGGAGGGCGGCCCTACAGGCTGACGCCGACCATCACCGGCTCGTTCACCAGTTCCACCCCGAAGGCCGCCCGCACGCCGTCCCGGATCTCCCGGGCCAGGGCGAGCAGGTCCTCGGTGGTGGCCGCGCCGCGGTTGGTGAGTGCCAGGGTGTGCTTGCCGGAGAGGGTCGCCGGGCCGCTCCCGTAGCCCTTGGCGAAGCCGGCCCGGTCGATCAGCCAGGCGGCCGAGGTCTTGGTGTGCCCGTCCGGGGCCGGGTAGGCGGGGGCGGTCAGCTCGCGCTCGGTGGCGAGCGCCAGGAAGGCGGCGTACTGCTCGGGGTCGAGCACCGGGTTGGTGAAGAAGGAGCCGGCCGACCAGGTGTCGTGGTCCGCCGGATCCAGCACCATGCCCTTGCCGGCCCGCAGCCCCAGCACTGCGGCGTGGGCCTCGCGCAGGTCGACCCGCTCGTCCGTGGCCACTCCGAAGTGCTTGGCGACCTCGGCGTAGCGGACCGGGGTGGAGCGCCCGGCGGCGTCCTCCAGCGCGAAGCGGACCCGCAGCACCACGTAGCGCTCCGGGTCGGCCTTGAAACGGCTGTGCCGGTAGGAGAACGCGCACGCGGCGTTCGGGAGGGTGACCACCTCGTCGGCGCGGCGGTCGTAGGCGACCACCTCGGTGATCGTCTGCGCGACCTCCTGGCCGTACGCGCCGACGTTCTGCACCGGGGTGGCGCCGGCCGAGCCGGGGATGCCGGCCAGGAACTCGACACCGGCCAGGCCGGCCTCGATGGTGCGGGCCACCGCGTCGGCCCAGACCTCGCCGGCGGCCAGCTCCAGCGCGGTGCCGTCCAGGGCGAAGCCGGTGGTGGCGATCCGCAGCGCGGTGCCGGGGAAGCCGGCGTCGCCGATCACCAGGTTGGAGCCGCCGCCGAGTACCAGCAGCGGCTCCCCGGCCGCGTCCGCGGCGCGGACGGCGGCGATCACCTCGTCGTCGGTGTGCGCGGTCACCAGGCGGCGGGCCGGGCCGCCGAGCCGCAGGGTGGTCAGCGGGGCGAGGGGGGCGTCGAGTTCTTCCAGCACGCCCCCCAGGGTACGGGGAGCCCGTACCGCCACCGCCCCCTGACCAGGTGCTGACTCAGGCGAGCCGGACGACCGCCCGGGACATGCCGAGCACCTTCTGGCCGGCGTAGCTGGCCACCAGGTCGACCTGGACCTTGCGGTCGTCGAGCAGCTTGGCCACCTTGCCGGTGACCTCGATCACCGAGCCGGTCCCGTCGTTGGGCACCGGCACCGGACGGGTGAACCGGACGCCGTACTCGACCACCGCGGCCGGGTCGCCGACCCAGTCGGTCACCACCCGGATCGCCTCGGCCATGGTGAACATGCCGTGCGCGATGACGTCGGGCAGGCCGACCTCCAGGGCGAACTTCTCGTTCCAGTGGATCGGGTTGAAGTCCCCGGAGGCGCCCGCGTACTGCACCAGTGTGGCGCGGGTCACCGGGAAGGACTGCGCCGGCAGCTCGGTGCCGACCTCGATCTCGTCGTATCCGATCGCCATCGGGCTCACTCCCCCGCCTTCTCGTCGGCGGCCCGGGCCACCAGGGTCATGACGGACGTCACCACGTGCTCGCCGGTCACGTCCGCGACCTCGCCGCGCACGGTGAGCACGTCGTTGCCGGCCAGCGACTTGATGTTGTCGACGGTGACCGCCACGGTGAGCCGGTCGCCGGCCCGCACCGGGCGGGTGTAGCTGAACTTCTGGTCGCCGTGCACGACCCGGCTGTAGTCCAGGCCCAGCTCCGGGTCCTGGACGACCTGGCCGGCGGCCCGCATGGTGAGCACGATCGGGAAGGTCGGCGGTGCGATCACGTCCGGGTGCCCGAGCGCCTTGGCGGCCTCCGGGTCGAGGTACGCGGGGTTGGCGTCACCGACGGCGACGGCGAACTCGCGGATCTTCTCCCGCCCGACCTCGTACGGCTCGGTGGGCGGGTAGGTCCGCCCGATGAAGGAGGGGTCGAGTGCCATCGGCAGCTCCTCGTCAAACGCGGTGGACAAACGGTTCGAACAGAAAAGACTCCGGGCCGCATCCCCCAGTGAGGGATGCGGCCCGGAGCCATAGACCTGGTCACACAGGCCCGTTGCCCTGCAGCAGGGTCAGCGGGTCTCGCGGTGCGCGGTGTGCGAGTTGCAGCGGGGGCAGTGCTTCTTCATCTCAAGACGGTCCGGGTCGTTACGCCGGTTCTTCTTGGTGATGTAGTTCCGCTCCTTGCACTCCACGCAGGCCAGCGTGATCTTCGGGCGGACATCGGTGGCAGCCACGGGAGTGCCTTCCTTGGACAATGAATAAGAACACAGACAAGAGTAGCCGACCGGGAGTGCGATCTCCCGACCGACTACGCGGGGTAGCGGTGACCGGACTTGAACCGGTGACACAGCGATTATGAGCCGCTTGCTCTACCAACTGAGCTACACCGCCACGGTGATCCTGAGCACAGCCGAAGCCGACTCACTCTCACCAGAGCCCCCATGCGGAATCGAACCGCAGACCTTCTCCTTACCATGGAGACGCTCTACCGACTGAGCTATAGGGGCGAACGAGGAAGAGATTACACGTTCCGCGCCCAGAGGTGAAATCCGTATCCCGCGGGGAAGTCCGCAGGTCGACGAGGCGCACGGGCGAACGATCGAAGGCCGGGCGTTCGGCCCGCCTCAGGGGGCGCGCCCCGAGCCGATACGACTATTGCCCGCCTCCCGGCGCCCCGGGCCCGCCCGCCGTAGGCTCGTCGCTCATTGACCCGAGCAGGAACCGGGACGCACGAAGGAGCCGGGCGATGGACAGCGCAGCCGCCGACGGACCTCACCCCGGATCCGGCCCGGCCGCCAACCCGCTCGGGCACGGACCCGTCCTGCTGCTCACCGGGGCCCGGCTGGCGGACGGCCGGGTGGTGGACGTCCGGATCAGCGGCGGCCGGATCCAGGCCGTCGGCACCTCGGGCGGACTCGGCCCGCTGCCGGCCCTGCCCGGCGGCCCCACCGTCACCACCGGGGCCCGGATCGACCTGCGCGGCTACCTCCTGCTGCCGGCCCCGGCCGAGGCCCACGCGCACTACGACGTCGCCTTCTCCGCCGCGCTGCCCACCCCGCCGCCGGAGACGCCCGCCGAGCTCACCCGGCGGGTGACCGAGGCCGCGCTCACCTCGCTCGGCTACGGCGCCACCGCCCAGCGCACCCACGTCCGGATCGGCGACGTGCACGGGCTGCGCCGGCTGGAGGCGGTCCTCACCGCCCAGCAGGCGGTGCGCGGCCTCGCCGACCTCCAGGCGGTCGCGATGCCCCGGCTGCTCACCGGCCGGGCCGGGGCGGACGGCCGGGTCCAGCTGCGGGAGGCGCTGAAGCTGGGCGCCACGGCGGCCGGCGGCTGCCCCGAGCTGGACCCGGACCCGGCGGGCTACGTCCAGCTGCTGCTGGAGGCCGCCCGGGAGGCCGACTGCGCGGTGGACCTGCACACCACGGCCGCCGATCCGGTGCAGCTGGCCCGGCTGGCCGGGGCGCTCGCGCCGCTGCGGCCCCGGGTGGTGGTCGGTCCGTGCGGCGGGCTCGCGCCGGGCGCCTCGACGGTGCTGGCCAGCAGCGGGGTCCGGGTGGTCTGCCTGCCGCAGAACGGCGGCTGCGCGGGGCTGGAGGGCCTGGCGAGCGGCCTGCGGCCCGAGTTGCTGCGCGAGCTGGTGAAGGCCCGGGTGCCGCTGGTCGCGGGCAGCGGCTCGCTGCGCGACGGCGCCAACCCGGTCGGGCGGGCGGATCCGCTGGAGGCCGCGTACCTGCTGGCGGCGGGCGGGGTGCTGGACCCGGACGCCGCGTACGACGCGGTGTCCAACCAGGCGCGGCTGGCGCTCGGGCTGCCGCCGGTGCGGGTGGACGCCGGCTTCCCGGCGGAGCTGCTGGCGGTGCGCGGGGACAGCCTCTCCGGCGCCCTGGCGGGCGGGCACAGCCGGCTGGTGGTGCACGGCGGGCGGGTGGTCAGCCGGACCAGCGCGGTGCGGGAGTTCGCCGACACGGTGGCCCTGGCGCTGCCCCGGCAGTCGGACGGCACGGACGGGGGCTGAACGGGGGCTGAACGGGGGCTGAACGGGGCTCCTGACGGCTCGTCGACAGCGCTCTTCAGGGCTCGTACCGGTAGCCGATGCCCGGTTCGGTGATCAGGTGGCGCGGCCGGGCCGGGTCGCGTTCCAGCTTCCGCCGCAGCCCGGCGAGGTAGACCCGCAGGTAGTTGCCGCGCTGCTCGTGGGCCGGGCCCCAGACCTCGCGCAGGATCCGCCGGCCGGGCACCAGCCGGCCGGGGTCGGCCAGCAGCAGGGCGAGGATCCGCCACTCGGTCGGGGTGAGCCGCACCGGCCCGTCCGGTCCGGTCACGGTGGTGGCGGCGAGGTCCACGGTGTGGTCGCCGATCACCGCCGCGGGCGCCGCCTGGGCGCCGGTGACCGGCGGGCGGCGCAGCACGGCCCGCAGCCGGGCCAGCAGTTCCTCCATCAGGAACGGCTTGGTGAGGTAGTCGTCGGCGCCGGCGTCCAGCGCGTTCACCTTATCGGCGGTGCCGGCGCGGCCGGAGAGCACGATGATCGGCACCGCGCTGCGGCTGCGCAGGCGCCGGATGACGTCCATGCCGTCGAGGTCGGGCAGGCCGAGGTCGAGCAGCACGGCGTCGGGGGCGGTGTGCGCGGCGCGGTCCAGGGCCTCGCCGCCGGTGGCGGCGGTGCGGACGGCGTACTGCCGGGCGCCGAGGTTGATCCGCAGGGTGCGCAGCAGCGCCGGCTCGTCGTCGACGACGAGGATCTCGCTCATACGGGGACCTCCCCCGGGTACGCGGACGGGTGGTCGGCGGGGTACTCGGCGGGCGGGGGCCCGGGTGGCGCCGGTGCGGCGGGCAGGGTGAGCAGCATGGTGGTGCCGCCGCCGGGGGTGTCCTCGACCTCCAGGCCGCCGCCCATGGCCTCGGCGAGGCCGCGGGAGAGGGCGAGGCCGAGGCCGACGCCGGTGGTGTTGTCGGTGTCGCCGAGCCGCTGGAACGGCAGGAAGACCCGGTCGCGGTCCTCGGGGGCGATGCCGGGGCCCCGGTCGATCACCCGCAGTTCGACCCGTTCGGCGTGGTGGCTGGCGGCGACCAGCACGGGCGCGCCGGGCGCGTTGTGCCGCAGCGCGTTGGTGATCACGTTGGCGAGGACGCGTTCCAGCAGCGGCGGGTCGGCGAGGACGGGTGGGACGCTCTCCAGGTCGAGCGGCTGGACGGGGGCGTACGGGTCGGCGAGCGAGTCGAGGGCGCGCGGCAGGATCTCGTCGAGGTGGGTCTCGGCGAGGTGCAGGGTGAGCGCGCCGGCCTGGAGTCGGCTCATGTCGAGCAGGTTGTCGACCAGTCGGGTGAGCTTGACGAGGGATTCGTCGGCGGTGGCGAGGAGTTCGGCCTGGTCCTCGGGCGAGAACTCGACGTCGGGGCTGCGCAGCGAGCCGACCGAGGCGAGGGCGGCGGCGAGCGGGGTGCGCAGGTCGTGGCTGACGGCGGCGAGCAGGGCGGTGCGCATCCGGTCGGCGGCCTTGATCGGCTCGACCTCGGCGGCGACCACGGCGAGGCGGTCGCGTTCGAGGGCGGCGGCGACGTGCGCGGCGAAGGCGGTGAGCACGCGCTGGTCGGCGGCGGGCAGTCGGCGGCCGGTGAGGACGAGGACGGCGTCGGCGCCGACCGGGACTTCGGTGGTCTCCAGGATCCGGCCCGGGTCGCCGTCGGTGCCGGCGGCGACCCCCTCGGCGGTGTCGCCGGAGGCCGCGTCGCCGGAGGCCGCGTCGCAGGAGGCCGCGTCGCAGGAGGCGAGCACCTCGCCGCCGGTGCGCTCCAGCAGGGCGACGGCGTGCATCCCGAAGGCGGTGCGGGACTTCTCCAGCAGCGCGGGCAGGGCGTCCGCGCCGCGCAGCACGCTGCCGGCCAGGGTGGAGAGGGTCTCGGCCTCGGCGGTGGCCCGGGCGGCCCGGGCGGTGAGCCGGGTCGCGTGGTCGACCACGGTGGAGACGGTCAGCGCGACGGCGGCGAAGACCACCAGGGCGATGATGTTGTTGGTCTCGCCGATGGTGAAGGTGTGGACGGGCGGGATGAAGAAGTAGTTGAGCAGCGCCGAGGCGACCAGCGCGGCCAGCAGGGCGGAGGTGGCGCCGCCGAGCAGGGCCACCGCGACCACGCCGAGCTGGAAGATCAGCGCGTCGGTGGTGAGGTTCACCCCGCCGTGGAAGTGCGAGAGCAGCGCGGTCAGCAGCCACGGCACCACCAGACCGGCGACGAAGCCGGCGGCGGTGCGGCGCGGGGAGTGGCGGCGGCCGAGCGCGGGGAGGCGGCCGCGGCCGGTGAACGCGTGGGTGACCATGTGGACGTCGATGTCCTCGGAGGCGTCCACGGTGGTCTCGCCGATGCCGGGGCCGGTGAGGAAGCGGGCGGTCCGGCCGCGCCGGCTGGTGCCGAGGACGAGCTGGGTGGCGTCGTGGGCGCGGGCGAAGGCGAGCAGCGCGGTGGGGATGTCGTCGCCGACGACCACGTGGTAGCTGCCGCCGAGGGTCTCGACCAGCTGCCGCTGCTGGGCGAGCGCGCCGGAGGAGGCGCCGGCCAGGCCGTCGCTGCGGGTGACGTGCACGGCGAGCAGGTCCCCGCCGGCGGTGCGGAGAGAGGGGCGGCGCGGAGCGTCTCGGCCAAGGGTGGCGGTGGGCGACGGGCGGGAGATCCGGGCGGCCCGGCGGATCAGCGTCTCGCCCTCGGGGCCGCCGGTGAGGGCGACCACGACGCGTTCGCGGGTCTCCCAGACGCGGTCGATGTTGTGGCTGGCCCGGTAGTCGCGCAGCCCCTCGTCGACCCGCCCGGCCACCCAGAGCAGGCCGAGCTCGCGCAGGGCCGTGAGGTTGCCGACCCGGAAGTAGTTGGAGAGCGCGGCGTCCACCTTCTCCGCCCGGTAGACGTTGCCGTGGGCCATCCGGCGGCGCAGCGCCTGGGGGGCCATGTCGACGAGTTCGATCTGGTCGGCCCGGCGGACCACCTCGTCCGGGACGGTCTCGCGCTGCGGGATGCCGGTGATCTTCTGGACGACGTCGTTCAGCGACTCCAGGTGCTGGACGTTGACGGTGGTGATGACGTCGATGCCGGCGGCCAGCAGCTCCTCGACGTCCTGCCAGCGCTTGCCGTTGCGTCCGCCGGGGATGTTGGTGTGGGCGAGTTCGTCCACCAGCACGAGGGCCGGGGCGCGTTCGAGGACGGCGTCGAGGTCCATCTCCGCGAACTCGGCGTCCCGGTAGGAGCGGTGGGCCGGGGGCAGGACCTCCAGGCCGTCGAGCATGGCCTCGGTGTGCCGGCGGCCGTGGCACTCGATCCAGCCGACCACGACGTCCGCGCCGCGGTCCCGTCTGCGCCGTGCCTCGTCCAGCATCCGGTAGGTCTTGCCGACACCGGGGGCGGAGCCGAGGTACACCCTCAGCCGGCCACGTCGGTGTCCGGTGCCGGGGGTGAGGTCGCGGGCCATGGGCGCTGCTCTTTCGTCTGCTGCTTCGTCTGCTGCGACATACGGGGGCTGGGGGGCCGGGCGGCGGGCCGGTCCGGGTGCGGGGTGCTCGCCCCGGCCCGGACCGGCCCGCCTCAGGTGCTCAGCCGATCGACCGTCACTTCTGTTCCGCCAGCGCCCGGTTCAGCAGGACGACGTTGACGCCCGACTGCCCGAGGAAGCCCAGCGAGCGGCCGTCGGTGTACTTCTCGACCAGCTTGCGGACGGTGTCCGCCGGCAGCCCGCGGGCCGCGGCGACCCGCTCGACCTGCTGCTGGGCGTAGGCGGTGGAGATGTCCGGGTCGAGGCCGGAGCCGGAGGCGGTGAGGGCGTCCACCGGGACGCTCGCCGGGTCGACGCCGTCGAACGCGGCGACCGCCTGGCGGCGTTCCTCGACGGTCTTGGCGAGGTCCGCGCTGTTGGGTCCGAGGTTGGAGGCGCCGGAGGCCTTGGGGTCGTAGGCGCCGGGGCGCGGCTGGAACCACCGCGGGTCGGGGCGCGGGGCCTCGTTCGGGTCGTCCGGGTTCTGCTTGGGCAGGTTGAAGTTCTGGCCCAGCAGGCTGGAGCCGGCCTCCTTGCCGTCGACCTTCACGATCGAGCCGTTCGCCTTGTCGGCGAAGGCCAGTTGGGAGACTCCGGTGACCAGCAGCGGGTAGGCGATGCCGAGGAGCACCGTCATCACCAGCAGCATCCGCAGCGCGGTGAAGTGCGTGCGCACGGTGGTGGGCAGGGGCTTGGACATGATGCGTTCTCCTCTCTCAGCTCAGGCCGGGGATGAACTGGACGACGAGGTCGATCAGCTTGATGCCGACGAACGGGACGACCAGGCCGCCGAGGCCGTAGAGGCCGAGGTTGCGGCGCAGCAGCGAACTGGCGTCGGACGGCCGGTACTTCACCCCGCGCAGGGCCAGCGGGATCAGGCCGATGATGACCAGGGCGTTGAAGATGACGGCCGAGGTGATCGCGGACTGCGGGCTGTGCAGCTGCATGATGTTGAGCTTGTCCAGGCCCGGGTAGACCGCCGCGAACATCGCCGGGATGATCGCGAAGTACTTGGCGACGTCGTTGGCGATGGAGAAGGTGGTCAGCGCGCCGCGGGTGATGAGCAGTTGCTTGCCGATCTCGACGATCTCGATCAGCTTGGTCGGGTTGGAGTCCAGGTCGACCATGTTGCCGGCCTCCTTGGCCGCCATGGTGCCGGTGTTCATCGCGACACCGACGTCGGCCTGGGCGAGGGCGGGGGCGTCGTTGGTGCCGTCGCCCGTCATCGCGACCAGCTTGCCGCCGGCCTGCTCCTTCTTGATCAGGGCCATCTTGTCCTCGGGGGTGGCCTCGGCGAGGAAGTCGTCCACGCCCGCCTCCTCCGCGATCGCCTTGGCGGTCAGCGGGTTGTCGCCGGTGATCATGATGGTCCTGATGCCCATCCGGCGCAGCTCGTCGAAGCGCTCCCGCATGCCCTCCTTCACCACGTCCTTGAGGTGGATCACGCCGAGGGCCCTGGGCACCGCACCGCCGGTCCGGGAGGCGACGAGCAGGGGGGTGCCGCCGGCGGCGGAGATGCCGTCGACCAGCTCGGCGACGTCGCCGCCGACCGTGCCGCCGTTCTCGGTGACCCAGTGGGTGACCGAGCCCGCCGCGCCCTTGCGCACCGAGTGCACGCCTTCGGCCTCGGCCAGGTCGACGCCGGACATCCGGGTCTGCGCGGTGAACGGCACCCAGGTGGCGTGCGTCAACTCGCCCTGGGCGCGGGCCCGCAGACCGTACTCCGTCTTGGCGAGGACGACGATCGAACGGCCCTCCGGCGTCTCGTCCGCGAGGGAGGACAGCTGCGCGGCGTCCGCGAGGTCCCCGACGCTCACGCCCTGGGCCGGCAGGAACTCGGCGGCCTGGCGGTTGCCGAGGGTGATGGTGCCGGTCTTGTCGAGCAGCAGGGTGGTGACGTCGCCAGCGGCCTCGACGGCGCGGCCGGACATCGCCAGCACGTTGCGCTGGACCAGCCGGTCCATGCCCGCGATGCCGATCGCCGAGAGCAGCGCGCCGATCGTGGTCGGGATCAGCGCCACGATCAGCGCGACCAGGACGACCATCGACTGCGGCGCACCGGCGTAGGTGGCCATCGGCTGGAGCGTGACGACCGCGATCAGGAAGACGACGGTCAGCGAGGCCAGCAGGATGTTGAGCGCGATCTCGTTGGGGGTCTTCTGCCGGGCGGCGCCCTCGACCAGGGCGATCATCCGGTCGATGAACGACTTGCCGGGCTCCGAGGCGATCTTCACCACGATCCGGTCGGACAGCACCTTGGTGCCGCCGGTCACCGCGGAGCGGTCGCCGCCCGACTCGCGGATCACCGGCGCGGACTCGCCGGTGATCGCCGACTCGTCCACCGAGGCCACGCCCTCGACGACGTCGCCGTCGCCCGGGATGACCTGTCCGGCCTCGACCACCACGTGGTCGCCCAGCCGCAGCGCGGTGCCGGCCACCTCCTCCTCGGCCTGACTCGTCGGCCAGTCGAGCAGCCGGCGGGCCATGGTGTCGGTCTTGGTCCTGCGCAGGGTGTCCGCCTGCGCCTTGCCGCGGCCCTCGGCGACGGCCTCCGCCAGGTTGGCGAAGACGGTGGTCAGCCAGAGCCAGACGGTGATCGCCCAGGCGAAGACCGACGGGTCGGCTATCGCGGAGACGGTGGTGACGACCGAGCCGACCTCGACGACGAACATCACCGGGTTCTTGACCATCACCCGGGGGTCGAGCTTGCGCACCGCGTCCGGCAGGGAGGCCGCGATCAGCTTCGGGTCCAGCAGGCCGCCGGCCGCTCTGTGCGGGGCGAGCGCGGCGGGCGCCGGCTCCGGCTGCGACTGGGGGGCCGGCTCCGGCTGCGGGGCCGGCTTCTCGGTAAGGGTGGACGACATCAGGAGAGACCTTCCGCGATCGGCCCGAGAGCCAGGGCCGGGAAGTAGGTGAGGCCGACGACGATCAGGACGACGCCCGACAGCAGGCCCACGAACAGCGGCTTGTGGGTGGGCAGGGTGCCCGGGGTGGCGGGGACCGGCTGCTGCTGCGCGAGCGCGCCGGCCAGGGCCAGGACGAAGACCATCGGCAGGAACCGGCCGAACACCATGGCCAGACCGATCGCGGTGTCGTACCAGTCGGTGTTCACCGTGATGCCGCCGAACGCCGAACCGTTGTTGTTCGCGCCCGAGACGAAGGCGTACAGCACCTCGGAGAAGCCGTGGGCGCCCGAGTTGAGCATCCCGGCGCGCTCACCCGGCAGCGCCATCGCCACACCCGTGCCGACCAGCACGAGGGTGGGCGTGGTCAGGATGTAGAGGGAGGCGAACTTCATCTCCCGGCCGCCGAGCTTCTTGCCCAGGTACTCGGGGGTGCGCCCGACCATCAGACCGGCCACGAAGACCGCGACGATCGCCAGCACCAGCATCCCGTACAGGCCCGAACCCACACCGCCGGGCGCGATCTCGCCCAGCATCATGTTGAACATCGCCAGACCGCCGCCGAACGGCGTGAACGAGTCGTGGAAGGAGTTCACCGCGCCGGTCGAGGTCAGCGTCGTCGAGGCGGCGAACAGGCTGGACGCCGCGATGCCGAACCGCTGCTCCTTGCCCTCCATCGCCCCGCCCGCCGCCTGCAGCGCACTGCCGGCGTGCCGCGACTCCGCGATCGTGATCAGCACCGTCGAGGCGACCCAGAACAGCGCCATCACCGAGACGATCGCGTAGCCCTGCCGGTTGTCCCCGACCATCCGCCCGAAGGCACGCGGCAGCGCGAACGGGATCACCAGGATGAGGAAGACCTGGACCAGGTTGGAGAAGCCGGTCGGGTTCTCGAAGGGGTGCGCCGAGTTGGCGTTGTAGAAGCCGCCGCCGTTGGTGCCCAGCAGCTTGATGGCCTCCTGCGAGGCCACCGGCCCGCCCGGCACCGCCTGCGGGTCGCCCGCCAGGGTGGCGACCTCGTGGAAGCCGTGGAAGTTCTGCACCACGCCCGTGGCGACCAGGACCAGCGCGAAGACGATCGAGATCGGCAGCAGCAGCCGGACGCTGATCCTGGTCAGGTCGACCCAGAAGTTGCCCAGCCGGTCCGTCCGGTTGCGGGTGAAGCCCCGGATCAGCGCGGCGACGATCGCGATGCCGACGGCCGCGGAGACGAAGTTCTGCACCGCCAGGCCGGCCATCTGGGCCAGGTGCCCCATCGCGGCCTCGCCGCTGTAGGACTGCCAGTTGGTGTTGGCCACGAAGGAGATCGCGGTGTTCCACGCCTGGTGGCCCGACATCTGCGGCACGTCCAGCCCCAGCGGCAGCCACTGCTGCACCCGGATCAGGGCGTAGAGGAAGAGGACGGACACGGCCGAGAAGGCCAGCACCGACCGCAGGTAGACCGGCCAGCGCTGATCGGCGTCGGCGTCCACGCCGATCACCCGGTAGAGCGCCTTCTCGGCTCTCAGGTGCTTGGAGGTGGTGAGGGTGTGGGCGATGAAGTCGCCCAGGGGGCGGTAGCACAGGGCCAGGGCGCCCACCAGGGCGAGGACCTGCAGCCAGCCCGCGAGAGTGGAGCTCATGTCAGAACTTCTCCGGGTAGATCAGCGCCACGACGAGGTACCCGACGAGAGCGACGGCCACGATGAGACCTACGACGTTCTCCGCGGTCACAGCTTCTCCACCCCCCGTGCGATCAGGGCGATGACGCCGAACACGGCGACCGTGACGGCGACGTAGATGAGATCGGACATGGCTCCACCACGGTGGTTCGGAAGTGGCCGCGGCCCGCGTTCGTCCGCCGGCACGGCACCGGCGGAAGGCCGGCAGGAGCCAGCCAACCGCGCTCACCGAGCGTCAACGGCGCTCTTGACGCCCTCCATACGGCGCCCGTTCGATTGTTGACGGGCTCCATACGGGGCCTTGTCCGGGCCGTGACCGGGGTCTCGTCCGGGCGTTGTCCAGGCCGTGACCGGGGTCTCGTCCGGGCGTTGTCCGGGGTCTTGTTCGGACCGTGACGGGATACGCCGAGGCCCCGTGACCGGGTACGCCGGGGCCCCGGACGGCAGGTGCCGTCCGGGGCCCGATCCGCGTTCCGCCGCGCCCGGGTCCGCTGCTACGCGTGCTCGGGCGCCGTCAGCTTCTCGCGCTCCGAGCGCACGGCCGGCTCACCCCGCCGGACCGCGCCCGGGGCGCGCCGCGAGGGCCGGTTGGCCCGGCTGGAGGAGGACAGCTGCCACGGCACGCTGATCACCATCACGCCGGAGGTGAACAGCAGCCGGCTCTTCAGCCAGAGCGCCGACTGGTTGTGCAGCAGGTGCTCCCACCAGTGCCCGACCACGTACTCCGGGATGAAGACCGCCACCGCTCCCCGAGGGCTGGTCTGCCGGTACTCCCGCACGTACTGGACCACCGGCTTGGCGATCTCCCGGTACGGCGAGTCCAGCACCTTCAGCGGCACCGGGAGGTCCAACTCCTCCCACCGGCGCCGCAGTTCCCCGGTGGCGTCCGGCTCGACCGCGACGGTGACCGCCTCCAGGGTGTCCGGCGCGAACGCCTGCGCGTAGCCGATCGCCCGCAGGGTGGGCTTGTGCACCTTGGAGACCAGCACGATGCCGTGCACCTGGGAGGGGCGGACCGACTCGGCCTCCGGGTCGTCCACCGCCAACTCCTCGGCGACGCTGTCGTAGTGCCGACGGATGCCGCGCATCATCACCCACAGCACCACCGCCGCGACCACCGCCAGCCAGGCGCCCTGGGTGAACTTGGTCAGCAGCACGATGACCAGCACCAGCGCGGTGATGACCGCGCCGAAGGAGTTGATCACCCGGGAGCGCTGGGCGCCGCCGCGCGCCGCCGGGTCGGTCTCGGTGGCCAGGGTCCGGTTCCAGTGCTTCACCATGCCGATCTGCGACAGCGTGAAGGAGGTGAAGACGCCCAGGATGTAGAGGTGGATGAGGCTGGTGACGTCCGCGTCGTACAGCCAGAGCAGGCCGCCGGCCACCACCGCGAGCGCGATGATGCCGTTGGAGAAGGCCAGCCGGTCGCCGCGGGTGTGCATCTGCCGGGGCAGGTAGCGGTGCTCGGCCAGGATCGAGGCGAGCAGCGGGAACCCGTTGAACGCCGTGTTGGCCGCCAGGATCAGCACCAGCGCGGTGACCGCCTGGATGAAGTAGAAGAGGACGCTCCCGTCGCCGCCGAAGATCGCCGCCGCCAGCTGGGCGATCACGGTCTGCTGCGGCGCGGTGGCGCAGTCCCCGGGGAAGCCGGTGAGCTGGCAGGCGTTGTCGGCGATGTGGACGTCGGCGACCAGCGCCAGGGCGGTGATGCCGACGAACATGACCACGGCCGTGGTGCCCATCACGGCCATCGTGGCGGCGGCGTTCCTCGACTTCGGCGCCCGGAACGCCGGCACGCCGTTGGAGATCGCCTCCACGCCGGTCAGCGCCGTGCAGCCGGAGGCGAACGCCCGCAGGCCCAGCATCAGCAGCCCCAGCCCGGCCAGGGTGTCGTTGCCGCCCTCCGGCACGATCCCGTACGCGGCACTGGCCGCCACCGGGGCGTCGCCGAGCAGCATCCGCACCAGTCCGGTGGCCACCATCAGCAGGATGCCGCCGATGAACAGGTAGGTCGGCGCGGCGAAGGCCTTGCCGGACTCCCGGACGCCGCGCAGGTTCATCGCCATCAGCAGGACGACGAAGCCGACCGCCATCTCCACCCGGTGGTCCGCCAGCGAGGGCAGCGCCGAGATGATGTTGTCCACGCCGGAGGCCACCGAGACGGCGACCGTCATCACGTAGTCGACCAGCAGCGAGGCAGCCACCACCAGGCCCGAGTTGGCGCCCAGGTTGCGGGAGACCACCTCGTAGGAGCCGCCGCCGCTCGGGTAGGCGTGCACGACCTGGCGGTAGGACATCACCACGACCGCCATCAGCGCGACCACGCCGGCCGCGACCCACGGGGTCAGGGAGAGGAAGGCGGCGCCACCGACGGTGAGCACCAGCAGGATCTCCTGGGTCGCGTAGGCGACCGAGGAGAGCGGGTCGGAAGCGAAGATCGGCAGGGCCAGGCGCTTGGGGAGCAGCGTCTCGCCGAGCTCCTCGCTGCGCATGGCTCTGCCGATCACTAGGCGCTTGAGCGCCTGGGGCACGTTGAACACATGGGCGAGCGTAAGGGCGCACGCCGGGCGCGCAATGGGCCGTCTCGGCGCGTACCGGGCGGCCGGAACGCCCGATGGGCGGGATGTTCGCGCAGGTCAGAGGCGGTATGGGCGGGGCGGGGTGGGCGGGGCGGGGGTGTTTCGGGGGCGTCAAGGGGGGCCGTTAAGACATCGTCAAGATATGACGATCGACCCGCTCATTTGGGGCATATCGTCTTATTTTCCTGCCGCCTTGCCGCGCCATTCCCTGCCCCCGACGTCTCAGCCTCGGTGTCGGTCTCGGTGTCGGCGTCGGTGTCGCTCTCGGCGGGGTCGTGGACGACGGTGACGGCCATGACCTCGTCGCCGAGAGAGAGGGCGGCGGAGAGGCCGTCACGGGCGAGGCGGGTGATCGCGGTGACCGCTTCGAGGCGCTCGCCGATCCGGGGACCATACCGACCTGGCAGATCGTGAAGCCGACGAACACCCCGATCGCGAACAGCGGGACCAGGCCGTTGACGTCGCCGCCCGAGCCGATCAGCAGCACGGCCGAGGCGACGGCCAGGAAGAGGACGCCGTGGCGGTGGACCTGGCGGTCGGCGCGCAGGGCGAAGACGTGCGGCAGGTGGTTGTCGCGGGCCAGCAGGTGGAGCAGGACGGGCAGTCCGCCGAAGGAGGTGTTGGCGGCCAGGCCGAGCAGGACGACGGTGGCGAACTGGACGAGGTAGAAGCCGGCGCCGTGGCCGAGCGAGGCGTCGGCCAGTTGGGCGAGCACCGTGACGCCCTCGACCGGCTGGAGGTGGAAGCGGCCGATCAGCACGGCCAGTCCGATCAGCATCACGCCCAGCAGCGCGCCGAGCGCGACCTCGGTGCGCTGGGCCCGCTTCACGCCCGGCGCGCGGAAGGAGGGGACGGCGTTCGCCACCGCCTCCACGCCGGTCAGCGCCGAGCAGCCGGCCGCGAAGGCCTTGAGCAGCAGCAGCGCGCCCACCGCGGTGGCGTTCTCCGTCAGCACCGAGGCGTGCCCGGCGGCGGCCGCGGTGCTCGCGGGCGCGTCCCGGAACAGGCCGACCACGACGATGGCCAGGATCGACAGCACGAAGACAGCGGTCGGCGCCAGGAACCAGCGGGCCGACTCGGCGATCCCCCGCAGGTTCACCGCCGTCACCAGCCCCAGCACGCCCAGACAGAGCCACACCCGGCCCCCGTACAGGCCCGGCACCGCGGAGGTCAGGGCGGCCACCCCGGCCGTCACCGACACCGCCACGTTCAGGACGTAGTCGACCACCAGGGAGGCCGCGGCGGTCAGCGCCGTCCGGCGGCCCAGGTGCGCCTTGGCCACCGCGTACGAGCCGCCGCCGTCGGGGAAGGCCGCGATCACCTGCCGGTAGGAGGCCACCAGCACGGCCAGCAGCACCGCGATCGCCACCGTGACCGGCAGCGTGAACCCCAGGCCGTACGACCCGGCCGCCGCGAGCACCAGCACGATCGACTCCGGCCCGTAGGCCACCGAGGTCATCGCGTCCGGGGAGAGCGCCGCGAGCCCGCCGAGCACGGTCAGCCGGTGCCGGTCGTCACCGTGCGCGCCGGCCTTCCCGGCCTTCCCGGCCGTGGTGTCGGGCTCGGCGGCTAGGTGGCTGGACATCGGACGGGACCTCCGCGGTGATCGGTTGCTCCGATCCTGCGGGCGGCGCTCCACCGCCGGCCCCGGTCCGTACGGGTTCTTGACGCCCCGTCCGCCACTCTTGACGGGCCCCTGACCTGGGCGGGGTGGGCGGACCGCTGTCCCGGCGGGCGCCGGTTGGGAAGACGATCAGCCGTGACGGAGGACTCCCGGCGCGCAAGCTGAAACGGTCCGACCCCACCCTGCCCCACCACTGTGCTGCCCAGCTGACGTAATTGCAAGTCGCTCGCAATAACCCACCTCCCCGGCAATCCACTACTCTCCGAACATGCGCCATCGCTCCCCGTTGCTCCTGATCGACCTGGACCACACCCTCGTCGAACGCGACGGCGGCCCCGACGCCTGGACCCCGGCCTTCTGCGCCACCCACGGCCTGCCGCCCGAGGCCGCCCCCACCGTCTTCACCCTCCTGCGCGCCGACCGATCCCCCACCGGCTTCGCCCGGATCGCCGCCCACTACGGCCTCCCGCACACCGGCGCCACCCTCTGGGCGAACCACGTCACCCAGGAAGCTGCCCGCACCCACCTCCTCCCTGGCGTCCCCGAGGCCCTCGCCACCCTCCGCGCGGCCGGTTGGACCATCGCCGTGGTCACCAACGGCTCCACCGACATCCAGCGCGCCAAACTCACCCGCACCGGCCTACTCCCCGCCGTCGACGCCGTCTGCGTCTCCGAAGAGGCCGGCGCCCGCAAGCCCGACCCCGCGATCTTCCACCTAGCCGCCACCCGCCTCGGCCGCACCCTCACCCCCACCGACTGGATGGTCGGCAACAACCCCGCCACCGACCTCCGCGGCGCCCACGCCACCGGCCTCCGCTCCATCTGGATCACCCCCTCCCCACCCCCACCCCTCCCCCCATCCCACCCCACCCCCACCCACACCGGGGA